>NZ_JBFBKQ010000005.1:0-430532 GCF_040686595.1 Arthrobacter sp. NPDC080082 | reverse complement strand
CGTCCGGCCCGTGATGGTGAGCGTCGCAGTTTCGGTGGTGACCGGGATCGGAAGCCGTTTGGTGATCGTCCGGCCCGTGATGGTGAGCGTCGCAGTTTCGGTGGTGACCGGGATCGGAAGCCGTTTGGTGATCGTCCGGCCCGTGATGGTGAGCGTCGCAGCTTTGGTGGTGACCGGGATCGGAAGCCGTTTGGTGATCGTCCGGCCCGTGATGGTGAGCGTCGCAGCTTTGGTGGTGACCGGGATCGGAAGCCGTTCTCCGGCGGAGACAACCGCAAGCCCTTCGGCGACCGTGAGGACCGCCCGGCCCGCGGCTTCGACCGCGGCGACTCCGGCCCGCGCCAGTTCGGCCGCGACCGCGCGGAGGACCGTCCGGTCCGCCAGCCCAACGCCGCCGACCTGCGCAGCGCCAACCGCCCCGACCGGGACCGTTCGCCCGAAATCGACGAGGACGTCACGGGCAAGGAACTGGACCGCGGCACGCAGCACCAGATCAAGACCCTCGAGGACAACAGCGCCACCTGGGTGGCCCGCCACCTGGTCATGGCCGGGCGCCTGATCGACGACGAGCCGGAGCTGGCCTTCCAGCACGCCCTCGCCGCCAGCCGCCGCGGCGGCCGCCTCGCCGCCGTCCGCGAAGCAGTGGGCCTTACCGCCTACTCCGCCGGACACTACGGCGAAGCCCTGCGCGAATTCCGCACCTACCGCCGGATCAGCGGCTCCAACACCCATCTGCCCGTCATGGCCGACTGCGAACGCGGCCTGGGCCGTCCGGACCGTGCCCTCGACATGGCCCGCTCGGAGGAAGCCAAGGACCTGGACGCCCCCGGCAAGGTGGAACTCGCCATCGTGGCCGCCGGCGCCCGCACCGACCTCGGCCAGCTGGATGCCGCCGTCTCCGAGCTGGAGATCCCGCAGCTGGACATCAACCGCGCCTTCTCCTACAGCCCCCGCCTGTTCCGCGCCTACGCGGACGCGCTGACGGCCGTGGGCCGCGAAACCGAGGCCGCCAAGTGGCAGCGCCAGGCCGTGGTGGCCGAGAACGCCCTCGGCCTCGGCGTCGACGAGGAACCGGACATCATCGACCTCGGCTGGGACGAGGAAGAGGAGGCCCGCGAGGAGCAGCGCCGCCGTCGCCTCCTGAAGGAGCAGGCCGACCGCCAGGCAGGAATCACCTCTGACGAGGCCCCGCGGGCCGCCAGCGCCGCCGCGGTCGCCGGCCTGCCGGAGAACGCCGAAGGCCGGGCCGACGACGTCGACGCAGGTTCCGACGACGAGGAGACCGGCTTTTTCGAGTCCGACGACGCCGAATCCGACGAGGATTCGGTGGAAGCCGACGAGCTGGCCGGCCACGAAGACAACACCGGCCACGAGGACCACGCCGGCAACCGGGACCACACGGAGGACTAGGCCCCGATGGACCACGACTGGCTGATCTCGCGCTTCGACGCGCTCCTTTCGGACCTCGACGGGGTCGTCTACGCGGGACCGCACGCCATCCCCGGTGCCGTCGAGGCGCTGGGACGGCTGGCGGGGATCGGCGTCGGGCTGGGCTACGTGACGAACAACGCGTCGCGCAGCCCCGCCGAGGTCGCCGCCCACCTGCGTGAACTGGGCGCGCCCGCCGAGGATGAGCAGGTAGTCAGTTCCTCGCAGGCCGCCGGTGAACTGCTGGCCGCCAAGCTGCCCCCGGGCTCCCGCGTCCTCATCACCGGCGGCCCCGCCCTCGCCCGCGAGATCGAACTCGCGGGCCTGGTACCGGTCCGCAGCCAGGCCGACGAGCCCGTGGCCGTCGTGCAGGGCTTCCACCCGGACCTGGGCTGGAAGGACCTGGCCGAGGCGGCCTATGTCGTCGCCGCCGGCGCCCTCTGGGTGGCCACCAACACGGACTTGTCGATCCCGCAGGCCCGCGGCATCGCCCCCGGCAACGGCACCCTCGTGGCCGCCGTCGCCTCCGCCACCGGCAGCACGCCGCTGGTCGCGGGCAAACCCGAGGCGCCGCTCTTCCACACCGCCGCCAAGCGGCTCGCCGCGGACCGGCCCCTGGTGGTCGGCGACCGCCTCGACACGGACATCCTCGGCGGCAACAACGCCGGATTCGCCACCGTCGCGGTCCTGACCGGCGTCGACACCCGCGAGAGCATCCTCGCCGCACGGGCAGCCGAACGCCCCGGCTACCTGATCGAGGACCTCAACGGACTCTTCCAGCCCTACCCGGACATCGAGCACGACGGCGGGGCAGGGTTCCGCTGCGGCGCCGCCACCGCCGTCGTGGACGGCACTGTCCTGCGCATCACGGGGGACCCCGCGGACCTCGATGCCTGGCGCGCCGGCTGCGCCGCGTGGTGGGCGGCCACCCCGGAGGCCGCCACCGCCCAGGCGCCGGAGCTGCACTGGACCGGTCACTAGACTGGAAGGCATGATCGAATCGCCCCGCCCCGCCGAGCCCGCACCTGCGGGCGCACCCGGCGTCGGTGACATCCAGCCGGACTGGCCCGAGCGCACGGCGGACGCACCGCTGGCCGCCGACCCCGCCGTCGAGGCGCTGCTCGAACCTCTGGACACGCTCGCGCACCTGCCGGTAGCCGACCACGGCGACGTCTACGCGGCCCTGCACGACGCGCTGGCCGACGCCCTGAATGAGGACGTGACGGGGGAGGCCCGCACGTGACCCGGCTGGATCAGGCGCTGGTCAGCCGCGGACTCGCCCGCTCCCGCACCCACGCGGCCCGGCTGATCGCCGACGGCAAGGTCAGTTCGGCGGGCACCGTCCTGGCCAAGGCCTCGCAGCAGGTGGATGACGCGACCGGCCTGGACGTCGCCGCCACCCCGGGGGATGACTACGTCAGCCGCGCCGCGCACAAGCTCGCCGGCGCCCTCGACGCCTTCCCCGCCGTCGCCGTCGAGGGGAAGCGCTGCCTCGACGCCGGCGCCTCCACGGGGGGCTTCACCGAGGTGCTGCTGCGCCGGGGTGCGGCGCACGTGGTGGCGGTGGACGTCGGCCACGACCAGTTGGTCCCGCAGATTCGCAAGGACCCGCGGGTCTCCGTGCACGAGGGCCTGAACGTCCGGTACATGACCCCGGAGACCATCGGAGGGCCGGCCGCGCTCACCGTCGCGGACCTGTCCTTCATCTCCCTGACCCTGGTGGTGGCGCCGCTGGCCGCCTGCACCGAACCCGGCGGGGATCTGGTCCTGATGGTCAAACCACAATTTGAGATCGGCAAGGACCGACTGGGCCGTACCGGCGTCGTCACCTCCGAACGGGAACGGCGCCTCGCCGTCGAAAAGGTGGCCGCCGCGGCCCTGGACGCTGGACTGGAACTGGCCGGGCTGGCTCAGAGCCCCCTGCCGGGGCAGGACGGAAACGTCGAGTACTTCCTGTGGATAAAACGCGCGATCCGGGCGGACCTGCCTAAGATCGAGGAGCGGGACGCGGCCCTGGCCGCGCTCCTTGGAACCATCTGGACCTAACCAGCAGCCCATGCAGCAATCGAAGCAGTAGAAGGCGGAACCTGATGAGCAGGCGTGTCCTCATCCTTGCCCACACCGGCCGCGAGGACTCCCTCAAGGCCGCCTGGGACGCGTGCGCCATGCTGCACGCCGCAGGCATTGTGCCCGTGATGCAGAAGTCCGAACTCGGCGACATGGTACGTTTCTACGGCCGGCTGGACCAGCCCGTGGAGGTCCTGCACGACCACGTGAAGCTGCACGACGTCGAACTCGTCATGGTGCTCGGCGGTGACGGGACCATCCTGCGCGCCGCGGAACTGGTGCGCGAGGTGGACGTGCCGATGCTGGGCGTGAACCTCGGGCACGTGGGCTTCCTGGCCGAGAGTGAGCGCGCAGACCTCGCCCAGACCGTGGACTGGATCGCCAGCCGCCAGTACACGGTGGAGGAGCGGATGACGATCGACGTCCAGGTGTGGGTCCGGGGCCAGAAGATCTGGCACACCTGGGCGCTGAACGAGGCGGCGATCGAGAAGGGCAACCGCGAACGGATGCTCGAGGTGGTCACGGAGGTGGACGAACGCCCCCTGACCTCCTTCGGCTGCGACGGCGTCGTCCTCGCCACCCCTACCGGCTCCACCGCCTACGCCTTCTCCGCCGGCGGCCCCGTGGTATGGCCCGAGGTGGAGGCACTGGTCATTGTCCCGATCAGCGCCCACGCCCTGTTCGCCAAGCCGCTGGTGGTCTCGCCCCGCTCCCGGCTGGCCGTCGAGATCCTCGGCCGGACGGACGCCCAGGGCGTGCTCTGGTGCGACGGACGGCGGTCCGTGGACCTGCCCCCGGGCGCCCGCGTGGAGGTCACCCGATCCGCCACCCCGGTCCGGCTGGCACGCACCCACCAGACCCCGTTCTCCGGCCGCCTGGTCAGGAAGTTCGAGCTTCCCATCCAGGGCTGGCGCGGCCCGGTGCCGCAACCGGACGCCATCCCCACCGGCCCGATGCCCGTGGTGCGCACGCCACGGCCCATGCCGCTGCCCGACCCCACCGATCCCTCGACTGCGAAGTGACCCATGCTTGAAGAACTGCGAATCCGCGACCTCGGTGTCATCACGGACGCCACCCTCCCGCTCGGCCCCGGCCTGAGCGTGGTGACCGGCGAGACCGGTGCCGGCAAGACCATGGTGGTCACCGCCGTCGGCCTGCTCCTCGGTGCCCGGTCCGACGCCGGAGCCGTGCGCAGCGGCGCCAAGAGCGCCTCCGCCGAGGCGGTCCTCAAACTCGACGCCGGCCACGCCGCCGTCGAACGCGCCCGTGAGGCCGGCGCCGAGGTCGAGGAGTTCGACGGCGGCGCCGAGCTGATCCTGGCCCGGAGCGTCGGTGCCGACGGGCGCAGCCGCGCCTACCTGGGCGGCCGGACCGCCCCCGTAGGGGTGCTCGCCGAGATCGGTGGCGCCCTGGTGGTGGTCCACGGACAATCCGACCAGATCCGGCTCAAGAGCGCCGTGGCGCAGCGGGAAGCGCTGGATAAGTTCGCGGGGGAGCCGCTCGCCAAGACGCTCGCCGCCTACCAGCAGCTCTACACCCACTGGAAGGGCAACCAGGCCGAGCTGGACGAGCTGCGCAACGCGGCGCGGGAACGGCTCCGCGAGGCCGAATCGCTGGAGGCCGCTCTGGCCGAGATAGACGCCGTGGAGCCGCAGCCCGGCGAGGACGAGGCCCTCAAGGCCGAGGCGGTCAAGCTCGCCAACGTCGAGGAGCTGCGGATCGCCGCGAGCACCGCGCACCAGGCCCTGATCAGCGAGGACTTCGGCGAGGAAGCCGACGCCACCACGCTGGTGGACGCCGCCAAACGCACCCTGGAACACGTTGCCGAGCACGACGCCGAGCTCGGCTCCGCGGCCGCCCGGCTGGCCGAGGTGGGCTTCCTGCTCAACGACATCGCCGGCGAGCTTGCCAGCTATCAGGCCGGCCTCGACACCGAGGGCCCCGAACGGCTCGCCGAGATCGAGGACCGCCGCGCCGCGCTGGCCGCACTGGTGCGCAAATACGCGCCGAGCATCGACGAAGTGCTGGTCTGGGCCGACCAGGCGCGGGAACGCTTCACCGAGCTGCAGGACGACTCGACCCGGATCGAAGCCCTCGAGGCCGACGTCGTCCGCTCCGAGGCCGAACTGACCAAGCAGGCCGCGGCCATCAGCAAGGCTCGCAAGAAGGCGGCCAAGGACCTCGCCGCCCGTGTCAGTGCCGAGCTGACCGCCCTGGCCATGGCCGACGCCACGCTGGTGATCAATATCGAAGCCGGGGACGGCCTCGGGCCCTACGGCGCCGACGAGATCGCGTTCCTCCTCCAGCCGCACTCGGGCGCCCCCGCCCGCCCGCTCGGCAAGGGCGCCTCGGGCGGTGAACTCTCCCGGGTGATGCTTGCGATCGAGGTGGTGCTCGCCGCCGTCGACCCGGTCCCCACCTTCGTCTTCGACGAGGTCGACGCCGGCGTGGGCGGCCGCGCCGCCGTCGAGATCGGCCGCCGGCTGGCCATGCTCGCCCGGCACGTCCAGGTCCTGGTGGTCACCCACCTGCCCCAGGTGGCGGCCTTCGCCAACCAGCACATCCGTGTCACCAAGACCTCCGTCCGGGGATCCGACGGCGCCACTGCCACCGGGTTCACCTCCAGCGACGTGCAGCTACTGGACGAGTCCGAGCGCGTCCGCGAACTCGCCCGCATGCTGGCCGGCCAGGAGGACTCCGAGTCGGCCCGCGCACACGCCCAGGAACTGCTCGACGACGCGAAACTCCTGCCGCAGCAGGCGTGACCCCGCGCGCCGCTGGGATGACCATCACAGCGGCGCGATTCGGACCCTCAGAAGACCGATTTGATGATAGGCTCAAATTCCGTGGTGCAGCGATCAAATTCCCGTGTAAATTCCCGGTTCCCGGGCTCGTCCAAGACGACCAAACACATCTTCGTCACCGGCGGTGTGGCGTCCTCGCTCGGAAAGGGTCTGACGGCTTCGAGCCTCGGCCACCTCCTGCGGGCGCGCGGCTTGTCTGTAACTATGCAAAAGCTCGATCCCTATCTGAATGTGGATCCGGGCACGATGAACCCCTTCCAGCACGGCGAAGTCTTCGTGACCGACGACGGCGCCGAGACCGACCTCGACGTCGGGCACTACGAGCGCTTCCTCGATGAGAACCTCGAGGGTTCCGCCAACGTCACGACGGGCCAGGTCTACTCCACCGTGATCGCCAAGGAACGCCGCGGCGAGTACCTCGGCGACACCGTCCAGGTCATCCCGCACATCACCGACGAGATCAAGCGCCGCATGCGGCTGCCCGCCGAGGGCAAGAACGCCCCGGACGTCATCATCACCGAGATCGGCGGCACGGTCGGCGACATCGAGTCCCAGCCGTTCCTCGAGTCCGCCCGCCAGGTCCGCCAGGACATCGGCCGGAACAACGTCTTCTTCCTGCACGTCTCCCTGGTCCCGTACATCGGACCGTCCCAGGAACTGAAGACCAAGCCGACGCAGCACTCCGTTGCCGCGCTCCGCTCCATCGGTATCCAGCCCGAGGCGATCGTGATCCGCTCGGACCGCGAGGTGCCCCAGGCGATGCGCGACAAGATCGGCCGGATGTGCGACGTCGACCTCGACGCCGTCATCGGCTGCCCGGACGCTCCGAGCATCTATGACATCCCCAAGACGCTGCACTCCCAGGGCCTGGACTCCTACATCGTCCGCGCGCTGGACCTGCCGTTCAAGGACGTCGACTGGACCAGCTGGGACACCCTGCTGGAGGCCGTCCACAACCCCAAGCACGAGGTTGAGATCGCCCTGGTCGGCAAGTACATCGACCTGCCGGACGCCTACCTGTCCGTGACCGAGGCGCTGCGCGCCGGCGGCTTCGCGAACAACACCAAGGTCAAGATCCGCTGGGTCCCCTCGGACGAGTGCGACACCGAGGCCGGCGCCAAGAAGGCCCTGGCCGGCGTGGACGCCATCTGCGTTCCCGGCGGCTTCGGCATCCGCGGCCTCGAAGGCAAGCTCGGCGCGCTGAAGTTCGCCCGCGAAACCAAGCTCCCGGTCCTGGGCCTGTGCCTGGGCCTGCAGTGCATGGTCATCGAGTACGCCCGCAACGTCGTCGGCCTCGAGGGCGCCTCCTCCTCCGAGTTCGAGCCGGACTCCAAGTACCCGGTCATCGCCACGATGGAAGAGCAGCTGGACATCGTTGACGGCAAGGGCGACCTGGGCGGCACCATGCGCCTGGGCCTGTACGAGGCCAAGCTGGACGAAGGCTCGGTCGTGGCCGAGACCTACGGCACCACCAAGGTCAGCGAACGCCACCGGCACCGCTACGAGGTCAACAACAAGTACCGCGACCAGATCGCGGCGCAGGGCCTGGTCTTCTCCGGTACCTCCCCGGACGGCAAGCTGGTGGAGTACGTGGAGCTTCCGCGCGAGGTGCACCCGTACTACGTCGCTACCCAGGCCCACCCGGAGCTCAGCTCCCGGCCGACCCGCCCGCACCCGCTGTTCGCGGGCCTGGTCCGGGCCGCCCTGGACCACCAGCACGGCGACCACCAGCAGGGTACCGCCAAGCCGGCGGCAAAGGCCGCGGCGCAGGCCAAGTAACACCAACTACATCAAAGGACGGCGCGATGCCCGGAATGTCTGAGACCCATGATGCTGCACGGCAGGTTTCAGATGAGCCGAGCCCGCGCCGTCTTTTGTCGTCCGAGAAGGTCTACGAGGGCCGGATCTGGGACGTGGTCAGCGACAGCTTCCAGCTGAATGACGACGGCGACGCCCTGACCCGGGACTACATCGACCACCCAGGCGCGGTGGCCGTGCTGCCGATGAACGACGACGGCGAGATCCTCCTGATCAAGCAGTACCGGCACCCGGTGGGCATGGCGCTGTGGGAGATCCCGGCCGGGCTGCTCGACGTCGAGGGCGAGGACTTCGTGGCGGGCGCCGCCCGGGAACTCGCCGAGGAAGCCGATTTGGTGGCCGCGGAATGGAACGTGCTGGCCGACTTCTTCAACTCGCCGGGCTCCTCCAGTGAGGCGATCCGGATCTACCTGGCCCGCGGGCTGAGTGACGTGCCCGGCCACGAACTGCACGTCCGCACCGACGAGGAGGCCGAGATCGAGCTGCACTGGCTGCCACTCGACGCGGCCGTCGCGGCGGTGCTGGAGGGGCGCCTGCACAACCCGTCCGCCGTCGTCGGCATCCTGGCCGCTGCCGCCGCCAAGGCCGACGGCTTCGACCGGCTCCGGCCCGCGGACGCGCCCTGGACGGCGCACCCAAGCCAGCGCGGATGACCGGCCTGCTGGCGGCGGAGCCTCCCGCGCAGACTGCCTTCACTGCCCACCCGGCGGCACCTGCAGCCGGGGGCGCCACCATGGACGCCCCCCGGGGGAGTGCAGCCCGGCCGCCCACCGCCGTCGACCGCGCCATCACCGACTACCTGCAGCACATGGGGGTCGAACGCGGACTGGCCGCCAACACCCTGTCCGCGTACCGGCGGGACCTGGCCCGCTACGCGCGGCACCTGGCCGCCGCGGGGCGCAACCGCCCCGAGGACATCACCCGGCGAGACGTCACCGCCTTTGTCCAGGCCCTCTCCGACGGCTCCGACGGCGGGACCGCGCTGGGCGTCCGGTCTGCCGCCCGCAGCGTCGTCGCGGTCCGGGGGCTGCACAAGTTCTGGGCCCTGGAGGGCCTCACCCCGACCGATCCCGCCAGCGACGTCCACCCGCCGATGCCCGGCAAACGGCTGCCCAAGGCCATCACGGTGGACGAGGTGACCCGCATCCTGGAGGCGGCGGGTACGGACACCGCCACCGGCCTGCGCGACCGGGCAATGCTGGAATTCCTCTACTCCACGGGTGCCCGCATCAGCGAGGCGGTCGGACTGGACGTGGACGACATCGCACTGGCCGGGAGCGCTCCCGACGAGGGCGGGGGGCCGGCGATCGTGCGCCTCTTTGGCAAGGGCTCCAAGGAACGGCTGGTGCCGCTGGGGTCCTACGGTTCCCGCGCGCTGGACGCCTACCTGGTGAGAGGGCGGCCGCTCCTGGCGGCCAAGGGCAAGGGCACGCCGGCGCTGTTCCTCAACGCGCGCGGCGGACGGATCAGCCGCCAGAGCGCCTGGACCATCCTGAAAACGGCTGCCGAGAGGGCCAACATCACCAAGGACGTTTCCCCGCACACGCTGCGGCACTCCTTCGCGACCCACCTGCTGGAGGGCGGCGCCGACGTCCGCGTGGTGCAGGAACTGCTGGGGCACGCCTCGGTCACCACCACGCAGGTCTACACCCTGGTCACGGCCGACACGCTGCGCGAGATCTATGCCGCCGCACACCCGCGCGCCCTGGGCTAGTCTGCCGGGCTTTTCCAGACGTTGCGGCACTGCGCCTGATTGTCGACACGCCCGTGTGTAAGGATCCGGGCGCCCCGGGACACTGATTGGGTAGAACCACGTCATCGATTGTTCGGGGGAAACATCATGTTGGCTGCGAAGGAGCAGGCATTCATTGAGCTGCATGACCAGCACGCCGCCCGTGTCTACGGCTACATCGCCCGCCGCATCAACGACGCCCACCGGGCCGAGGAGCTCGCCGCGGACGTCTTTCGCATCGCCTGGGAGAAACAGTTGCCTGAACCGCCCGGCATCGGCTGGCTCCTGGCAACCGCACGCAACGTCCTCGGCAACGAATACAAGGGCCGCCGACGTCGGCAGGAACTGTTCGAACGCCTCGCCGAGGAGGCGCGCACCGATGACGTCACCACCGCCGGCGACCAGCGCTCCGTCGTAGCAGCCGTGCTGATGAAACTCCGGGACAAGGACCGCGACATCCTCATGCTGACTTACTGGGAGGATCTCAGCGGCGCCGAACTGGCCGCAGCCCTCGGCTGTTCGGTCTCGGCCGCCGGCGTCCGGCTGCACAGGGCCCGGCGTGCCTTCGCGAATGCCGCACCCGCCCACCTGATGACAGAACGGAGAGACTAGCCATGGACCGCATCGAACAGCTCATGAAGGACATCAAGCCGTCGGTCACGGTCCCGGACCGCGGGGTCCTCCGCTCGGAGGTGACGTCCACGGACCCGAACGTGGTCACAATGCCGCGGGCCGCCTCCGCGCACCGCGAGGCCACCCGGCGACGCCGTACCAGGATTGCCGCCGTGGCAGTTGCCGGCCTCGCCGCCGCGGCGGTGGCAGGAGCCGTCGTCGTGGGCGGGAACTTCCCGACGGCGCCCGGACCCGCGCTGCCGGTGCCGGCCGGGCCGAACATCACGATCAGTGAGAGCGCCCCCGCCACGCCGTCGCCGTCGCCTGCTTCACCGACGCCGTCGCCGACGTCTCCGGTGCCGGCTACCCCCAGCCAGACCGCCCCGCCCAGCACCGGGGGAGTGGCCTGCACGCCGGCGAACATCGACCAGCTGCGAAACGACCGACAGCCCACAATCCTGCCGATCCCCGCCGCGGAGCAGCGGTACTACACCGTGCTCGGCTGCGCCGACGGTTGGCTCGCCTACGTGATCTCCGATGAAGGCGGGCAGGCACTCAAGCTCGACGGCGGGAACGCCTGGTTCCGGCTCGCCAAACTCCAGAATGGCCGCTTCCTCTGGGATGTCCGCCAACCCTCGGCCACGGTCTACAACTGGGAGTTCCAGGCGCTGAACAACCAGGGGCTGACGGCGCAGCAGGCCATGGACAAGGAGTTTGCCGAGAAGGGGATCCCGGTCACTCTGCGGCCGCAGTTGGTCGGTGAAGGCCCGGCCGGCAAATAGAGGCGCCCGGAGAGCAGCTACTAGGCTGAAACCATGACAGCCGCACCGGTGACCCTCTGCTTCGCCCTCCGGGACACGCCCGACGGGACGGAGGTGCTGCTGGGCCTGAAGCGGACCGGGTTCGGGCTGGGAAAAATTGTGGGCATCGGCGGCCACGTCGAACCCGGGGAGACCGACGCCCAGGCTGTCGTCCGCGAGGTTTTCGAGGAAACCGGGCTGATCGTTGCCGAACCCGACCTCAGCCACGCAGGCCTCGTGGAGTTCGTCTTCCCGGCCCGACCCGAGTGGAACATGTCCTGCCGGCTCTTCACCACCCGGCGCTGGGACGGCGAACCCGCCGAGAGCCGCGAGATCACCCCGGAATGGTTCAGCACCACGGACCTGCCCCTCGAACGCATGTGGCAGGACGCCGAACACTGGCTGCCGCCGGCGCTCTCCGGCGAGACGATCGACGTCGTCGTCGTCCTGAATGACGACAACGAAACGGTGGCCTCCGTCCGCTACCCCGATGAGCAAGGGAAGGGTACGCAGGGGGCCGCCGGGGCGCAGCGCTAACACGCTTCCCGCCGGGAAACGATGCCGCCCGGCGGGGCGAGACCGGCAGTCATTCGGCGGGCCGGTAGCCTAGGCGTGAAAATGCCGGATCCGCCGGCACCTGATCCGCGCACCCTGGAGGCCCGGCATGAGCGGCAACAACCTTCACCTCCCCGGCGACGACGACGGCGACTATCCCGACTCTGCAGACCGCGGGGACTCTCCGGGCGACGCCCGACGGCGCTGGCCCTTGGCCGCCGCCGTCGTCGTGATCGCCCTGGCGGCCGTGGGAGGCGGCGTAGCCGTCGCAGCGACCATGGGGTCCAAGGCGCCCGCGGCAGCCTCGTCACCGGCGCCCTCCGAAACCCCGACGACGCCCGCCCCCGCGCTGTCCACCAGTGCCGCGGCGGCCCCGTCCCAAACGGCAACACCCACCGCCACGGCCACGACCCCGGCCGCAGCAAACACCCAGCCGCCCACGGACGCCGCCGCCGAATGGCGGACGTTCACCAGCGCCGACCGCCGGATCAGCTTCGAGTACCCCGGAACCTGGACGGCGACGCAGGCCCCGCCCGCCAATACCGGATCGACGGACGTGGAGGTCGCCGACGAATCCGGCGTGATCGTGGCATCCCTGCACTCCGGACCGTCGGGCGGCGTCGGGGGAGCCTGCGAGGGGCCGGTGCCCTACACCGTCCTCGACTCGGTCAACGTCGACATTCCGTACCAGCCGACCAAGGGGTCAGTGAGCCCGAGATTCGCCTTCCGCGCCCTGCAGGAAGCCGACCACGTCACGGCGTCCTACGGGCTCACCAGCTCCCCGGCCGGCCAAAACGGCAGCACCTGCATGTTCTACAACATCGTCAGCGGGCCCTCCGACTCGCCGCTCTTCTCCTTCGCGGACGCCTACCAGGTGAACACCGGAGTCCAGCAGCAAATCCCCGGCCACAAGGGCCCCAAGTCGTTCCCCACGATGGCCGACGCGCGGGCCTACATGCAGAGCGCCGAGTACCTCAACGCCAAGCGCATGATCACCTCGCTGAAGGTCACCCAGGGCTAGCCCCGGCGCCCCACCCGAAACTCCGCCAAACACAGCGGCCCGGCCACCCACGAAGGGGTGGCCGGGCCGCTGTCTTTGCTTTACCGCTTGAGGCGGGGAAGCGGGACGGGAGTTACGGCACGTGCCGCTCTTCCACGCCGTTGTATTCGCTCAGCGGGCGGATCAGGGAGTTCGAGTCGAGCTGCTCCATGATGTGCGCCGTCCAGCCGGTGATCCGGCTGGCGACGAACAGGGGAGTGAACGTCGGGGTGTCGAAGCCCATCAGGTGGTAGGTCGGCCCTGCCGGGTAGTCGAGGTTCGGCTTGATGGCCTTGGCCTCGTCCATGGCGGTTTCCAGCCCGTTGTACAGCCCCAACAGCTCGGGCCGACCGTAGTGCGCGATCATCTTGTCCAGCGCCGCCTTCATGGTCGGGACGCGCGAGTCACCGTGCTTGTAAACGCGGTGGCCGAAGCCCATGACCTTCTTCTTCTTGGCCAGGGCATCCTCCATCCAGGCCTTGGCCCGGGCGGCGGCCTCCTCCAGCGACTCTTCCTGGCGGATGCCGATCTCGTCGAAGGTGTGCATGACGGCCTCGTTGGCGCCGCCGTGCAGCGGTCCCTTGAGCGCCCCGATCGCCCCGGTCACGGCCGAGTGCAGGTCCGAGAGCGTCGAGGTGATCACGCGCGCGGTGAAGGTCGAGGCGTTGAAGGAGTGCTCCGCGTACAGGATCATCGAGACGTTGAACGCCTCCACGACTTCCTGGACCGGCTCCTCGCCGAACGCCATCCAGAGGAAGTTGGCCGAGTAGCCGAGGTCGTCGCGGGGCTCCACTGGTTCCTGCCCGTGCCGGCGGCGCTGGTCATACGCCACCACAGCCGGCATCGCGGCGAACAGATCCACGGCCTTGGCCATGTTGGCCTCCCGGGAGGAGTCCTCCGCCAGCGGGTGCCGGGCGCCCAGTACCGACGCCGCCGTCCGGCAGACATCCATCGGGTGCGCCGTGACGGGAAGGGCGTCGATGACGGTCTTCAGCACCGGGTCCAGTGCACGTCCGGCGCGCTCCTTGGCGGTGAACTCCGCCAGCTGCCCATCGGTCGGCAGCTCGCCGTTCCAGAGCAGGTAGGCCACCTCCTCGAAGCTGCACTTGGCGGCCAGCTCCTGGACGGGGTAGCCGCGGTACAGCAGCGAGTTGGTTTCCGGGTTGACCTTGGACACCGCGGTGTAGTCCACCACGACGCCGGCAAGGCCCTTTTTGATCTCGTTGTCAGCCATGCTGAACTCCTTTGTTCCTAACGCCTGTTGTCCGGCCGGGGCCGGCGGTCCGGTGGGGTGTCAGATGCCGGGGATCTGGAAATTGAACACCCCGGTGTCGAAGCGGTTGTAGGCCTCGTAGTCCACGAGGTCGTACAGCCGTGCACGGGTCAGCATGTTGGGAACCTGTGCCTCCTGGGTGCCGTCTGATTTGATCGTCTCCAGAGTACGCTCCGCCGCGCCCATGGCACTACGAAGCAGGGTCACCGGGTAGATGATCATGTTGACGCCGACGCCGGCCAGCTCGTCCACCGTGAACAGCGCGCTCTTGCCGAACTCGGTCATGTTCGCCAGGATCGGCACGTCCACGGCGTCGCGGATGGCCTGGAACTCGGAGAGATCCTTCATGGCCTCGGGGAAGATCGCGTCGGCACCGGCCTCCACCAGGGCCTTGGCGCGCTGCTGGGCAGCCTCCAGGCCGTCGGTGGCGCGGATGTCGGTGCGGGCCATGATCAGGAAGTTCGGGTCCCGGCGGGCGTCGGCCGCGGCGCGGATCCGCTTGGTGGCGGTGTCCAGGTCCACGACGTTCTTACCGTCGAGGTGGCCGCAGCGCTTCGGGTTGAACTGGTCCTCGATGTGCAGGCCGGCCAGGCCGGCGTTCTCGAGTTCCTGCACGGTCCGGGCGACGTTCATCGGCTCACCGAAGCCGGTGTCCGCGTCCACGATCGAGGGCAGGTCCGTCATCCGGGCGATCTGCCCGGCCCGGGTGGCCACCTCGGTGAGCGTGGTCAGCCCGATGTCCGGCAGGCCCAGGTCGTTGGCCAGGACGGCGCCGGAGATGTACACGCCGGCAAAGCCCTTCTCCTCGATCAGCCGCGCCGAGAGCGGGCTGAACGCGCCGGGGAACTGCGCGATGGTGCCGGAGGAGAGCAGCTCGCGGAAACGGATCCGCTTCTGCTCCGGCGTGGTCTTCGAGTACAGCATTAGAAGAGTCCCTTCGGTGCGGCCGCCAGGTCGATCACGCCGTCGGCGGCCTTGATGTTCAGCTGGTCCAGCTCACCGGCGGCGAGCTCGGGCAGGCGGGCGGCTGCGGCGAGGAAGCGCTCGATCTCTTCCTCGGCCACCAGGCCCGCGGCGAGGGTGCGGAACTTGTTCACGTACTGCTCGCGGGCGAACGGCCGGGCGCCGAGCGGGTGGGCGTCGGCGACAGCGATCTGGTCGGTAATGACGGTGCCGTCCTTGAGCGTGATCTCCACCGAGCCGCCGAAGGCTTTCTCGGCGATGTCCAGGCTGTGGTACCGGCGGGTCCATTCGGGATCCTCCACCGTGGTGACCTTGTGCCAGAGTTCCACCGTGTCCGGCCGGCCCGCACGCTCGGGGGAGTAGGAGTCCACGTGGTGCCAGGTCCCGTCCTGCAGGGCGACGGTGAAGATGTACGGAATGGAGTGGTCCAGGGTTTCCCGGCTGGCGGTGGGGCTGTACTTCTGCGGGTCGTTCGCGCCGGAGCCGATCACGTAGTGCGTGTGGTGGCTGGTCTTGATCAGGACGGACTCGACGTTGGCCGGGTCCGTGACCTCCGGGTGCTCGCCGTGTAGCTTGCGGGCCAGGTCGATCCAGGCCTGCGCCTGGTACTCGGCAGAGTGCTCCTTGGTGTACGTGTCCAGGATGGCGCGCTTGGCCTCGCCCTCCTCGGGCAGCGGCACCAGGTAGTCCGCGGTGGGGCCGTCCAGCATCCAGGCGATGACGCCGTCTTCGCCTTCGTAGATCGGCACAGGGGAGGTCTGGCCGCGCATGGCGCGGTCTGCGGCCTCGACGGCCATCTTGCCGGCGAACGCCGGGGCGTGTGCCTTCCAGGTGGAGATCTCACCCTTGCGGGACTGCCGGGTGGCGGTGGTGGTGTGCAGGCCCTGGCCGACGGACTGGAAGATGGTCTCGACGTCGAGGCCCAGCAGGGTGCCGATGCCGGCGGCGGCGGAGGGGCCCAGGTGGGCGACGTGGTCGATCTTGTGCTTGTGCAGGCAGATGGCCTTGACCAGGTTGACCTGGATCTCGTAGCCGGTGGCGATGCCGCGGATCAGGTCGCGGCCGCTGGAGCCGACGTGCTGGGCGACGGCCAGGATCGGCGGGATGTTGTCGCCCGGGTGGGAGTACTCGGCGGCCAGGAAGGTGTCGTGGTAGTCGAGTTCGCGGACGGCCACGCCGTTGGCCCAGGCGGCCCATTCGGGGGAGACGCGCTCCTCGATGCCGAAGACCTTGGAACCCTTGCCGCCGGTGCTGGGGCCGTGGGTAAGGGCCTGGGCACGGGCGGCCACGATCGGCGCGCGGTTCAGCGAGGCGATGGCCACGGAGGCGTTGTCGATGATGCGGTTGATCACCATGTCGGTGACCTCGTCGGTGACCTCCACCGGGTCGGCGGCGACCTTGGCGATCTTGTAGGCCAGCTGGTCCTCGCGGGCCAGGTTTTCCTCGCTCTTGTAGACGCGGACGTGGTGTTCCTTGACCATGGTGCTCCTTCTGAGGGGTCCGTACCTAGTGCGGTACGTGGGTTGCTTTGACGTGGGAAAGACTGCGGTGCAGGTGAAGCGTGGTGGCGGCCTCGGCCAGCCGGGGGTTGCCCGCGGCGATGGCCTCGGCGATCGCCGCGTGCTCGGCGGCGGCGGCGGTGAGGCGTGCGGCGTCGTCGGCAGCGAGCCGGCGCACCCGGACCAGGTGCACGCGCAGGCTGCGCATCGCCTGGGCCAGGTAGGCGTTGGAAATGGCGGCGTCGACGGCGGCATCGAGCCGTCCGACAAGGTCGTAGTAGTCGTGCCGGGCGGGGTCGGCGCCGTTGATCAGCTCCGGCGCCCGCAGCAACTCGCGCTGCAGCCCGGCGAAGACGGCCTGATCGCCGCGTTCGGCGGCCAGCGCCGCGGCCTTGCCTTCCAGGGTTTCGCGGAGCTCGAAGAGTTCGTCGATGTCCTCCAGCGAGATGTCGGTGACGACGACGCCGCGGCCGCCCGCCGTCGTCGTCAAACCCTCCGCGGTGAGCCGGCTCAGCGCCTCCCGCAGCGGGGTCCGGGAGACGCCCAGGCGCTCGGACTGCTCCACCTCGGCGAGAACCGTGCCGGGAGCCAGCCGCCACTCGATAATGTCGTCGCGGAGTGCCGCATAGGCCCTGTCGCTGGCGCGCATGTTGCTCTCCTTCCTCACCGAATCCCCACCAGTGTATACACAGACTGCTTCGCATCCAAGCATTTCGGGAGAAAATCCCGATTACCCCCGTCTCTTGTATACAAAACCCTTGTGAGCTTTCGAGCATCCGTCTAGCATGGTCTGCATCACAATGTCGTGGAACGGGAGAACGCCATGGACAACGCCGGCAACTCGGAGACCTCGGAACGCAGCTCCGACACCAGCAGCTCGGAAGAACGCAACACTTCCAGCTACGGGAGCAGCTATGCGCGCAGCATGGACCAGCCGGAGGACTTCTGGCTCGACGCGGCCCGCAAGCTCGACTGGGGCGTCCCGCCCACCCGAGCCCTGGATTCGAGCCGCGCCCCGCTGTACGCCTGGTTCCCCGACGGCGAACTGAACACCTGCTTCAATGCCCTGGACCGGCACGTGGCCGCAGGCCACGGCGACCGAACGGCGCTGATCTATGACTCCGCCATGCTGGGCCTCCGGAAGAGCTTCACCTACGCCGAGCTGACGGACCAGGTGGCGCGGTTCGCGGGCGTCCTCCGCGCCCGGGGCGTGGGCCGCGGGGACCGGGTGGTCATCTACATGCCGATGATCCCCGAGGCGGCCATCGCCATGCTCGCCACGGCCCGGCTGGGCGCCGTCCACTCGGTGGTCTTCGGCGGCTTCGCGCCCAAGGAGCTCGCCGCCCGCATCCGCGACGCCGGCCCGGCCGCCGTCGTCACCGCCTCGGGCGGCATCGAGCCTGCCCGCCGGATCGAGTACCTGCCGGCCGTCGCGGAGGCGCTGGAGCTCGCCGGAACCCCGGACACCCCGGTGCTGGTCAAGGCCCGGGACGGCTTCGCCGACACCGCCGCGAACCACGGCGGCTGGCTGGACTGGGACACCGAGCTGGCGGCCGCCGAACCGGCGGCTCCGGTCAACGTCAAGGCCACGGACCCGCTGTACATCCTCTACACCTCCGGCACCACCGGCACCCCCAAGGGCGTGGTGCGGGACAACGGCGGCCACGCCGTCGCCCTGAGCTGGACGCTGGAGAACATCTACGACGTCGGCCCCGGCGACGTCATGTGGACCGCCTCCGACGTCGGCTGGGTGGTGGGCCACTCCTACATCGTCTACGGTCCGCTGCTGGCCGGGGCCACCACCGTCATGTACGAGGGGAAGCCGGTGGGCACCCCGGACGCCGGCGCCTTCTGGCGGGTGATCCAGGAGCACAAGGTCAACGTCCTCTTCACGGCCCCGACGGCGCTGCGGGCCATCCGCAAGGCCGACCCGGAGGCGGACCTGCTGAAGAACTACGACATCTCCAGCCTGCGGACCCTGTTCGCCGCGGGGGAGCGACTGGACACGGACACCTTCCATTGGGCCACCCGGGTTCTGGAGGTGCCGGTGGTGGACCACTGGTGGCAGACCGAGACCGGCTGGGCCATCTGCGCGAACCCCCGCGGCATGGCCGAACTGCCCATCAAGGCCGGGTCCCCGAGCGTTCCGATGCCGGGCTTCCGCCTGCGGGTCCTCGACGGCGCGGGGGAGGAAGTGGAACCGGGAACGGAGGGGAACATCGTCCTGGGCCTGCCGCTGCCGCCGGGCACCCTGGCCACCCTCTGGCGCAACGACGACCGGTACGTCTCCTCCTACCTGCAGGCGTTCGAGGGCTACTACGCCACCGGCGACTCCGGCTACCGGGACGAGGACGGCTACCTCTTCGTGATGGGCCGCACCGACGACATCATCAACGTGGCCGGCCACCGGCTCTCCACCGGGGCGATGGAGCAGGTGATCGGCCAGCACCCCGCGGTCGCCGAATGCGCCGTGATCGGCCTGGCCGACCCGCTCAAGGGCCAGCGGCCCAGCGGCTACGTGGTCCTCAAGTCCGGCGTCGACATCCCCGGGGAGGTGCTGGCCAAGGAGCTGGTGGCCCTGGTCCGGCGCGACATCGGCGCCGTGGCCGACTTCAAGCACGTCACCGTGGTGGAGGCGCTGCCCAAGACCCGCTCGGGCAAAATCCTCCGCAAGACCATGCGGCAGATCGCCGACGGCGAGGACTACGTGGTGCCCTCCACCATCGAAGACGCGGGCGTAATCGAGCAGCTGCTGGACACCCTGCGGCCCGACGCTGCGCGGTCCTGAACAGCGCGGTCCTGACCAGCGCGGTCCTGAACTGCGGTTCCTAGGACGCCGGCCGGCTCCAGCGGTATTCGTTCTCCGGCCGGCCCGGCGCGCCGTAGCGGGCCGTGCGGGCCACCGTCCCGGCGTCGGCCAGGTACTCCAGATAGCGGCGGGCGGTTACCCGGGACATGCCCAGGGCCTCCATCACCTCGCTGGCGGACACGGCCCCGGCCTGGCGCTTCATAAACTCCTGCACCGACTCCAGGGTGGAGGACGAGAGGCCCTTGGGCAGCGGCAGCTCCGAGGGGGCGCGCAGGCTCGCGAACGCCTGGTCCACGTCGCTCTGCGAGGCCCCGGTCCCTGGTCCGCCGGCAGCGGGGGAGGCCAGCTGTTCGCGGAACTGCCGGTAGCTGCGCAGCTTGTCCGCGAAAGTGGCGAAAGTGAAGGGCTTGATCAGGTACTGCACGACGCCGGTGGCCACGGCGCTGCGGACGATGTTCAGTTCACGCACGGCGGTGATGGCGATGATGTCCGCGAAGAGCCCGGCGGTGCGCATCCGGCGGGCGATGTCCAGGCCGTGCAGGTCCGGCAGGTTCATATCCAGCAGGACCAGCTCCACCGGCTGGCCCGCTGCGTTGAGCTCCGTCAGCAGGCGCAGGGCCGACTGCCCGTCCGGGGCGGATCCGGCGAGGGTGAAGCCCTCCAGCCGGCCGATGTACGCGGCGTGCGCGGCGGCCGCGATCGGCTCGTCCTCGACGACGAGCACACGGATCTCATTCATGGTGTCCCTCTGCAATACCGGCCGCCGCGTTCCCCGCGGCCTGCCCCGTCGGCAGGCTGACCCGGAACAGCGCCCCGGCCGGGCTGGTGATTGTCATGGTACCGCCCAGCCGCCGGACCGCCTGCCGGACCAGGGCCAGGCCCAGCCCGCGGCCGAAGGGCCCGGGCTCCTTGGTGCTGAAGCCGTGCCGGACGACGTCGTCCACCGCCGCCGGGTCGATGCCGGGCCCACTGTCCTCCACGGTGATCTCCAGGGCTTCCGGTGCGGCGGTGAAGCTCAGCTCCACCAGCCGCGGCGGGGGAGCGTCCGCGGCGGCGTCGATCGCGTTGTCCAGCAGGTTGCCCAGGATGGTCACCAGGTCCTGCACGGCCAGTCCGGTCACGGCGGTGGAGCCGGCCGTGGTGAGGATCAGTTCCACGCCGCGTTCGTGCGCCTGGGCGGACTTGCCCATCACCAGCGCCGCCAGTACCGGCTCCTCGATGGAGCCCACCAGGTCATCGGTGAGCCGCTGGGACAGCTCCAGGTCCTTGGTGGCGAAGTCCAGCGCCTCGGCGTCCCGGCCCAGCTCCATCAGCGAGACGATGGTGTGCAGCCGGTTGGCGTGCTCGTGCGTCTGGGCCCGCAGCGCGTCCGAGAGCGTCCGCATGGTCTCCAGCTCGCTGCCCAGGGACTCGATCTCGGTCCGGTCCCGGATGGTGGCCACCGTCCCGAAGACCGGCCGCCGCGACGACCCCCGCTGCCGCCGTACCCCCCGCGATGCTGCCAGCGGCCCCGGAGCGGGACCCACCGCGGGGCCCTGATTGACCACCAGCACGCGCTCGCCGGTGAGGTGGATTTCGTCCTGGGCCACCCGCCCGGACCGGAACAGTTCCCGCAGGCTCGGCGCCAGCGGCAGCTCCGCCAGCGTGGGGGCGTCGGCCGGCCGGGCGACACCGCCCCGGTCCGCGCTGTGGTTTGCGCCGGGGTTTGCGCTGCGGGTGATGCCCAGGGCGGCACCGCCGTCGGCGTCCACCGCCGCGTCCGCGGGCCGCGGCGGCACGCCCAGCAGCGCCGCCGCCTGGTCGTTGTACATCACCACCCGGCCGCGCGGGTCGATCAGGATCACGCCCTCACGCACCGAGTGCAGCACGGACTCGTAGTAGGCAAACAGCTGGGCCAGCTGCTCCGGGCCCCAGCCCCGGGTCACGCGCCGCAGGTACCGGCCCAGCAGCCAGGACGCCACCGAGCCCCCGGCCAGCAGCGCCGCCGCGATCACCAGCAGGGCCGGCAGCCGGCCGGAGAACGCCACGTCCACCGTTCCCACGGTCACGCCCGCGGCCACCAGCGCCTTGACCGTGCCGTTGGCGTCCTTGACCGGGGCGATCGTGCGCACCGAGGGGCCCAAGGTGCCGGCCATGATCTCGGTGAAGACCCGGCCCTGCAGCGCGGCATCGATTGACCCGATGTACGGTTTGCCCAGCTCCTCGTCGCGGGGGTGGGTCCAGCGGGTCCGGTCCGGGGCCATGATCGTGATGAAGTCGGCCTGGGCGTCCCGCATCACCTCCATGGCGTACGGCTGCAGCAGCGCCGACGGGTTCGGCGCCGCGGCGGCCTGCAGGACCAGCGGGTTGTCCGCCACCGCGGTGGCGATCCCGGCCATCCGCCGACCGGCTTCCTGGTACGCGTGGTCCCGCGCGTCCACATAGGTGGCGGTCCCGACGACGGCGGTCAGCGCCAGCATGAACAGCAGATGGGCCACGAACAGGCGCCGGGCGATGCTCCAGTGGTGGATCAAAGTGCACCCTCCATGACCAATATGAACGCAACGGTGATGCGCGTCACTCCGTACCCAATGATGGAGGAACACGCAGAAAGGACGGATGCGTCCACGGACAGCATCGACGTCCAGCCTATCCAAGGAGAAATACCATGGCCTCTCAACGAGGAGAGTCAGCGGCAACGGCCGCGGCGCCGGTCAAGCGCAAGGGGCTGGACAAGTCCCACTACCTGTACATCGCGGTCATCGTGGCCGTCGTCCTCGGCGCCGTCGTCGGCCTGATGTTCCCCGAGGTCGGAAAGTCCCTCAAGCCCCTCGGCGACGGGTTCATCAAGCTGATCAAGATGATGATCGCCCCGGTCATCTTCTGCACCATCGTCCTGGGCATCGGCTCCATCGCCAAGGCGGCCACCGTCGGCAAGGTCGGCGGCCTGGCACTGGGCTACTTCATCGTCATGTCCACCTTCGCCCTGGCCATCGGGCTGGTCGTCGGCAACCTGATCCACCCGGGCACCGGCCTGAAGCTGGCCCCGTACGATCCGAACAAGAAGGCTGCCACGGACAGCACCGTCGACTTCCTGCTCGGCATCATCCCCGGCGATATCCCCGTCCTGCCGACCCTCCTCGCCGCCATCCTGGTCGGCTTCGCGCTGCAGAAGATGGGCACCCAGGGCGCCCCGATCCTCAAGGCCATCGGCCACGGCCAGGCCCTCGTCTTCCGCATCCTGATCATGATCATGTGGCTCGCCCCGGTAGGTGCCTTCGGCGCCATCGCCGCCGTCGTCGGCGCCACCGGCGTCCAGGCCATCATCAGCATGGCCACCCTGATGGTCGCCTTCTACATCACCTGCGCCGTGTTCATCGTCGTGATCCTCGGCGGCATCCTGCAGGTCGTCTCCGGCGTCAACATCTTCCGCCTGATGAAGTACCTGGGCCGCGAATACCTGCTGATCTTCTCCACCTCCTCCTCCGAGGCCGCCCTGCCCCGCCTGATCGCCAAGATGGAACACCTCGGCGTGTCCAAGCCGGTCGTCGGCGTCACCGTCCCCACCGGCTACTCCTTCAACCTGGACGGCACCGCGATCTACCTGACCATGGCCTCCCTCTTCGTCGCCAACGCCATGGGCACCCCGCTGGACTTGGGCGCCCAGGTCTCGCTGCTGATCTTCATGATCATCGCCTCCAAGGGCGCAGCCGGTGTCACCGGCGCCGGCCTGGCCACCCTGGCCGCCGGCCTCCAGGCCCACCGTCCGGAACTGCTCGGCGGCGTCGGCATGATCGTCGGCATCGACCGGTTCATGTCCGAGGCCCGCGCGCTGACCAACTTCACCGGCAATGCCGTCGCCACCATCCTGATCGGCACCTGGGTCAAGGAGATCGACGGCGGCCAGGTGGAGCGCGTCCTCTCCGGCGCCGTCCCGTTCGACGAGCAGACCATGATCGCCGGCCACGTGGCCGGCGAACCGGCCGGCGAAGCGGCCGCAGAGTCCGCCCGCCAGCAGGTGCCGGCCAACGCCTAACCGGCTGCCGCACCCGCAACGCATCACCGCGAAACCGCCCGGACGCCCCGCCGCGTCCGGGCGGTTTCGCGTCCCCGGCCCGGCCTCCCCGCGGCAACCCTCGACCTCTACCAGAAGGTCAAGGCGCGCAAAACGGCGGTTGTCAAGGTCCGTCGAATACCGTGTCGGGGGCTGTAACCTTGGGAGGAATAACGATCGCCGCCGATGAACCGCGGCGGGATCGGGCAGCAAATATCACCGTCATCGAAAGTGTGGATAGATACGTGAGCAGCGAACAGGGGTCAGCCACCCTGGAAGGCACCGGACTCGACCTGGACGACGCCGTCATGGGGCCCACCGGGCGTCCCCTGCGTGAGTTCCCTGAGCCCGCGCCGCTGTCCTCCCACGGCCCGGCCCGCGTCATCGCCATGGTGAACCAGAAGGGCGGCGTCGGTAAGACGACGTCCACCATCAACCTGGCCGCGGCCCTGGCCGAGTACGGCCGCCGCGTCCTGCTGGTGGACTTCGACCCGCAGGGTGCGCTGTCCGCCGGCCTCGGCACCAACCCGCACGAGCTGGACCTGACGGTCTACAACGTCCTGATGGACCGCAAGGTGGACATCCGCGACGCGATCCAGAAGACCGGCGTCGAGAACGTGGACCTGCTCCCGGCCAACATCGACCTCTCCGCCGCCGAGGTGCAGCTGGTCAACGAGGTGGCCCGCGAACAGGTCCTGGACCGGGCACTCAAAAAGGTCGAAGACGACTACGACGTCGTCCTGATCGACTGCCAGCCCTCCCTTGGCCTGCTCACGGTCAACGCCCTCACCGCCGCACACGGCGTCATCATCCCGCTGATCTGCGAGTTCTTCGCCCTCCGCGCCGTGGCGCTGCTGGTCGAGACCATCGACAAGGTCCAGGACCGGCTCAACCCCCGCCTGCAGGTCGACGGCGTCCTCGCCACCATGTACGACGCGCGGACCCTGCACGGACGCGAGGTCATCGCCCGGCTGGTGGAAGCCTTCGGTGACAAGGTCTTCGAAACCGTCATCAAGCGCTCCATCAAGTTCGCCGACGCCACCGTCGCCGCGGAACCGATCACCAGCTACGCCGGGAACCATGCCGGCGCGGACGCCTACCGCCGCCTGGCCAAGGAACTGATCTCGCGCGGCGGCGCGCCCTAGGCACCGTGACGGCGACGCTCACCGCGCCGGAGGAGCTGTCACCGGCGGCGAAGAAGCCCGGCTTCGAGGTCCGGCTGGCCAACTTCACCGGCCCCTTCGACCTGCTCCTGGGCCTGATCTCCAAACACCAGCTGGACATCACCGAGGTGGCGCTGGCCACCGTCACCGACGAGTTCATCAAGTACACCCGGAAGCTCCAGGAGCAGGGGGAGGACTGGGCCCTGGACGAGGCCAGCGAGTTCCTGGTGGTGGCGGCCACCCTGCTGGACCTCAAGGCCGCCCGGCTGCTGCCCGCCGGCGAGGTCGAGGACGCCGAGGACGTGGCGCTCCTGGAAGCCCGGGACCTGTTGTTCGCCCGGCTGTTGCAGTACAAGGCCTTCAAGCACGTCGCCGGCCTGCTCGGCGCCACCCTGGAACAGGAGGCGCAGCGCTACCCCCGCCAGGTGGCCCTCGAGGAACACTTCGCCGCGCTGCTGCCGGACCTGGTCTGGAAGCACACCCCGGCCCAGTTCGCCGCCCTCGCCGGCGCCGCGCTGACCCCCAAGGCCGCCGCACCCACCGAGGTGGGCCTGGCGCACCTGCACGGCAGCCCCGTCAGCGTCCGGGAACAGGCCGAGATCCTCGGGCTGCGCCTGCGGCAGGGCCGGCCGCTGACCTTCCGGGCCCTGACCGCCGACGCCGAATCCACCCTGGTGGTGGTGGCCCGCTTCCTGGCCCTGCTGGAGATGTTCCGCGACAAGGCGGTCTCCTTCGACCAGCTGCAGCCCCTCGGTGAACTCTCCGTGCACTGGACGGCCGCCGACCCCGAATGGAACAGTGCGGCCCTGAGCGAGGAATACGAGGACCAGCCATGACCACCGGACCAGAGACTCGCCCCGGACCGGCTGGCACCCCCGCCGGACAGCCGGACCCGGGAACCCCCGACGTCGCGGATCTTCCCGGCGGCGTCCGCGCCGCGCTGGAGGCCGTGCTGATGGTGATCGACGAACCGGCGACGGCGGCGCGGCTCGCCGCGGGCCTCGGCCAGCCCGTCGACGTCGTCGAGGACCTGCTCGAGGACCTGCGGCGGGAGTATAACGGCTATACTGGAAGTTCCCCGGATGTGGCCACAGCCCCCCGGGGTTTCGAATTGCGGAACATCGCCGGTGGCTGGCGGATCTATTCCCGGGCCGAATTCGCCGACGTGGTTGGCGGATTCGTGCTCGAAGGCCAGACGGCCAGGCTGACGCAGGCGGCGCTCGAAACGCTCGCCGTGATCGCCTACCGGCAGCCCGTATCCCGGGCCAGGGTCTCGGCAATTCGAGGCGTCAACGTCGACTCCGTGGTGCGGACGCTCGTGCAGCGCGGACTGATCGAGGACTCGGGACATGATCCCGAATCCGGGGCAGTCCTCTACCGCACCAGCTCGTATTTCCTGGAACGGATGGGGATCGGGTCGGTGGCGGAACTGCCCCAGCTCTCCCCGCACCTTCCCGGACTCGAGGGCATCGCGGAGTACTACGACGCCGGACGCATGTAACAGCACCACACACCAGCGGGCAGCCACGCAGCCTGCGCACAGATTTCACCATAACGAAGGACGGGTCATGACACAGGCGGGACGCCAGGGTTCACCACGTAACGGTTCGGGACGGACCGGAGCCGGCAACAAGGCCGGACACAACACACCGCGCAGCCAGGGAGCCGGCGGCGCCGGCCGCGGCCAGCGCGACGCCGGCAAGGGCGGCTTCTCCGGCGGAGCTGACCGCGGCTTCAAGCGGCCCAAGCCCCGCGAGGAAGCCTTCATTGACCCGGACCTGAACCCGGGTCCGGCGGAGCCGGGACAGCGCGGCGGCAAGCCCGCGGCGAAGAAGCCCGGAGCCCGCAAGCCCGGCGCCGGCAAGGCGCCGGGCACCCCCGGCGCCGTGAAGCCCAAGGCCCGCATCGGGGCCGGCGCCGCCAAGGCCACCGGCTCGAAGGCCTTCGGCAGCGAACGCTTCGGCCAGAACCTCGGCCCGGTCCGCAAGCCCGCCCGCAAGCGCGGCCCGCGCGGCGCCGTGCCGCAGTCCGAGCTGCACGATGCCGACGGTGTCCGCCTGCAAAAGGTCATGGCCTCCGCCGGCGTGGCCTCCCGTCGCGTCTGCGAAGAGATGATCGCCGAGGGCCGGGTCGAGGTGGACGGCCACGTCGTCACCGAACTGGGCATGCGGGTGGACCCCGCCACCTCCGTGATCCACGTCGACGGCCTGCGCATTCAGCTGGACGAAAACATGGTCTACATGGTCTTCAACAAGCCCAAGGGCGTTGTCTCCACCATGGAAGACCCGGACGGCCGGCCGTGCATCAGCGACTTCGTCCGCAACCACCACGGCGAGCGGCTCTTCCACGTGGGCCGGCTGGACGTCGCCACCGAGGGCCTGCTGCTGCTGACCAACGACGGCGAACTGGCCAACCGGCTGACGCACCCCTCCTACGAGGTGCCCAAGACCTATCTGGTCCAGGTCCGCGGCCCGTTCCCGCAGGGCGTCGGCGCCCAGCTGAAGGCCGGCGTCGAGCTGGAAGACGGCATGGCCTCGGTGGATTCGTTCCGGCTGGTCGACTCCACCCCGGGCCACGTGCTGATCGAGGTGGTCCTGCACTCGGGGAAGAACCGGATCGTTCGCCGCCTCTTCGACGCCGTCGGTTTCCCCGTGCTGCGCCTGGTCCGCGTCAAGGTCGGCCCCATCGGCCTGGGCGACCAGCGCCAGGGCAGCATCCGCAACCTCGGCAAGCAGGAAGTCGGCCACCTGCTGGCATCCGTGGGGCTGTAAGCATGTCCGCTTTCCGCACCCACGGCCGCGGGCACCTCAACGGCCCCGTGGTCGTCGTGGGCACCGGGCTGCTGGGCACCAGCATCGGGCTGGGCCTGCGCGGCCGCGGCGTCCCGGTGTACCTGACCGACCCCTCGCCGACCAACCAGGCCGTCGCCGTCGACATCGGCGCCGGCCTGCCGCTGGAGCGGCTCGAGGGGGAGGCCCCGGAGCTCGTCGTCGTGGCGGCCCCGCCGGACGTGACGGCCGACGTCGTCGCCCGCGCCCTGGCGGATTACCCGGACGCCACCGTGGTGGACATCGCCAGCGTCAAGGCGGGCATCCAGGCCGAGCTCCGCGACCGCGGGGCCGACCTGGGCCGCTACGTCGGCACCCACCCGATGGCCGGCCGGGAGAAGTCCGGGCCGGTGGCCGCGCGCGGCGAACTCTTCACCTCCATGCCGTGGGTGCTGTGCCCGACGCCGGAGACCCGGCCCGAGGCCCTCACGACGGCGCGCACGCTGGCGGGCGACCTCGGCGCCGTCGTCGCCGAATTCGACGCCCAGGAACACGACGACGCGGTGGCGCTGGTCTCGCACCTGCCCCAGGTGATGTCCTCGCTGCTGGCCAGCCGGCTGCAGGGCACGCCCCTGCACGCCCTCTCCCTCGCCGGGAACGGGCTCCGGGACACCACCCGGATCGCCGCCAGCGACCCGACGCTGTGGGTGCAGATCCTCGGCGCCAACGCCGGGCCCATGGTGGGGCTGCTGCACGGTGTCCGGGAGGACCTGAACCGCCTCATCGGCACCCTGGAGAACCCCACCGCGCCCGGCGCACGGCTGGACCTGGCGCAGCTGATCAGCGAGGGCAACGCCGGCCAGGCCCGCATCCCGGGCAAGCACGGCGGGCCGCCGCAGGCCTACTCCTGGCTCACCGTCCTGGTCGACGACACGCCCGGGCAGATCGCCCGGCTGCTCACCGAGATCGGCGAGATCGGCGTCAACCTCGAAGACCTGCGCCTGGACCACTCGTCCGGCCAGAACGTGGGCATGGTGGAGATCTCCGTCCTGCCCAACAAACACGAAATGCTCATCGAAGCCCTCAACGACCGCGGATGGCGGGTACTCCAGTAATGACCCAGGAAACAGCAGCAGTAGCGACGGACGTGGTCCGTCCCGGCAAGAGCCTCGTCGTCGCCATTGACGGGCCCTCCGGGTCGGGCAAGTCCAGTGTCAGCAAGGAGGTGGCCCGCCGGCTCCGGCTGGCCTACCTGGACACCGGCGCGATGTACCGGGCCCTGACCTGGTACTGCCTCGACGCCGGGACCGACCTGGCCGACGGGCAGGCCGTCGAGGACGCCGCCGAAGTCCTGGACCTGGACATCAGCACCAGCGCGGGGGAGGAGTACGTGCGCGTGGGCGGCGTGGACATCACCGACGCCATCCGTGAACCCTCCATCTCCGCCGCGGTCAGCGCCGTCGCCACCAACCTGGGCGCCCGCACCGAACTGATCCGCCGCCAGCGCGCACTGATCGACAAGCACCACCGCCGCATGGTGGTGGAGGGCCGGGACATCACCACCGTCGTCGCGCCCAACGCCGAGGTGCGGATGCTGCTGACCGCCAGCGAGGAGGCCCGGCTGCGCCGCCGCGGCCTGCAGCTGGGCGGCACCCAGAACGCCGAGCAGCTCGCCGCCCAGGTGACGGCGCGGGACGCCAAGGACTCCACCGTGGTGAACTTCACCCGGGCCGCCGACGGCGTGGTCACCCTGGACTCCTCGGACCTGGACTTTGAGCAGACCGTCGACGCGGCCCTCGGGATCGTGCGCCGGGTCGTTGAGCACGCGCCCTTCACCCGTGACTGAGCGCGCGGCCGCGGTCCCCGGACGCCTGTTCCTCACCGGAACCATGGCCTGGAGCCGCCCCGTGGGCTGGGCGCTGGACCACCTCGTCTACCGGACCACCGTCAGCGGACGGGCCAACGTCCCGCAGGCCGGCCCGGTGATCTTCGCCGGGAACCACATCAGCTACCTCGACGGGCCGGTGATGTTCGGTGCCGCCCCGCGGCCGATGCACATCCTGGTCAAGCAGGAGATGTTCGGCGGCGTCCTGGGCCGGGTGCTGACCGCCGCGGGCCAGCTGCCCGTGGACCGGTCCGGGGACCGGGCGGCGCTGCAGCGCGCCAAGGCCATCCTGGACGCCGGATCCTGCGTGGGCATCCTCCCCGAAGGCACCCGGGGGAGCGGCCAGGCGGCAGCGATCAACAACGGGGTGGCCTGGCTGGCGCTGAACTCGGCGGCCACCGTCATCCCGGTCGCCATCCTCGGAACCCGCACCGGCGACGAACACCTCAACACCGTGCCCCGCCCGGGCCGCCGGCTGCACGTCAGCTTCGGCCCGGCGTTGACCGCGGACCGCAGGCCGGGGGAGACCGGGCGTGCTTCAATGGACAGGGTGGGAACCGGGATCCGTGCTGCGCTGGCGCGGCACGTCCAGGACACCATCCAGGCCAGCGGACACCGCCTGCCCGACGCGGAAACAGCAAGCGCCGGATCAGCAGCACCGCAATCAGAACCACCGCATGAACGCCAGACAGCAGTAGCCGGAGAGCCGGCAGATCACCACCTAAGGAAAGTGCAATGAGCGATACGACTCAAACCTCCGGCAACTTCGGCGCCGGCGAAGACGAATACACGCCCACCGGCACGGACCAGGTGGCGGAGAACCTCGCCGCCCTGGACGACGACGAGGCCGACCTCCGCGCCGCGTCGCTGCGCGCCGGCCTGGAGGACTACGAGCTCGACGAGGACGACGCCGCCCTGCTCAGCGGCGACTTCGACGACGAGGATTTCGACGGCCCGCTGAAGCTGGACCCGGTCCTGGCCATCATCGGCCGCCCGAACGTGGGCAAGTCCACGCTGGTCAACCGCATCCTGGGCCGCCGCGAGGCCGTCGTCGAGGACACCCCCGGCGTCACCCGCGACCGGGTCATGTACTCAGCGCACTGGAACGGCCGCAACTTCACCCTGGTGGACACCGGCGGATGGGAGCACGACGCCCGCGGCATCCACGCCCGCGTCGCCGAGCAGGCCGAGATGGCCGTGGAACTGGCCGACGCCGTGCTCTTCGTGGTGGACTCCGCCGTCGGCGCCACCGCCACCGACGAGGGCGTCATGAAGATGCTCCGCAAGTCCAAGAAGCCGGTCATCATGGTGGCCAACAAGGTGGACGACTTCGCCCAGGAAGCCGACTCGGCCGCGCTCTGGGGCCTCGGCTTCGGCGAGCCCTACCCGGTCTCCGCCCTGCACGGCCGTGGCGTGGCAGACCTGCTGGACCACGTGATGGATGTCCTGCCCGAGTTCTCCACCATCGAGGGCCTGGAACGCAGCGGCGGCCCCCGCCGCATCGCGCTGATCGGCCGCCCGAACGTGGGCAAGTCCTCGCTGCTGAACAAGCTGGCCGGCTCCGAGCGCGTCGTCGTGGACAACACCGCCGGCACCACCCGCGACCCGGTGGACGAATTCATCGAGCTCGGCGGCCGCACCTGGCGCTTCGTGGACACCGCCGGCATCCGACGCCGCCAGCACATGGCCCAAGGCGCCGACTTCTACGCTTCCCTGCGCACCCAGAGCGCGCTCGAAAAGGCCGAGGTCGCCGTCGTGCTCCTCGCCGTGGACGAGGTGCTCAGCGAACAGGACGTCCGCATCCTGCAGCTGGCCATCGAATCCGGCCGGGCGCTGGTGCTGGCGTTCAACAAGTGGGACCTGCTGGACGACGAACGCCGGATCTACCTTGAGCGCGAGATCGACCGCGACCTGGCCCACGTGGCCTGGGCCCCCCGGGTGAACATCTCCGCCAAGACCGGCTGGCACAAGGACCGCCTGGTTCCCGCCCTGGACACGGCGCTGGAAAGCTGGGACAAGCGCATCCCCACCGGCCGGCTCAACGCCTTCCTCGGCGAACTCGTGGCAGCGCACCCGCACCCGGTCCGCGGCGGCAAGCAGCCCCGCATCCTCTTCGGCACCCAGGCCTCCAGCCGTCCGCCGAAGTTCGTCCTCTTCACCACCGGGTTCCTGGACCCGGGCTACCGCCGCTTCATCACCCGCCGCCTGCGTGAAACCTTCGGCTTCGAGGGCACCCCGATCGAGGTCAACATGCGGGTCCGGGAAAAGCGCAGCAAGAAGCGTTAATTCGGACACATCGGAGGGAAAAGTGCCCGTGGCGGCGGCGAAATGTCACGGGCACCCTCCGGAATCGTGTAAGCTTTTCAAGGTGGTTCGGCCGGACTGCTCAGTGAATACGGCAGGGAGAAATCCCTCCGGAGCCACGGAGCGGAGAACGACGGAACCAGCGGGCTGTAGCGCAGCTTGGTAGCGCACTTGACTGGGGGTCAAGGGGTCGCAGGTTCAAATCCTGTCAGCCCGACCAACAGAAAAAACCCCGTCCTTGCCGGAAACGGCAGGGGCGGGGTTTTCTGCTTTCCCGGGTAACCCGCCGCGGCGCGGGCTGCTCCGGGGGCCGGTTACTTCAAGAAGCGCGAGGTGCGCCTGTCCGCGAGGATTTTCCCCTTCGTCTGGCAGGTGGGGCAGTACTGCAGGGCCGTGTCCGCGAAGGAGACCTCCCGGACGGTGTCCCCGCAGACCGGGCACGCCTCCCGGGCGCGCCCGTGCACCCGCAGGTGGGTCCGCTTCGTGTCCTTGAGCTCGGCCGGCGGCTTCCCGGCGGCCTCCGCCACGGCCGCGCCGAGCACCTCATGGATCGCCCGGTAGAGGCGTTCGACGGCGTCGCGGTCCAGGGACGCGGCGATCGCGAACGGGGAGATCCGTGCCGCGTGCAGGATCTCGTCGCTGTAGGCGTTGCCGATCCCGGCCATGATGCTTTGGCTGCGCAGCACTCCCTTGACCTGCTGGGAGTGGGCGGCCAGGATCGCCGCGAGCGATTCGACGTCGAAATCCTTGCCCAGCGGGTCCGGCCCCAGCGCCGCGATCCCCGGAACCTCGGCCGGGTCCCGGACCAGGTACACGGCCAGGCTCTTGCGGGTCCCCGCCTCGGTCAGGTCCACGTCCACGGGACCGGCGCCGCCGGTCAGGGACAGCCGGACCGCGATGTGCCCGCCGCCGCGCTTGAGTACGGCCCCGGTGGGTGCCTCCGTCATCCGGACCCAGCCGGCGCGGGCGAGATGGAAAACCAGGAACAGCCCGTCCGCCTCCACCGCCACGAACTTCCCGTACCGCCGGACGCCCGTCACCGTGCGGCCCTCGAGCGCGCTGATCGGGGGATCGGCGGTCTTCAGCACGGCGAAGGAGACCACCTGGATGCCGGCGACCTCGCAGCCGGCCAGACGGGCGGCGAGGAAGTCCGCCAGCGCCGCGACTTCGGGCAGTTCAGGCATGGGCTAACACGTTCCATTCCGGTGCAGGGGCGGCCATGGCCCCATCATGCCAGAGACCTCCCGGGCCGGTGCCGATATGCCTATACTTTCAGCGGCGGCCCGTTCCTCCGGCCGCCGCATCTCCAGCGCTGGACCCAATGCTTGACCCCAGTGGATTCACCCGAAGTGCTTGACCAGTAGTGCTTGACCCGACGAAAGGCCCGTCATGAGCATCATTCCCGAAGACCTCTCCTACACCGCCGAACACGAGTGGGTCACCGCCCCCAACGCCGACGGCGTCGTCCGGGTGGGCATCACGGATTTTGCCCAGGACGCCCTCGGCGACGTGGTCTACGCCCAGATGCCGGAGGTGGGCACCAAGCTCACCGCCAATGACGTCGTCGGCGAGGTCGAATCGACCAAGAGCGTCAGCGACATCTACGCCCCGGTCAGCGGCGAAGTGGTGGCCCGGAACGAGGCGCTGGACACCGATTCGGCCCTGATTAACTCCGATCCTTACGGCGAGGGCTGGCTGCTGGAAATCAAGCTGGCCGAGGCCGACGCGGTCGAGTCGCTGCTCAGTGCATCGGAGTACGAACAGCAGGTAGGCTAAAGGCAAGGCCGCCCGGCCCTGCCGCTGGAGACAGCTGCCGGACGGCGGACCGACTACCGGATCTGCCAGGCTTTTCCGGACGGCATGCGTTGTTTGCAGGGGGGAACCTGCAACGAATCAGGAGGATTCAATGGTTGGGCACGGACAGAACGACACCGGTGAATACGGCACGGGTGGAGTGAAAGCCTCGGAGACCACCTCGATCCACCTCACCCCGGTCCGCGACGAGCCGACGATCGCCCCGAAGGTTTCGACCGAGGAGCGCACCGCGATCGAATCGCTGCCGGCAGGTTCGGCTCTGCTGATCGCGCACAGCGGTCCCAACAGCGGTGCCCGCTTCCTGCTGGACTCGGACGTCACCACCGCCGGCCGGCACCCCGACGCCGACATCTTCCTCGACGACGTCACGGTGTCCCGCCGCCACGTCGAGTTCCGCCGCACCCCCCGCAGCTTCGAAGTGGTGGACACCGGCAGCCTGAACGGCACCTATGTCAACAACGACCGCGTCGACGCCGTGGAACTCAAGTCCGGCAACGAGGTGCAGATCGGCAAGTTCCGCCTGACCTTCTACCTGAGCCCTGTCCGCACCGCAGGCAACGTCTGATATCGGAGTACTTTCCGGTGGCCATGGCACAAGCCGAACGGCGCGGACCCCAGGTTTTGAACATCGGGGAGGTCCTGGGGCAACTCAGTGACGACTTCCCGTCCATGACCGCGTCGAAAATCAGGTTCCTTGAGGAAAAGGGACTCATCAACCCGCAGCGGACCCCCGCGGGGTACCGGCAGTACTCGGAGAACGACGTCGAGCGGCTCCGTTTCGTGCTGGCGCTCCAGCGCGACCAGTATCTGCCGTTGAAGGTGATCAAGGATTACCTCGACGCGATCGACCGCGGCGAACGCCCGGACAACCTTCCGCCCGGCGTCACCGTCTCGCCGCGGATCGTCTCCGACGAGCTCGCCTCCGAGTTGAACAACCGGGTGCGCCGGCTCAGCGAGGAGCAGCTGCGGACCGAATCCGGGGCGAGCGTCCCGCTGTTGGAGTCCCTGCTGAGCTACGGGCTGATCGGCCACGTCAACGGCCAGTTCGACGAGCACGCCCTGCAGGTGGCCAAGGCCTGCGTCCAGCTGGAAAGCCACGGCCTTGAACCCCGCCACCTGCGCCCCTTCCAGGCCGCCGCGGACCGGGAGTTTGGCCTGGTGGAACGCGCCGTCGCCACCCTCACGTCCCGCAAGGACGCCGCCTCGCACGCCCGCGCCGCCGAGGCGGCCCGGGAAATCAGCGACCTCTGCCTCTCGCTGCACCGGGCTCTGGTCCAGGACCGCATCTCGAGGATGGACATCTGATGATTGAGGTCGAGATCGTAGGCGTTCGGATCGAACTGCCCTCCAACCAGCCGCTCGTGCTGCTCAAGGAGATGCATGGCGAACGGCACGTGCCGATCTGGATCGGCACCCCCGAGGCCAGCGCCATCGCCCTGGCCCAGCAGGGCGTCGTCCCGCCGCGGCCGATGACCCACGACCTGCTGATCGACGTCGTCGAGGCGCTCGACCACACGATCGTCAGCGTCAACATCGTCGCCGTGGAGGATAACGTCTTCTACGGCCAGCTGCAGTTCGAGGACGGCACCACGGTCAGCTCGAGGGCATCCGACGCCCTCGCCCTGGCGCTGCGCGCCAAGTGCCGGATCTGGTGCGCCGACGCCGTCATGGATGAGGCCGGCGTGCGGATCACCGAGCATGATGAGGGTGAGGACACGGAGCCGGGTCCCGCCGTCGACGAAGAGGGGGAGATGCGCCGCTTCCGGGAATTCCTGGACGACGTCGAACCCGAGGATTTCGCGGGCTGACCCCGCCGAAGTCTCAAGTTGAGGTCGAAACTTTCGACACGCCCCGGCTATAGCCCCAACGTCTTTGACCTGAGGGGCCGGTCAGCCTAACGTCAGAGATACAAGTTCCCATTGCAGACAACAGGTGCGCACGTCACACTGGACTGAGCAGCCGGACCCGAACGGCGCGGATCACTCCCGCGCCGGGACGGCCCGACGGCGGCAGGAAAGCGCGCTAAGGCTGTAATTCCCCGCGGGAGCTCAGAATGAGGAGGATCCACGTGAGTCCGAAAGGCGACGCAGGCGAGCTCAAGCAGGCCTCGACGGCAGGTGTTGCCGTGCCCGCTACCGGCGCGCAGGGCCTGCTCTTCACCGAGGACCTCCCCGTCCTGGACGAAGATGCCGGCTACCGCGGACCGACCGCCTGCAAGGCCGCCGGTATCACCTACCGCCAGCTTGACTACTGGGCCCGCACCGGACTGGTGGAACCCGCCGTCCGCGGCGCCGCCGGTTCCGGCTCGCAGCGGCTCTACGGCTTCCGCGACATCCTGGTCCTCAAGGTCGTCAAGCGTCTCCTGGACACCGGAGTGTCCCTGCAGCAGATCCGCACCGCCGTCGAACACCTGCGTGAACGCGGTGTGGAGGACCTGGCCCAGATCACCCTGATGAGCGACGGCGCCAGCGTCTACGAATGCACCTCTGCCGACGAGGTCATCGACCTGGTCCAGGGCGGCCAGGGCGTCTTCGGCATCGCCGTCGGCCGGGTCTGGCGCGAGGTGGAGGGCAGCCTCGCGGCCCTTCCCAGCGAGCACGCCGCCGACCAGTCCTTTCCCGACGACGAACTGAGCAAGCGCCGGGCGGCCCGCAAGACCGGCTGATTCTTTCCCTTCAGACACAGAAGCGCGGGGCCACCAGGTGGCCCCGCGCTTCTTTCGTTTAATCGGCCCCCGGCGGGGAAAGCGTCAGCGGCTGCTGCGGTCCCGGACCCGGCCCGCGCCGACGAGTTCGCCGCGGTTGCCCAGCAGGTTCGCCAGCAGTTCGTCGAAGAGGCCGGCGGCGCTCTTGGCCGAGTCGCCCGGCCAGGAGTGCACGGCGTGGGCGGCACCCTGGATCTGCTGCCAGTTGGCCTGTTCCGGGATGTGCGGGGTGAGCAGCAGCTCGCCGAACATCGAGTCCATCTCGGAGAGGCGGAAGGCGTGCTCCGCCGAGCCCGTGCGGACCCGGTTGGCAACGATGCCGGCCGGCATGAGCCCGGGGGCAAACTCCTGGCGGAACAGCTGGATGGCGCGCATGGTGCGCTCGGTGCCGGCCACGGAGAAGAGGCCGGGTTCGGCCACCAGGGCCACCTTGTCGCTGGCGGACCAGGCCATCCGGGTGAGGCCGTTGAGGGACGGCGGGCAGTCGATCAGGACCAGCTCGTACCGGTCGGCGCCGGCCAGGACGGTGGAGAGGCGGCGCAGGTCGCGGCGGCCCAGGTCCGGGCGGTCGTAGATGCCGGTGTAGGCGGAGCCGACGGCGACATCCAGAATGGATTCTTCGCTGTTGCCGGCGCGGGTTCCGGCGGTGGCGTTACCGCGCTCCAGCCAGCCGCTGGGGACCACGTTCTCGGCCAGGCGGGCGCGGCGCGGGGACTTCAGCATGCGGCCGATGTCCAGCTGCTCGCCGGCGCGGACGCCCAGGGCGGTGCTGGCGTCGGCGTGCGGGTCAAGGTCGACCACCAGGGTGGGGATGCCGGCGGCGAGGGCGGCCGAGGCCAGCCCGGTGGTCACCGATGTCTTGCCGACTCCGCCTTTGAGGCTGCTGATGCTGACTACGTGCACTTGAAAACCAATACCTAACGCCGGTTGCCGAGACTGGGTCATGCCGGCCCGTGCGTTCCTCCGGGCCGGGGCGGACATGCGCCACCCACCTACCCATCATAGGCGGCGGCGCACAATAAACCCGCCTCATCCACCCCGGCAGAGGCGGAAGTCCGGTCCCTCGGGCCGCGCCGCAGCCCACGGATGAGTCCGTGCCCCGGGCCGTGTCTTCGCTGCTCCCCGGCCGCGGAACAACCCCGTGCCGGAGGGCGGCGGACGCCGTCTGCCGCTTCCCGGGCACATGACGGATAATTCTGTGATGACGGCCACAATGATTTGTGTTGGCCGCCACCGTCTTAGAAACTGTGACCACTTACCGAACCGCCCGCGAAGATGCAGGGAGAAGTATGTTTTCCAAGATTCTGGTGGCTAACCGCGGCGAAATCGCGATCCGCGCCTTCCGTGCCAGCTACGAGCTGGGAGCCAAGACCGTTGCGGTGTTTCCCACCGAGGACCGCAACTCGATCCACCGCCAAAAGGCCGACGAGGCTTACCTGATTGGCGAGGAAGGCCACCCGGTCCGCGCCTACCTCGACGTCGACGAGGTGGTCCGGGTCGCCAAGGAGGCAGGCGCCGACGCCATCTACCCCGGCTACGGCTTCCTCTCGGAAAACCCCAACCTGGCCCGGGCCGCCGCGGACGCCGGAATCACCTTCGTGGGCCCGCCCGCCGAGGTCTTGGAACTGGCCGGCAACAAGGTCGCCGCCCTGGAGGCCGCCCGCAAGGCCGGCGTCCCGGTCCTGAAGTCCAGCAAGCCGTCCAAGGACGTCGACGAACTGATCGCCGCCGCGGATGAGATCGGTTTCCCCGTCTTCGCCAAGGCCGTCGCCGGCGGCGGCGGCCGCGGCATGCGCCGCGTCGACACCCGGGAGGCGCTGCCCGAGGCCCTGCAGGCCGCCATGCGCGAGGCGGACGCCGCATTCGGCGACCCCACCATGTTCCTGGAGCAGGCCGTCCTGCGGCCCCGCCACATCGAGGTGCAGATCCTGGCCGACGCCGAGGGCAACGTCATGCACCTGTTCGAGCGCGACTGCTCCATCCAGCGCCGCCACCAGAAGGTCATCGAGATCGCCCCGGCGCCGAACCTGGACGAGGGCATCCGCCAGGCCCTCTACCGTGACGCCGTGAAGTTCGCCAAGGCCTTGAACTACGTCAACGCCGGCACCGTCGAATTCCTGGTCGACACCGTGGGGGACCGGGCAGGCCAGCACGTCTTCATCGAGATGAACCCGCGCATCCAGGTCGAGCACACCGTGACCGAGGAAGTCACCGACGTCGACCTGGTCCAGGCCCAGCTGCGCATCGCCTCCGGCGAGACGCTCGCGGACCTCGGCCTCTCGCAGGACACCGTCCGGCTGCGCGGCGCCGCCCTGCAGTCCCGCATCACCACCGAGGATCCGGCCAACGGCTTCCGGCCCGACGTCGGAAAGATCACCGGCTACCGTTCCGCCGGCGGCGCCGGGGTCCGGCTCGACGGCGGCACCGTGTACTCCGGCGCCGAGATCAGCCCGCACTTCGACTCCATGCTGGTCAAGCTCACCTGCCGCGGCCGCGACTACCCGACCGCCGTCGCCCGCGCCCGCCGGGCCCTGGCCGAGTTCCGCATCCGCGGCGTCTCCACTAACATTTCCTTCCTCCAGGCCGTCCTGGACGACCCGGACTTCATCGCCGGCGACGTCGCCACGTCCTTCATCGACGAGCGTCCCGAGCTACTCAAGGCCCGCGTCTCCGCGGACCGCGGCACCAAACTGCTGACCTGGCTGGCCGACGTCACCGTCAACAAGCCCAACGGCGAGCTGACCGTGCACACGGACCCTGCCGACAAGCTGCCCGCGCTGCCCGATTCCGAGGCCCGCCCCGGCTCGCGCCAGCGGCTGCAGGAACTCGGTCCGGAGGGCTTCGCCCGCGCCCTGCGCGAGCAGAACGCCGTCGCCGTCACGGACACCACCTTCCGCGACGCGCACCAGTCGCTGCTGGCCACCCGGGTGCGCACCCGCGACCTCGTCGCCGCCGCCCCCGCCGTGTCCAAGCTGCTGCCCGAGCTGCTCTCGGTCGAGGCCTGGGGCGGGGCGACCTACGACGTCGCCCTCCGCTTCCTCGGCGAGGACCCCTGGGACCGGCTGACGGCCCTGCGCAAGGCGCTGCCCAACGTCTGCCTGCAGATGCTGCTCCGCGGCCGGAACACGGTGGGCTACACCCCCTACCCGGAGGAGGTGACGGTGGCGTTCGTCAACGAGGCGGCGAAGACCGGCATCGACATCTTCCGCATCTTCGACGCCCTCAACGACGTCAACCAGATGGCCCCGGCCATCCGCGCCGTCCGCGACACCGGGACCGCCGTGGCCGAGGTGGCGCTTTGCTACACCTCGGACATGCTCGATCCCGAGGAGAAGCTCTACACCCTGGACTACTACCTGGAGCTGGCGCAGAAGATCGTCGACGCAGGGGCGCACATCCTCGCGATCAAGGACATGGCCGGCCTGCTGCGTCCGGCAGCCGCGGCCAAGCTGGTCACCGCCCTGCGGGAACGCTTCGACCTCCCCGTCCACCTGCACACCCACGACACCGCCGGCGGCCAGCTGGCCACCCTGATGGCGGCCGCGGACGCCGGGGTCGACGCAGTCGACGTCGCCTCCGCCTCCCTGGCCGGCACCACCAGCCAGGTTGCCGCCTCCGCCCTGGTCGCGGCCCTCGCGCACACGCCGCGGGACACCGGCCTGGACCTGGACAGCGTCTGCTCCCTGGAGCCCTACTGGGAGGCCGTCCGCCGCGTCTACGCCCCGTTCGAGTCGGGCCTGCCCGGCCCCACCGGCCGGGTCTACCAGCACGAGATCCCCGGAGGCCAGCTCTCCAACCTGCGCCAGCAGGCCATGGCGCTGGGCCTGGGTGAGCGCTTCGAGGCCATCGAGGACATGTACACCGCGGCCGACCGCATCCTCGGCCGGCTCGTCAAGGTAACGCCCTCCTCGAAGGTGGTCGGCGACCTCGCCCTGCACCTGGTGGGCCTCAACGCCGACCCGGCTGACTTCAACGAGAACCCGCAGAAGTACGACATCCCGGACTCCGTGATCGGCTTCCTCTCCGGCGAACTCGGCGACCCGCCCGGTGGCTGGCCGGAACCGTTCCGCACCAAGGCCCTGCAGGGCCGCAGCGTCAAGGTCCGGGACGTGGAGCTCAGCGCCGAGGACAGCGCCGCGCTCAAGGGCGACTCCAAGACGGTGCAGCAGACCCTCAACCGTCTGCTCTTCGCCGGGCCCACCAAGGACTACCAGAAGAGCGTCGAGACCTACGGCAACCTCTCGGTCCTGGATACCCGCGACTACCTCTTCGGCCTGCAGCGCGGCGCCGAGCACGAGATCGAGCTGGAGAAGGGCGTCCGCCTGATCGCCTCGCTCGAGGCCGTTTCCGAACCCGACGAGAAGGGCATGCGCACCGTGATGTGCACCCTGAACGGCCAGTCGCGGCCCGTCGTGGTCCGCGACCGGTCCGTGGTCAGCAACGTCAAGGCCGCCGAGCGCGCCGATGCCTCCCAGCCGGGCCAGGTGGCAGCACCGTTCGCCGGCGCCGTCACCCTGACCGTCAAGGCCGGGGACAAGGTGAACGCGGGCGACACGGTGGCCACCATTGAGGCGATGAAGATGGAAGCCTCCATCACGACGCCGGTGGCCGGCACCGTGGCACGGCTGGCGGTCGGCGCCGTCGAACAGGTCCAGGGCGGGGACCTGCTGCTGGTCATCGGGGAGTAGGACCCACGCACCAGAAAGGGCTCCTCCGGCTGACGCCGGGGGAGCCCTTTCTGGTTTCTGGTTACCGGTTGCTGGCCACCGGCTGCTGTGGCCGGTGCGCCCGCGGCTCAGGCATGCGTGGGGCGCCTGGCCGCGTACATCTCCTCGATGACGGCGTCGAAGTCCTTGAGGACCTGGGCGCGCTTGACCTTCATCGAGGGGGTCAGGTGGCCCGAGGCCTCGGTGAAGTCCGAGGGGACGATGCGGAAGGACTTGATCGCCTCGGCCTGGGAGACCGACTGGTTGGCCCGGTTGATCAGCTCCTGGACCGCGGCGTGGACCGCCGGGAGCTCCGCGGCCTCGGCCACGCCGGACGCGGACAGGTTGTGGCGCTGCAGCCAGCCCGGGAGGGCCTCCTCGTCCAGGGTTACCAGGGCGCCGATGAACGGGCGGTTGTCGCCCACCACCAGCACCTGGGAGACCAGGGCGTCGGCCCGGATCTGGTCCTCGAGCAGTGCCGGGACCACGTTCTTGCCGCCGGCGGTGACGATGATTTCCTTCTTCCGGCCGGTGATGGTCAGGAAGCCCTGGTCATCGAGCTGGCCGATGTCGCCGGTCCGGAACCAGCCGTCGATGAACGCTTCATCCGTCAGGTCCGGCCGGTTGAAGTAGCCGCGCATCACGCAGACGCCCTTGGCGAGGATCTCGCCGTCGTCGGCGATCTTCACCGCGTTGCCCGGGATGGGCGCCCCGACGGTGCCGATCTTGATCAGCGAGGGCGTGTTGACGGTGACCGGGGCGGTGGTCTCGGTCAGGCCGTAGCCCTCAAGGATCTGCAGGCCGATGCCCTGGAAGAAGTGGCCCAGCCGGGCGCCCAGCGGGCCGCCGCCGGAGACCGCGTGGGCCACCTGGCCGCCCATGGCGTCGCGGAGCTTGCCGTAGACCAGCTTGTCGAAGAGGGCATGCTTGGCGCGCAGTATCAGCCCCACCTTCCCGTCCTGCCGGGCCCGGGAGTATGCAATGGCGGTCTCCGCGGCGCGGTGGAAGATGGCGCCCTTGCCGCCGTCCTCGGCCTTGGTCAGGGCCGAGTTGTAGACCTTCTCGAAGACCCGGGGGACGGCCAGGATGAAGGTGGGTTTGTAGCTCTGCAGGTCCGGCAACAGGTTCTTGATGTCCGGGGTGTGCGCCACGGTCACGCCGGCCGCCACGGCCAGGACCGAGATAAACCGGGCGAAGACGTGCGCCAGCGGCAGGAACATGATGGTGCGGGCGTCCTCGTTGACGGTCAGGCCCAGGGAGGTGGCCAGCACGTTGTCGGAGAGTTCCACGAAGTTGCCGTGGGTCAGCTCGCAGCCCTTGGGCCGGCCGGTGGTGCCCGAGGTGTAGATGATGGTGGCCAGGTCGGCGAGTCCGGCGCTTGAGCGGCGCTGCTCCAGCTCCTCGTCGCTGATCCCGGCGCCGGCGGCGCGGACCTCGTCCAGGGCCTCGCCCTCGAGCTGCCAGACGTGGCGGAGTGCGGTCAGGCCCTCGGAGGTGGCGGCCTGGCGGATGATGTCCTCGTGGTGTGCGGACTCGCCGAACGCGGCGACGGCGCCGGAGTCGCCGAGGTTCCAGGCGACCTGGGAGGGGGAGGAGGTCTCGTAGATCGGCACCGACACGGCTCCGGCGAACCAGATAGCGAAGTCGATCAGGGACCATTCGTAGCGGGTGCGGGACATGATGCCCACCCGGTCGCCGGCGCCCACACCGCTGGCCATCAGGCCCTTGGCGAGGGCGGAGGCGTCGGCCAGGAACTCGGTGGCGCGGATGTCCTGCCACTGCCCGGCGGCGTCGAGCCGGGAGAACAGTGCAGGGTTGGACTGCTTCGCCGCCTGGCGCAGCACCAGGTCGGTGATGTTTGTCTCCGGCGGGACGGTGACCAGGGGCGGGACAATAATTTCTCGCACGATAGCTCCTTTGATATCCGTAAACCCCCGAGGGGTACGACTAAGACTAGTACGCGGCCCTCTTACGGGTGTGGCGCACTTCACCTACTGGCCAGTAACTTTACGGCCGGCGGGGGCCTAATGCCACCCGGCGGGCCTCCCGGCGGTCCGCGCCGCCCCGGGACGGTGGGGCGGCTGGCCCTAGAATGAGGAGCGATGCACACTCCACTTCCGGGCCCGCAGCCGGCCCCGTCCCGCCGGAGCCCCATGTGGCGGCACCGGACCACACGCCGCCCGGGCGCCGAGCCGGCAGGCCGCTTCCGCGAACACCTCCGGCTGGGCCGCAAGGGCCTGGCGATCGGCATCGACATCGGCGGCACCAAGGTGGCGGCGGGCGTGGTCGACGCCGAGGGCAGGATCCTCAAGCAGGCGCGGCGGTCCACCCCCGGCAACGACCCCCGCGCCGTGGAGCAGGTGATCGTGGAGCTGGTCGAGGAGCTGGGCCAGGGGCACCGGATCTGGTCCGTAGGCATCGGCGCCGCCGGCTGGATGGACCTCGACGGCGCCACCGTGCTCTTCAGCCCCCACCTCGCCTGGCGGAACGAGCCGCTGCGGGAGAACCTGCAGCGGCTGCTGCGCCGGCCCGTGCTGCTGACCAACGACGCCGACGCCGCCGGCTGGGCCGAGTGGCGCTTTGGCGCCGGCCGCGGGGAGGACCGGCTGGTCTGCATCACCCTGGGCACCGGCATCGGCGGGGCGATGGTGATGGACGGCCGGCTGGAACGCGGACGCTTCGGCGTCGCCGGCGAATTCGGCCACCAGATCATCCAGCCCGGCGGCCACCGCTGCGAATGCGGAAACCGGGGTTGCTGGGAACAGTACGCCTCCGGGAATGCGCTGGGCCGCGAGGCCCGTGAACTTGCCGCAGCCAACTCCCCGATGGCGCAGGAACTGCTCAAGGCCGTCGGCGGCCGCGTCGGGGACATCACCGGCGTCACCGTGACCGAACTGGCCAAGGCCGGGGACCCCACCGCCCGTGAACTGCTGGAGGACGTAGGTGAGTGGCTTGGCCTGGGCCTGGCCAACCTGGCCGCCGCCCTGGACCCGGGGACCTTCGTGATCGGCGGCGGGCTCTGCGATGCCGGCGAGCTGCTCGTCGGCCCGGCCCGCACGGCCTTCGCCCGCAACCTCACCGGGCGGGGCTTCCGCCCGGCGGCCCGGATCGAGCTCGCGGCGCTCGGCCCCAACGCGGGCCTGATCGGCGCCGCCGACCTGTCCCGGGTCAGCAGCCGGATGCGGAGCTAGCGGTACCGCGCCGGGGCACGTCAGACCCGGGCGCCGTCGTCGTACTCGTCTTTTTCGTGCGGAAGCTTGGTGATCAGGTAGACCACGGACACCGCGAACGCGGCCACCATGCCGATGATCGCCAGCAGCGGGGCCGAGCGCCAGAACATCACCGAGAGCAGCAGGGCAATCGGACCGCCCACCGCGCCGATCCACGCCAGCATGGTCAACGGGTCCGTGTCCGAGAGTTTCGGCGGCTCCTCCGGCACGAACTCGCCGTCCCCGTCGTCGGCCTCGTAGTCCCGCGGCCCGCTGCCCGCCGCGCCGCCCGGTGCGGGGGCAGACCCCGGGGCTGATCCGGGTCCCGGCGCGGCCAGGCCCAGCGGGTCGAAGTCGCTAAAGCGCCGCGGCCCGGCAGGATCCCCGGCGGCTCCGGTGCCGGCGCCACCCTTGCCAAAGCCGTCTCCATCCGTCTTTTGACCGCCGGTCCCATCGGCGCCAGTTTTTCCCCCGGCTGTCTCTTCTCCGCCTGTCTTTTCCCCGCCTGCGGCGGGTTCCGGAGTCAGGCCCGAATCGGTCTGCTCCAGCCGCGCCACCAGGTCCAGCCAGACGGCATCGTCCTGGTTCGCGCCGGAATCCGGGTCCGGGGACTTGGGATCGGAATGCGTCATCTGCCGTTTCTTCCTTGGCTGCTGCTGGCGCCCGGTTCGTGGGCTGCCACGATCGAGCGGATGAATTCGGCCGTGCCGCTGAAGATCTGCGGCGCGTCGTTGTCCATGGTAGCCACGTGGTAGCTGTTCCTCAGCGGCACCACCTCCAGCGGGGCGTTGACCAGTCCACGGCGCAGCGCCGTCATGCTGGCCTCCGAGACCACGTGGTCCACCGTGGAACGGTAGACCCGCACCGGGGCGGTGACGCGGGGGAGCAGCCGCACCGTGTCCTTGAACATCTTGTTCAACTCGTAGGCGGCCGCCACCGGGGTGCGGGCGTAGGCGCCCTCGTCGACGCCTTCCTTGAGGATGTCCCCGGCGATCGCCGGTGTGCTCTTGAGGACGAAGCGCAGGAAGCCGGCCAGCGGGGCGCGGGGATCGTCGATCACCAGGCCCGGGTTGACCAGCACGGCGCCCGCCACCGGGTGGGTGGCGGCCAGCCGCAACGCCAGCGCCCCGCCCATCGAGAGTCCGGCCACCACCACGTGGTCGCATTCTTCCGCCAGTTCCAGGTAGGCGGCCTCCAGGCCGGCGTGCCATTCCTGCCAGCGCGTCCGGGCCAGCTCCTGCCAGCTGGTGCCGTGGCCCGGCAGCAGCGGCATCCGCACGGCATAGCCTTCCCGTGCGAGGGACTCTGCCCACGCCCGGACACCGTGCGGGCTGCCGGTGAAGCCGTGGGACACCACCACGCCGACGCTCGGACCCTCCCCGCTGAAGGGGTGGCTGAACGGCGAGTGGTCGGGCGCTGGCGTCATGGCTGCTCCGGGGTTCCTGAGGGGGCGGGGGTGTGGTCCTGGAAGAAGCGTAGCGAGCGTTCGAAGATCAGTGGCGCATCGACATCGAGGGTCGCCACGTGTCCGCTGTCCGGCAGCCGCACCACCTCCGGCGCGGACGGGCCCAGCCGGCGCTCGAGCAGGGCCAGCGAGGAGGCCGGCACCACGGCGTCGGTGTCCGATTTGAACACCAGGGCCGGCGCGGTGACCGAGGGCAGTTCCCGGAGCGTGGTCGAGAAGAGCTTGCGCAACTGGTGCACGGCCTGCAGCGGCGTGAGCGAGTAGTCGCCGTCGTCGGTGGCTGCCGCCGTCGACTCCGCCTCCTGCAGCGGAACGGTGGTGCGCTGCAGATATTTGAGGACGCCGACGTAGCGGACGCGCCGGTCGTAGAAGCTCAGCCCCGGGTTGACGACGGCGACTCCGGCCACCGGGTTCCGGGCGGCGGTGCGCAGCGCGATGGTCCCGCCCATGGACAGGCCCGCGACGAAGCAGGTACCGGTGGTGGCGGCCAGTTCCCGGTAGGCATCCTCGAAGGCGCCGTACCATTCCAGCCAGCTCCGGCGCGCGAGATCCCGCCAGTTCGTGCCGTGTCCGGGAAGCAAGGGAACGCTCACCGCGTAGCCAGCGGCGGCAAGGTGTTCGGCCCACGGCAGCACGCTCAGCGGGCTGCCTGTGAAGCCGTGGCAGATGGCCACGCCGGTGCGCGCGTTCGCGCCGTGGCCGGGGTAGGAGAAAGCGGCAGGCCGGGAGGAGGTACTGCTGTCGCTCATGAGCCCATCGTGTCACTGTTCGGGACAAAACTCACTAGAGTAGGGTGTCATTGAAGTCCTGGCCGGACCCGAGGAAGGGCCGGCCAGACGCCTGCCGGAGAGGTACACCACGTGTTTTATTGGTTCATGAAGACGTTCGTCCTCGGACCGGTCCTCAAGACGCTCTTCCGGCCGTGGGTCAAGGGCCTGGACAACGTTCCCGCCAGCGGCGCCGCGATCCTTGCCTCCAACCACCTCTCCTTCTCCGATTCCATCTTCATGCCCCTGATGGTGCCCCGGCCGGTAGTGTTCCTGGCCAAGTCCGAGTACTTCACCGGCAAGGGCGTCAAGGGCAAGCTCACGGCCGCCTTCTTCCGCCTGACCAACCAGCTGCCGATGGACCGGTCCGGGGGAGCGGCCTCCGCCCAGTCACTGAACGCCGGCATGGACGTGCTGAAGAACGGCTCGCTGCTGGGCATCTACCCCGAGGGCACCCGCAGCCCGGACTCGCGGCTGTACCGCGGCAAGGTGGGCGTGGCCCGGCTGGCGCTGCAGGCCCGGGTCCCGGTGATCCCGGTGGCGATGATCGGCACGGACAAGGTCCAGCCGATCGGCAAGCGGGTCCCCAACATCCGCCGGATCGGCATGATCTTCGGCGAGCCGATGGATTTCAGCCGCTACTACGGCATGGAGGACGACCGGCTCATCCAGCGCTCCGTGACGGACGAGATCATGTACGAGCTGATGAGACTCTCCGGGCAGGAGTACGTGGACGAGTACGCCGCCGTCGTCAAGCTCCGGCTCGCCGGCAAGGCCACCGAGGCACCCACGCAGGAGGCCGGCCCGGGCCCGGAGGCGCCGGGAACAGTGTGACGGGAGGGGCCCGGACTTTGACGCCCCGGCGCCGTTGAACCGCTCCCGGCGAACTATCCTAGGAGGGTGACTGAGCTATCCGCACCCTCCACGTCCCCTCTCACCTCCTCCCCGATGCCGGGCGCCCCCGTGGCCCCCGCGTTCGCTGCCGGCGCCTTCGCCGGCATCTCCCAGAGCGGGGCGGCCAACTATCCCGGGCTGGACGACTGGCGGAAGCTCCCGGCCTCCCAGCAGCCCACCTGGTCCGACCCGGCCGTCTTCGAGGCCTCGGTCAAGGAGCTCTCCGTGCTGCCGCCGCTGGTGTTCGCCGGCGAGGTGGACATCCTCCGGGAACGGCTCGCCGCCGCGGCCCGGGGCGAGGCGTTCCTGCTCCAGGGCGGTGACTGCGCCGAAACCTTCGAGGCCGCCACCGCGGACAAGATCAGCGCCCGGGTCCGGACCATCCTGCAGATGGCCGTGGTGCTTACCTACGGCGCGGCCATGCCCGTGATCAAGATGGGCCGGATGGCGGGGCAGTTCGCCAAGCCGCGGTCCTCCAACGACGAGACCCGCGACGGTGTGACCCTCCCGGCCTACCGCGGCGACATCGTCAACGGCTACGACTTCACCCCGGAATCCCGCGCCCACGACGCCGGCCGGATGCTGAAGGCGTACCACACCTCGGCGTCGACCCTGAACCTGATCCGGGCCTTCACCCAGGGCGGTTTCGCGGACCTCCGCCTGGTGCACCAGTGGAACAAGGGCTTCACCGAGAACCCCGCGCACGCCCGCTACGAATCGCTCGCCCGCGACATCGACCGGGCCATCAAGTTCATGTCCTCCTGCGGCGCGGACTTCGAGGCGCTCAAGCGCGTGGAGTTCTACGCCAGCCACGAGGCGCTGCTGCTGGACTACGAACGGGCCCTGACCCGCATCGACTCCCGCACCGGCCTGCCGTACGACACCTCCGCGCACTTCCTCTGGATCGGGGAGCGCACCCGCGAGCTGGACCACGCCCACGTGGACTTCCTCTCCCGGGTCCGCAACCCCATCGGCGTGAAGCTCGGCCCCACCACCACGGGTGACGACGCGCTGCGGCTGATCGACAAGCTGGACCCGAACCGCGAACCGGGCCGCCTGACCTTCATCACCCGCATGGGCGCCGGCAACATCCGCGAGAAGCTGCCGCCCATCGTGGAGCGCGTCACCGCCTCCGGCGCGCAGGTCCTGTGGGTCACGGACCCGATGCACGGCAACACCGTCACCTCCCCGAACGGCTACAAGACCCGCAACTTCGACGACGTCATCGACGAGGTGCGCGGCTTCTTCGAGGTCCACCACGGCCTCGGCACCGTGCCGGGCGGCCTGCACGTGGAGATGACCGGCGACGACGTGGCCGAGTGCCTGGGCGGCGCGGACCCGATCGACCAGGACGCCTTCCTGGACCGCTACGAGTCGGTTTGCGACCCCCGCCTGAACCACATGCAGTCCCTCGAGATGGCGTTCCTCGTGGCCGGATCCCTCGCCAAGCGCTAGGACACGCCCAGCTTCAACGCAAGGACCCCTGGCCGCCGGATGGCGGCCGGGGGTCCTTGCGCTTGAGTCCCCTGGGGCGGTCTTGCCGGCTAGACCACGGTCAGGGTGATGGTGGATCCCTCCGGGACACTCCGGTTGACCGGGTCCTGGGCCCGGACGGTGCCGAAGAACCCGCCCAGGATGTTCTCCACCTGCACCTTGAAGCCGAGTTTCTCCAGCGCGTCGCGGGCCTCCTTGGCCTGCTTGCCCACGAAGCTGGGCACGTCCACCATCCGCGGCCCCTTGGAGATGGTCAGGGTGACCGAGCCGCCGCGGGTGAGGGTGGCGCCGCCGGCGGGGTCCTGGCTGACGACGGCGCCCTTGGGCACCGAGCGGTCGAAGACGGGTTCGGGGGCGACGACGGGTTGCAGCCCGGCGGCCTGCAGGGCCTTGGCGGCGGCATCCTGGTCCTTGCCGCGCACATCCGGAACCGGGATGGGCTGCGGGCCCTTGGAGACTGTCAGGCCCACCGGGGTGCCGTGCTTGGCGGGCGTGCCCTTGGCCGGTTCCTGCGCCAGCACGGCACCGGCCGGGGCGGAGTCGTCGAAGGTCTGGGTGACCGGACCGAGGGCCATGCCGGCGCCGTTGAGCGCCGTCTTCGCCTCGTCCAGGGACTTGCCGGTCAGCCCGGGCAGCGGGAAGAGCTCCGGGCCCTTGGAGACGGCCAGGGAGACCGGTTCGAACTTGCGGATCACCTTGCCGGCCGGGGGTTCCGAGCCGACCACCAGGCCGGGGGAGACGCTGTCGTCGTAGACGTCCCGGGTGGTCGAGTTGAAACCGGCCGTCCGCAGCAGGGCCTGGGCCTCGGCGACGGTCTTGTTGCCCACCTGCGGCACGGTGCCGGGCGAGCCGGGACCCATCCCGAAAAACCACCCGGCTCCGGCGGCGAGCACCGCCACCAGCACCAGCACCACGATCCAGACCAGGCCGCGGCGGCGGGGGTTGCCGGGCCGCAGGGTGCGGCTGGGCTTGGCGGCGGCGCGCTGCCGGGCCTTCTCCTCGTCCCGGTCCAGCTTGCGCTGGGCGCGCTTGCTGGCCGGCGGCGCGGCGGCGTCACCGGCCCAGGCCTCCGCCCCGAAACCGGAGCCGCTGTCGCCGGAGTCGCCGTAGGGCGAGTCGCCGTCGTCGGAGTCGCCGGGGGCGGTCAGCGGGCCGAAGCCACCGGCGGCGGCTCCCCGGGCCGGCGGACGGGACGTTCCCGGGATCACGGTGGTGGGGTTGCTGCCGCCGCGGCCGATCACCTCGGTGGGCTGCGGAATGGCGCCGAGGAACTCGGTGTGCGCCCCGCCGTCGCCGGCAGCAGCGCCCCCAGCGGCACCGGCGGCCGTACCAGCAGCTCCGGCCGCGGCAGCGGGCAGCGCGGGGGAGAGGGGACGGGCGGCGGGCGGTTGCAGGTCGAGTTCGGCGTCGCTGAGGTTGGTCCGGATGTGGCGCAGCTCGGAGAGCAGGGCCTGCCCGTCCACCGGGCGCTTATCGGGGTCGTTGGCGGTGCACCACTGCACCAGCTCATCGATTTCCCCGGCCAGTCCCGGCACCAGGAGCGAGGGCGCGCCCACGCTGGAGTTCACGTGCTGGTAGGCCACCTGGATGGGAACCTCGCCGTCGAACGGCTGGCGGCCGGTGAGCATCTCGTAGAGCATGATGCCCAGGGAGTAGATGTCGCTGCGGGCGTCGGCCTGCCGGCCCATCACCAGCTCGGGGGAGAGGTACGCCACCGTGCCGATCAGCGCCCCGGTGCTGGTCGACGTCGTAATGGCCCGCGCGAGGCCGAAGTCACCGATCTTGATCCGGCCGTCGTCGGCGATCAGGACGTTCTCCGGCTTCACGTCACGGTGGATCAGCCCGGCGGCGTGCGCGGCGGCGAGGCCCTCAACCACGGGGTCAATGTAGGCCAGGGCCAGTCGCGGCGTGAGGGCGCCGCGTTCCTTGAGCATGTCCCGGAGCGTGTGGCCCTTGATGTACTCCATGACCAGGTAGGCCAGCGGGCCGTCCTCGCCCTGGTCCAGCATGCCCACCACGTGCGGGTGGGAGAGCCGGGCCGCAGCCTTTGCCTCCCGGCCCAGGCGGTCCAGGAACTGCGGGTCGCCGGCCATGTGCGGGTGCAGGACCTTGAGCGCCACGTCCCGCTCCAGGCGGCGGTCCGTGGCGAGGTAGACGGTGGACATGCCGCCCCTGGCCAGCTTGGAACGAACCAGGTACCGGTTGTCCACGAGGGTCCCGACGAGAGCATCCGAAGTGTAGTCCTGCACCATTCGATCCTACGTTCTGCACAGAAACGGGCCCGGATTGACATGCAATCCGGGCCCGTATCGTTACGCGACGGAGGGCTCAGCCCCGCGCGAAGCCGGGGTCAGCTGAACTGCTGCTGCAGCCGCTTGATGGACGCGACGTACGCCTTGGTGTCGTCGTACATGCCGTTCTTGCTCACCGAGTACTGGCCCTGGTAGTAACCGGCGATCGCGGTGTCCAGGTCCTTGCTGGTGCGGACCAGCTGGCGGATGATGGCGACGCCGGCCGTGGCGTTGTCGTACGGGTCCAGCAGGTTCAGCTTGCGGCCCACCAGGTCCGAGGCCCACTGTCCCGAGGACGGGATGACCTGCATGGTGCCAATGGCATTGGCGGGGGAAACCGAGCGCTGGTTGAAGCTGGACTCCTGGAAGGCGAAGGCCATGGCCAGGGACGGGTCGACGCCCATCCGGCGCGCGGTGTCCGCGACGATCTGCTTCATCTGCGCGGTGCTGGGCACCGGTGAGGCGTTCAGGATCGCCTTGTTCGCGTTGGCGGAGCTGACCACGGCCTCCGGGTAGCTGAAGCCGAGGAAGGTGCTCGGGACCAGCGGCGTGACCGTGGCCGGCGGCGTGCTGGAGCTCGGGTTGACCGTGGTGGAGGAACCCGCGCCCGGGATGACCAGCTTGTTGCCCGGGTAGATGATGCTGCTCATGGTCAGCCGGTTCGCCGAGAGGATGTCGGCGAGCTTCACGCCGTTCTTAGCCGCGATACCGGAGAGGGTGTCGCCGGACTTCACGGTGTAGGAGCCGGAGGCGGGGGCCGGTGCCGGCGCGGACGGCGCGGGGGCTGCCACCGGTGCGGGGGCCGCCGGTGCAGGGGCGGCGGGGGCGGAACCGCCGCCCACCTTGATCTGCTGGCCCGGGTAGATGATCGAGCGCATGTTCAGCCCGTTCCAGTTCAGGACATCGGAGAGCTGGACGCCGCTGCGGGCGGCGATCGCGCTGAGGGTGTCGCCGGACTTCACGGTGTAGGACTGGCCGCCGGCGGGAGCGGGTGCCGGGGCCGACGGCGCGGCGGGAGCCTGGGGGGAGGCGACCGCGTTGCCGCTGAGCTTGATCTTCTGGCCCGGGTAGATGATCGTGTTCGGCTGCATGTTGTTCAGTGACAGGACCTGGTAGGTGTCCAGGCCGAACTTGCCGGCGATCGCGCTGACGGTATCGCCGCGGGCAATCGTGTACTCGGCCGGGGCCGGCGCCTGGGCCGGCTGGAATGCCGCCGGGATGGTGGTGGAGACGGCGGCGGCCGGGATAATCGCGGACGGCAGGGCCTGGGCGGTGAGCCCGGCGGCCTGGGCCTTCATGGCGGCGGCCAAGGTGGCCGGGATGGCGCGCGGCCGGGATTCCGCGGCGGCCGGCTGGGCGATCGCCAGCGAAGACAGGACGACGGCGGGCAGGGCCGCCGTCGTGGCCGCGATCAGCGGGAGGCCGGGCCTAGGGGTTGGCTTCGGCGCACGGGACGTCGTCATGGGAAAGATCCTCTTCTCAGCGGCGAACGCTGCAGGTCAGGCCGGTGTTACTGGTGTTACCAGTGTGACTCTAGATACCCCAGTTACAAATGTGATCTATGTGAATCTCTCATGAATTGGGAAATAGCACAAGAACGGTTTGACATTCCGTAAAACCGTTTTGTGGGTGTGTCGTGGACGGGTGCTGCGGAGCGGGGTGAATTACCGTCCGGGACGCGGCTGACTAGGCGCAATACGTCCCGACATGGCACTCTTGACGCGTGAGTAATGTAGAAAGCCTTGTAGGCGAATGGCTGCCCCTGCCCGATGTTGCCGAGCTGCTGAATGTCTCCATCACTAAGGTTCATGCGCTGCTGGACGAGCGTGCGCTGGCGGCGATCCGGGTTGGAGAGCGCCGCATCCGCTCCGTGCCCGCGGCATTTATCCAGGACGGCCACGCGGTGGAAAGCCTCAAGGGCACCATTGTGGTCCTCTCCGACGCCGGTTATTCGGATGAGGAATTGATTACCTGGCTGTTCACCGCGGACGAATCCCTGCGCGGCCGTCCGATCGACGCCCTCCGGGAGGGCCGCAAGACCGAGATCCGCCGGCGCGCCCAGACAATGGCCTGGTAGCGGACCGCAGGTTTCCGGATCCACTTTCAGCGTCAACGGCGAAGGCCGTGCCCGGGGCAGTCACTCTGCCCGGGGCACGGCCTTCGCTTTTTTGTTGCCGCTGCTGTTGCCGCTGCTGATGTCGGTGCTGCTGCTGTCGCCGTTATTGCCGCTAACGCGCGTCAGGCCGCGCGGCTGACGGCGGCCTCGGCGAGCCGTCGCAGGGCCGTCTTCGGCAGCTCGTCCAGTTCCAGCGACTCCAGCGCGCCGAAGGCGGCCTGGCCGAATTCCTCGATCAGCGTCTCGGTGGCCTGCAGGGCCCCGCACTCGACGATGATGCGGCGGATCTCCTCGACGTCGTCGTCCCCCAGACCCGGACTGCCCAGGCGGGCGTCGATGAACCCGGACTCCTCGGGGGTGGCCATCTCCAGGGCGAAGGCCACCAGAACGGTGCGCTTGCCCTCGCGGAGGTCATCGCCCGCGGGCTTGCCGGTGGTCACCGGGTCGCCGAACACGCCCAAGACGTCGTCGCGCAGCTGGAAGGCCTCTCCGAGCGGCAGGGCGAAGGCCGAGTACCCGCGCAGCAGGGCATCGGTGGCGCCGGCAAGCGCACCGCCCAGTGCCAGCGGATGCTCAGTGGAGTATTTTGCGGACTTGAACCGGATGATGGACTGCGCCCGGCTGACGGCCCCGGCCCGGTCGCGGCGCGGCCCGGCGACCTCCTCGAGGATGTCCAGGTACTGGCCCGCCATGACCTCGGCGCGCATCAGGTTGAAGATGAGCCGGGCCCGGCTGCCGGCGGCGGCGCGGTTGCCGATCTCGGTGAAGGATTCCTCGCTGAAGGACAGGCACAGGTCGCCGGTGAGGATGGCGGCGGCGTGGCCGAAGCGTTCGGGATCGAGGGCCCAGCCCTGCTCGCCGTGCAGTTCACTGAAGCGGCGGTGCACGCTGGGGCCGCCGCGCCGGGTGTCGGAGCGGTCAATGATGTCGTCGTGGATCAGCGCCGCGGCCTGGAACAGCTCCAGCGCCGAGCCCGCGGTGATCACCTCGGCGGAGGCGGCGTCTCCGCCGGCGCCCCGCCAGCCCCAATAGCACATCAGCGCCCGGAGCCGCTTGCCACCGGTGACCAGGTTGGAGATGGACCCCATCAGGGGGTCGATGTCCGGCGAGATGGTTGACATGATCGCGGCCCGCCCCGTCAGGAACTCGGTGAGCTTCCCGGCCACGGCGGCAACGTAGGCGGCCTGTTCGTCCCGGAGTTGTTCGGCCAGGCTCACTTGACGGACCCGGGGGCGACGTTGGCGCCGATGGTGAAGGTGGACACCCCGGAGGCCTCGACGACGGCGAGGTTAACGGTCTCGTTGTCGCCCCGGACGAAGTCCTTGGACGCCACGGCGCCGACCTTCTCGCCCGGGACGGCCTTGAACCCCTGGCCCTCCAGCTGCTGGGTGTAATAGGCCACGACGTCGGAGGACGGCGCAGATACCTTGCCCACCAGGGCGACGGTGGCGGGGGAGCCGGTCTTGTCGAAGCTGCTGGATTCCACCTTGGCGTTCGGCATCAGCGGCAGGAGCTGCTGCGGGAAGCCGGCCACCAGGGCACCCACGGTGGCGGAGGTGCCCGGCGTGGCGGACGGGCTCGGGGAGGCGGTGACGGAGGCAGTGGCGGTGGGTGCCGGAGCGGCCGCCGAGGATGCGGCCGGCGTTCCCGCCCCGGAGGTGCAGGCCGTCAGGGCCAGCAGGGCCCCTGCCGCGGCGACTGCGGCCACGGCCCGTGTACGCTCTCCAATTACCTTCACGAAGACATTCCTCCTGGTGTTGATGCCGGATCCAGCCTCCAGTTTAGTCAGGCCCTGCGGCTAGGATTGATCCGGTGGGGCAGGAGAGCGGCAGCAGTGCCGGAACGGGCAGCGGATCATTCGGCGGAACGGCGTTTAGCGCGGATGCGCTGCGTGAGCTGCGCGGCAGCAGCATCCTGCACGTGGACATGGATGCCTTCTTCGTCTCGGTGGAGCTCCGGACCCGGCCCGAACTCAAGGGCAAGCCGGTGATCGTCGGTTACCCCGGGGAACGGTCCGTCGTCCTCTCTGCCTCCTACGAGGCACGCAAGTTCGGCGTCAAGTCGGCCATGCCGATGGCCCTCGCCGCACGGATGTGCCCGGCCGCGGTCATCATCGAACCCCGCCACAAGCTCTACTACGAAGTGTCCGGGCAGATCATGGCCATCTTCGGCTCGATCACCGACCTGGTGGAACCGCTCAGCGTCGACGAGGCGTTCCTCGACGTCGGCGGCGCCATCCGCCGGCTGGGCCCGCCACGGGAGATCGGCGCCCTGATCCGACGCCGGGTCTCGGCCGAGCTAGGCATCACCGCCTCCGTTGGCATCGCCGCCAGCAAGTTCGTGGCAAAGATTGCCTCCACCCGCTGCAAGCCGGACGGGCTGCTGCTGATCGCCCCGGAGGAGACCGTGCCCTATCTCCACACCCTGCCGGTCAACGCGCTCTGGGGCGTGGGCGCCAAGACGGTCGAGGTCCTGGCCCGAATGGGGATCCGCACCGTGGCCGATGTTGCCGCCACCCCGCTGCCCTCGCTGCGGAAAATCCTCGGCGCAACCGGCGAACACGTCCACCGGCTCTCGTGGGGCATCGACCCGCGGCCGGTCACACCGGTCCGGCTGGAGAAGAGCATCGGCGCAGAGGAGACATTCGCCGTGGACACCACCGACGCGGCCCTGCTGCACCGCGAGCTGCTGCGCCTCTCCCACCGGACCGCGGGACGGCTCCGGAGCGCCGGGATGCACGCGCGGACCGTCGCGCTCAAGCTGCGCTACGCCGACTTCTCCACCATTACCCGTAGCCGGACCGTCAGCACCCCGCTGGACAGCGCCCAGCTGCTCTACGGCGTGGCGGTGCAGTTGCTCGACTCGGTCGGGGACCGCCCCATGGCCGTCCGCCTCATCGGCATCCGGGCCGAACAGCTGGAGGAGGCCGCGCAGGCGCCGCTGCAGTTGAGCCTCGACCGGCGGGACGACAACTGGCGCGCCGCCGAGCAGGCCCTGGATAAGGTGACCCGGAAATTCGGCGCCAGCTCGGTCCTTCCGGCCCGCCTGCTGGACCCGTCGCCGGGTACGGACTGACCACGCGGCGGAGACCCGGACGGGGCGTTGCCGGAGGACTTTCGGCGTCTTTCAGAACGGGCCCCGACAAACTATCCTTATTTATACGTAGATTTCGAACGGCTGGATGGAACGTTCGGACTGCCGGCTGTGTCAGGGGAAGCGGCCGTGAACGGCCTCGAGGGTGCCAGTCGTCCGATGGTGGACGACGGGAACCGACGGGGAGTTCCGGACGTTGGGCAGGTAGGACAGGGCCGCGTCAGATCCGGACGTTGGCCGATTAAAGGAGGTCGTGATGCCGCTCTCGGAGCACGAACAGAAGTTGCTTGAGCAACTTGAGAAGCAGCTGCACGAGGACGATCCCAAGTTTGCCAGTTCCATGGGATCGGACCCGGTCCGCTCCTGGTCCACCCGGCACCTGGTGATCGGAATCCTCGGCACCCTCGCCGGCGTCCTCCTGCTGTTGCTCGGCGTCTCGTTGCAGAACATCATCGTCGGGGTCCTCGGCTTCGTGGTGATGGGCGGCGGCGTCTATTACGCCACCATGCGCAACGGCGGCGTCAAGGCCAAGACCGGGGGAGCACCCCGCAAACCCGGCAAGCCCCGCAGTTCATTCATGAGCAACCTCGAGGAACGCTGGGAAGAACGGCACCGCGGCGGGGACGCCTGACCACAGACCCTGCTCCACTCCGCTCCACCGGCACCGCCTCCACTTCACACCACCGGTACCCGGTTTCCGCGACCAAGGCCCGCTTCGGCGGGCCTTTCGCCTTTTAACCCACCTTTTGGTCCCCACCCGGCCCCTTTTGCCCTCCACCGCGCCCCACTTTGGCTCCTTCCCTTTGTTGGCGCGGGACACCGCCAGAAAAAATGTGTCGAAATTGTGGCCAAAAGGCCGGAATGTCGTTGACGGGGGAGTGAAGTGGAGTAATGTGGAGCGCGTAAGAGGGTAGTGGCAGCACAGGGGACGTTCGGCTTCCAAGAACAGACGGGTGGTGGGCCGTGTTTCTCGGCACTCATTCACCACGCCTGGACGAGAAGGGCCGCATCATCCTGCCGGCAAAGTTCCGCGAGGAACTGGCCGGGGGGCTGGTTCTCACAAGGGGCCAGGAACGTTGCATCTACGTCTTCAGTGAGGCGGAATTCGGCCGGGTTCACGAGCAGATGCGGGAGGCTCCACTGTCCTCCAAGCAGGCCCGTGACTACATCCGCGTTTTCCTCTCTGGAGCCTCGGACGAGGTACCTGACAAGCAGGGGCGCGTGACGATTCCGCCGGCGCTCCGGGAGTACGCAGGACTCGGCAGGGAGCTGGCCGTCATCGGCGCCGGCACCCGCGCGGAGATCTGGGACGCCCAGGCCTGGAACGAGTACCTGGCTGAGAAGGAAACCGCCTTCTCGGAAACCGACGACGCCATCCCGGGGATTCTCTAGCCCCCGGTGCCGCAGCCGCACCACCGCTTCTTGATCGAGATCTCCAGCCGCCCATCCCGCACCCACCTGGCTCACTTCCCCGGAGCCAGGCGGACCGCAGGATAGGCGCGGATGGGGATCTGGACCAAGAAGCACCCCTCCAGTACCGCCAACCCAGGAAAGGACGCAGGCATGAGTGACGACTCAAACCAGGCGAAGCCTACGTCCGAACGCCATGTACCGGTCCTCAAGGACCGGTGCATCAATTTGTTGGCCCCGGGATTCGACGCGGCCCGGCGCCGGGGCGAGACGCCCGTCGTCGTGGACGCGACGCTCGGGATGGGCGGCCACTCGGAAGCGATGCTGCAGCGGTTCCCGGACCTGCACCTGATCGGCATCGACCGGGACGAGGAAGCCCTCGCCCTGGCGGGGGAGCGGCTCGCCCCGTTTGCCGACCGCACCGACCTGGTCCACGCGGTCTACGACGAGATCGCCGAGGTGATCGAGGACCTCGGCTTCAGTGAGGTCCACGGCGTCCTGATGGACCTCGGAGTCTCCTCCCTGCAGCTGGACGAACGGGACCGGGGCTTCGCCTACTCCTTCGACGCGCCGCTGGACATGCGGATGGACACCAGCCGCGGGATCACCGCGGCCGACGTCGTCAATACCTACAGCGAAGAGGACCTGGTCCGGATCATCCGCAAGTGGGGCGAGGAGAAGTTCGCCGGCCGGATCGCCAACCGGATCGTCGCCGCCCGCGCCGAGCGTCCCTTCACCACCACCGCCCAGCTGGTCGACACCATCCGCGCCGTCGTCCCCGCCGGTGCCGCAAAGTCCGGCGGACACCCGGCCAAGCGGACCTTCCAGGCCCTGCGCATCGAGGTCAACGAGGAACTCGACGTGCTGGAACGCGCCATCCCCGCCGCCGTGGCCTCGATCGCCCTCGGCGGCCGGGTCGTCGTGATGTCCTACCACTCGCTGGAAGACAAGATCGTCAAGTCCGTCTTCCAGGCCGGCTCGAAGTCCTCCGCGCCCCTGGGCTTCCCGGTGGAGCTCGAGGAGCACAAGCCGGAACTGAAAACCCTGACGAAGGGCACCGAGGTGCCCACCGCCGCCGAAATCGCCGAAAACCCACGCGCAGCCTCCGCCAGGCTCCGCGCCGTGGAACGCATCAAAGCCAGGAGAGACGCATGAGCGCTGCCGCCGCCACCACGTACCCCGTGTCCACCGCTGCGACGGCGCGAGCACTGCCGGAACTCCAGCCGGGGCAGCCGGCCCGGAAGAACCGCACCCCGCTCTCGGTGGTCCGGTCCGTTCCGCGACGCCGCCGGGCACCGTTCGTCGTCATGTGCTTCGGCCTGCTGGCCCTGGCCCTGATGGCCGTGCTGGTGCTGAACATCTCCGTCTCCTCCGCCCAGTACCAGCTGGTGGAACTGCGGGCGAAGCAGAACACGCTGACCAAGCAGAACCAGGACCTCACCCAGCAGGTGCAGAACTACGACGCCCCGCAGAACCTGGCCGCCAAGGCCACGGAGCTGGGCATGGTGGCCTCCACCGCCAAGGGCCAGATCGACCTGTCCACGCTTTCGGTCACCGGCAAGGCCAAGCCCGCGGCGAAGTCGGACGCGCCCTCGGCCGTGATCGCCGCCCCGGCCATCGCCGGCCAGGTCGCCGTCGTCCCCGCGCCGTCCGCCCAGGATCCGCTCGCCAACCGCAAGCCGGCCGACAGCACCGCCGCCGCGGCTTCCGCCACCGACGCCGCCGCGAAGACCGCGGCCGACGCAGCCGCGGCAGCCAAGCAGGCGGCGGAACAGGCGGCAGCCAAGGCCGCCGCGGCCGCGCCCGCCGTCGAACTGCACGGCGGCTCCATCCCGGCGCCGGCCCAGAAGACCCCCGGCAAGTAGCCCCGGCCGGTAACGGACAGGACCACCCCGCACCGCCGACCAGCAAGGAAGTACCGTGGCGCAGAACACCGGCAAGGCACGCTCATCCCGGACCTCGAGCGCCACCCGGCGGCTGCGGATCGGGCTCTGCCTGATGCTCGCTCTGCTGCTGGTGGTGGGCGCCAAGCTCTTCCTGGTCCAGGGCCTGGACATGGGCGGCATGGCCGAGGCGGCACTGAAGAACCGGCTCACGCCCACGGTGCTTCCGGCCGAGCGCGGCAAGATCCTCGACGCCTCCGGCAACGTCCTGGCCAGCAGCGTCATCCGGTACAACGTGGTGGTGGACCAGACCGTCAACACCACCACCGCCACCTTCCCCCGGCTCGAGACGGTGGACGGCAAGGACACGGTCGTCAAGATCCCGCGGGACCAAGGCATCGAGGAACTCGCCAACGTCCTCGGCATGAAAAAGGACGACGTCAAGAATGCCCTGACCGGCACCCAGCGCTACTACATCGTGGCCAAGGACATCCGGCCCGACGTCGAGGACCGGATCTCCAAACTGCAGATCCCGGGCCTGGCCTCGGAGGGCACCAGCAAGCGCGTCTACCCCAACGGCTCGGTGGCCGGCGGGATCGTCGGCTTCCTCAAGGACGGCACGACCGGCCAGGCCGGCCTCGAACAGACCCAGGACGACGTGCTGAAGGGCACCCCGGGCAAGCGCGTCTTCGAGATCGGCGCCGACGGCCTGCGCATCCCGGTGGGTGTGGACCAGCTGACCCCCGCCGTCAACGGCAAGGACGTCAAGCTGACCCTGAACTCGGACCTGCAGTACTTCGCCCAGCAGGCCATCCAGAGCCAGAAGGATAAGCTCAGCGCCGAGTGGGGGATCATCGTCATCTCCGACGTGAAGAACGGCAACATCATCGCCATGGCGGACACCAACGCCCCGGACCCCAACGACCCGGGCAAGGTTGACGCCAAGGACCGCGGCGTCCGCGCCGTCACCGCCGCCTACGAGCCCGGCTCGGTGGAGAAGATGATCACCGCCGCCTCGGCGATCGAGGAGGGCACCTCCCACCCGCTGGACACCTACACCGTCCCGCCGACCTACACCGTGGACGGGCAGACCTTCTCCGACGCGTTCGAGCACGGCACCGAGCAACGGACCCTCGCCGGGATCGTGGGCTACTCGATGAACACCGGCACCGTGATGGTCGGCCAGAAGCTGAGCAAGGAAAAGCGGCACGACTGGCTGCAGAAGTTCGGCATCGGCGAGGCCCCGGACATCGGCCTGCCCGCCGAAACCCCCGGCATCCTCACCCCCGCGGACCAGTGGGACGGCCGGCAGCAGTACACCGTCCTCTTCGGCCAGGGCGTGGCGCAGTCCACCCTGCAAACAGTGCGGGCCTACCAGAGCATCGCCAACGACGGCGTCATGCTCCAGCCCCGCCTGATCGACAGCTACATCGACCCGGACGGCCACGAGGAAAAGGTCCCCGCCAAGGACAGCCGGCAGGTGGTCAGCAAGGACACCGCCAAGCAGGTCCGGGACATCCTGGAGAGCGCCGTGACCGAGGGCGAGATCAAGGACGCGGCGATCGACGGTTACCGGGTGGGCGCCAAGACCGGCACCTCCGAGTCCCCGTGCGACGACGGCAAGCCCGGTTTCTGCGGCTACACGGCCTCCATGGTGGGGATGGCGCCGATGGACGATCCGCGGTTTATTGTTGAAGTGGTCCTGCAGCGGCCCAAGGGCAGCATCTACGGCATCACCAACGGGCCCGTTTTCCGGTCCGTGATGGGCCAGACGCTGCGGACCTACAACGTCCAGCCCTCCACCGGCGCGCCGGTCAGGCTGCCGCAGTACGCCAAGTAGCACACGAGACCACCAGCCAGCAGCACGTTATTCACGCAGCCGGGCCTGGGTGCGGGGCAATCCTCCGCGCGCAGCGCGCGCTGCCCGCACCACCGACGGAGAACCCCTTGTCAGACCCCACCGCCCAGGATCAGGCCGCCGAGAACGAGGGCCGGGCCGCCGCCGCGGCGTTCCGCCCGGCCGCCGTCGCCCCCGTGCCCCTGGAAACCCTTGGCGGCTGGATCGGCGTCGTGGTTCCGGGCGCCTCGGCCGCGGTCGACATCACCGGCATCTCGCTGAACTCCCGCTCGGTGCGGCCGGGGGACCTCTACGTCGCGCTGCCCGGTGCGACCCGGCACGGGGCCGACTTCGTCGCCCAGGCCGTGGATGCCGGGGCCGTCGCCGTGCTGACCGACGACGCCGGCGCGCGGCTGCTGGCGCTCTCAAACGACGTTCCCGTGCCCGTGCTGGTCACCCCCGAGCCGCGGGCCCTGGTGGGCAAGCTCTCCGCGCTGATCTACCGCAGCCGCCCCGAGCGGGCCACCGGGCAGGGCGTTGAAAGTCACGGCGCTGACAGCCACCGCACTGGAGAAGGCACCGCAAACCCGGCGCCGGCGCTGTACGGCGTCACCGGCACCAACGGCAAGACCACCACCACGTACTTCACTAACGCCCTGTTGCGCGCCCTGGGGCGGCGCCCCGGTCTGATCGGCACCATCGAGATCCTGGCCGGCGGCGAGCCGATCCCCAGCCTGCTGACTACCCCGGAGTCCACGGACGTGCACGCCCTGCTGGCGCTCATGCGCGAACGCGGCCTCGACGCGGCCTCCATGGAGGTCTCCTCGCACGCCATCGCCTTCCACCGCGTCGACGGGGTGGACTTCGACGTCGCCGGCTTCACCAACCTGACCCAGGACCACCTGGACCTGCACGGGACCATGGAGGAGTACTTCCAGACCAAGGCCCGGCTGTTCACGCCCGAACTGGCCCGCGCCGCCGTGGTCACGGTCGACGACGAATGGGGCCGCAGGCTCGCCGGCCTCGCCGCCGGGGCCGGCCTGCCGGTCACCACGCTGGCCACAAACGCCGGCACGGAACCCGACACCTCAGGGAATGACGCCGGCCCCGACGCCGACTGGACCGTCACCGGGACCACCCCGCGCGGGCTCGGCACCGACTTCGTGCTCCGGCACCGGAACGGCGCGGTCCTCACCGTCCAAACCGGCCTGCCGGGCGCCTTCAACGTCGCCAACGCGGCCCTGGCCACCGTCATGGTCCTGGCCGGCGGCGCCACCGTCGAGGAGGTGCAGGCCGCCCTCGACGCCGCCGACCCGTTCACCGTCGCCGTGCCCGGCCGCATGCAACTGGTCGCCACCGAGCCTGCCGCCGTCGTCGACTTCGCCCACAACCCCGACGCACTCGAACGCGCCCTCGCCGCCGTCCGCTCCCCGGAGCCCGGCTCCAAGGTGATCATCGTCTTCGGCGCCACCGGCCAGCGCGACCAGGGCAAGCGCCCCGCGATGGGCGCGATCGCCGCCCGACTGGCCGACGTCGTGATCGTCAGCGACGACGACCCGCACGACGAGGACGCCGCCGGCATCCGGGCCGACGTCCTGGCCGGCGCGCATGCCGCCGTCCGCGACGAGGCCCTGGCCAGCACCGTGCTTGAGGTCTTCCCCCGGGACGAGGCCATCCGCAAGGCCGCGGAGCTGGCCGCGCCGCACGACACCATCCTGGTGGCCGGCCGCGGGCACGAGGTCTGGCAGGAGGTCAAGGGCGTCAACCTGGCCCTCGATGACCGCGTGGAACTGCGCACCGCCTTGACAGCCCGGGGATTCACCGTTCTCGACGACCAGCGGATAGAGTCCTAAACCGAGATGATTGCATTTACCGCGGCGGAAATCGCCGACATAACCAACGGCCGGCTGGCCGCCGATCCGGAGCTCACGCCCGGGTCCGTGGTCACCGACTCCCGCGAAGCGACGCCGGGCTCCCTCTACGTGGCCAAGCCCGGTGAGGCCGCCGACGGGCACGACTTCGTCGCCGCCGCCTTCGACCGCGGCGCGGTCCTGGCGCTGGCCGAGCGCGACGTCTCCGACGCCGCCGGCAAGCCCTTCCCGGCCGTGATCGTCGAGGACGCGGTCCTTGCCATGGGCGCCCTCGCCGCCGAGGCCGTACGCCGGATCCGGCAGCACCGCGCCGCCGCCGGCGAGGACTTCACCGTGGTGGGCATCACCGGCTCCGCCGGCAAGACCACCACCAAGGACCTGCTGGCCGGCATCTTCTCCGGCTCCGGCGAAACCGTCGCGCCCCAGGGCTCCTACAACGGCGAGGTCGGCGTCCCGCTGACCGTCTTCAAGGCCGGCTTCGGCACCCGCTACCTCGTCATCGAAATGGGTGCCACCGGCGTCGGCCACATCACCTACCTCGCCGAAATGGTCCGCCCGGAGATCGGCGTCGTGCTCTGCGTCGGCACCGCCCACGCCGGCGAATTCGGCGGCGTCGAGAACATCGCCCGCGCCAAGGGCGAAATGGTCGAGGGCCTCTCGGCCGACGGCACCGCCGTGCTCAACCTCGACGACCCCCGCGTTGCGGCCATGGCCGCCAGGACCCAGGCCACCGTGCTGGGCTTCTCCGCCGAATCCGGGCAGACCGGCGCGGGCGTCCTCGCCACCAACGTCGAGCTCAACGCCGGCGGCAGCCCCGAATTCGACCTCGTGCTGCCCGACGGCGGCACGCACCACGTCTCCGCCCGCCTGATCGGCGCCCACCACCTGACCAACCTGCTGGCCGCCGCGTCCGCCGCGTTCGCCGCCGGCATCCCCGGCGCGCAGATCGCCGCGTCCCTCAGCAGCCAGACCGCCGCAAGCCGCTGGCGGATGGAACGCACCGAACGGGCCGACGGCGTCACCATCATCAACGACGCCTACAACGCCAACCCCGAGTCGATGCGGGCCGCGCTCCGCACCCTGGCCGACCTCGGCCGCGGCCGGCGCACCTGGGCCGTACTCGGCGCCATGCTGGAACTGGGCGAGGACTCCATCCGCGAGCACACCGCCGTCGGCACCCAGGTGGTCCGGCTCAACATCTCCCGGCTCCTGGTGATCGGCCGGGAAGCCCGTGCCCTCTACGTCTCCGCCGTCAACGAGGGTTCCTGGGGCGACGAGTGCATCTTCGCCGAGGACGTCGAGGAGGCCTTCGGGATCCTCCAGGCCGAGCTCGAACCCGGCGACCTGGTCCTCTTCAAATCCTCCAACAGCATTGGCCTGCGCCACCTGGGGGACCGGATAGCATTAGCTGCACCGGCGCCGGACGCCGCCCCGGGCACCGGCCCGGACGCCACCCCTGCCACCGACGGGAGCACCCTGCCGTGATCGCACTGCTGATGGGCTCCGGACTGGCACTGCTGCTGTCCTTCCTCGGTACCCCGCTCTTCATCCGCTTCCTGGTCCGCAAGGGCTACGGGCAGTTCATCCGCGACGACGGCCCCACCTCGCACCACACCAAGCGCGGCACCCCCACCATGGGCGGCGCCGTCGTGGTGGTGGGCGTGCTGATCGCCTACTTCGCCACGCACCTGGTGATGTGGTGGATGAACCCGGCCTCGCCGGGACCCACCGCCTCGGCCATGCTCCTGCTCTTCCTCATGGTGGGCATGGGCCTGGTGGGCTTCCTGGATGACTTCATCAAGATCTCCGCCCAGCGCAGCCTGGGCCTGAACGCCAAGGCCAAGCTCATCCTCCAGGCCGCGGTCGGCATCATCTTCGCCGTCCTCGCCCTGACCTTCCCGGACGAGAACGGAGTCACCCCTGCGTCGTACCAAATCTCCCTTGTCCGCGACATTCCCTGGCTCAACCTCGCCTTCGGCGGCACCGTGGTGGGAGCGATCCTGTTCGTCCTCTGGTCCAACCTGATCGTCACCGCCGCGACCAATGGCGTGAACCTCACCGACGGCCTGGACGGCCTCGCCGCCGGCGCCTCCGTGATGGTCTTCGGCGCCTACACGCTGATCGGGATCTGGCAGAGCAACCAGTCCTGCGGCTCGCCCCGGCAGGCCGGCGGCGGCTGCTACACCGTCCGCGACCCGCTGGACCTGGCCCTGCTGGCGGCCATCCTCAGCGCGGCCCTGGTGGGCTTCCTCTGGTGGAACACCTCCCCGGCCAAGATCTTCATGGGAGACACCGGCTCGCTCGCGATCGGCGGCGCCGTGGCCGGCTTCGCCATCCTGTCCCGCACCGAACTGCTGCTGGCCTTCATCGGCGGCCTGTTCGTCCTGATCACCCTCTCGGTCATCATCCAGGTGGGCTACTTCAAGATCACCAAGGGCAAGCGGTTCTTCAAGATGGCGCCGCTGCAGCACCACTTCGAACTCAAGGGCTGGGCCGAGGTCACGGTCGTGGTCCGGTTCTGGATCCTCTGCGGACTGTTCGTCGCCGCCGGCCTCGGCATCTTCTACGCGGAATGGGTGGTACTGCTGTGATCGGCACGATTCCCGAACCCCTCGCCAGCTCGCCCCGGCTGGACGGGCTCACCAGCTGGGACGCCGACTGGGCCGGCCTGCGCGTGGTGGTGACCGGCATCGGCATCTCCGGCTTCGCCGCCGCGGACACCCTGATCGAACTGGGCGCACGCGTGGTGGTGGTGGACGCCGCCGAGACCCCCAAGGCCCTGGCCCAGGCGGACACACTGAAGATCGTCGGCGCGGCCGGCGTGCTGCTCGGCGAGGACGCCGTCAACTCCGTACCTACCGTGGACGGCCAGAAGCCGGACCTGATCGTCACGTCCCCGGGCTGGCGCCCGGACCAGGCCCTGCTCGCCGCCGCCGCGCGGGCGCACATCCCCATCTGGGGCGACGTCGAACTCGCCTGGCGGGTCCGCGTCCGTGAGGGCCGCAAGACCGCCGACTGGATCACCATCACCGGCACCAACGGCAAGACCACCACGGTGGGCCTGACCGAGTCGATGCTGCAGGCCGCCGGCCTGAAGGCGATCGCCGTCGGCAACGTGGGCACCCCCATCCTGGACGCGCTGCGCGACCCGGTGGACTACGACGTCTTCGCCGTGGAACTCTCCAGCTTCCAGCTGCACTGGAGCCACTCCATCTCCCCGGTGGCCAGCGTGTGCCTCAACGTCGCCGAGGACCACGTGGACTGGCACGGCTCCTACGACTCCTACCTCGCGGACAAGGCCAAGGTTTACGAACGGACCCAGAAGGCCTGCGTCTACAACGCCGAGCAGATCGAGACCGAGCGGATGGTCGAGGACGCCGACGTCGTCGAGGGCTGCCGTGCCGTCGCCTTCACCACCCTGACCCCGGCGATCAGCATGGTGGGCGTCGTCGAGGGCCTCCTCGTCGACCGCGCCTTCATCGCCGAACGCAAGGACAGCGCCGCCGAGCTCGCCGCCATGAGCGACCTCGGACCGGTGGCCCCGCGGCACATGGTGGCCAACGCCCTCGCCGCGGCCGCCCTGGTCCGGGCCTACGGGGTGGCGCCCGCCGCCGTCCGGGAGGGCCTGCAGAACTACCTCCCGGGAGACCACCGCATCCAGCCGGTCGCGAAGCAGGGCGGGGTGCTCTGGATCAACGACTCCAAGGCCACCAACCCGCACGCCGCTGCCGCCTCGCTGGCCGCGTTCGAGCACGTCATCTGGATCGCCGGCGGCCTGTCCAAGGGTGTGAATTACGACTCACTGGTGCGCGACAACGCCGCCAGGCTCAAGGCCGTGGTGCTGATCGGGGCCGACTCCTCGGACCTGCTGGCCTCGCTCGAGCGACACGCGCCGGATGTCCCGGTGATCGGCCACGCCAAGGGTGAGACTGAAAAGGAGCAGACTGCCGGACCGGCCGACGCCGACGCAGCCCCCTCGCCGATTTTTGGCGAGACTGTGATGGCCCAGGCCGTAGCGTCCGCCGCACAGCTGGCCGCCCCGGGGGACACTGTGCTCCTGGCCCCGGCAGCTGCGTCCATGGATCAGTTCTCTTCCTATGCTCACCGTGGCGACGCCTTCATCGAAGCTGTCCGCGAGCTCGTGGAAGGGCAGGCTCAGACCACCGAGGAGTAGCAATGGTCAGCACGCCCACCCGTCCCGCCACGGCAATCTCCGGCGGCACGGCCGCCGCCGGCCGCCTCCGCGGCTGGTACCGGATGTTCTGGTCCGCCCTCGAGGGCAACGGCCGGTCCCGGAACGGCTCCACCTACTACCTGATCCTTGGATCGACGCTGGCGCTCACGGCGATCGGCATCATGATGGTCCTCTCGGCCTCCAGCGTCGAGTCCATCGCCGCGGGGGAGTCACCCTATTCGGCGGCGCTGAAGCAGGGACTCTTCGCGGCGATCGGCGTCTTCGTCATGTTCGTCCTCTCCCGGGTGAACGTCGTCTGGCTCAAGCGCTTCGCCTGGCCGGCCATCTTCCTGGCCATCCTCCTGCTGGGCTTGGTGCTCCTGATCGGCCGCAGCACGTTGGGCAACCAGAACTGGATCGACGTCGGCCCCTTCACCTTCCAGCCCTCCGAGGCCGCAAAGCTGGCGCTGGCGCTCTGGATGGCCACGGTGCTGAACCGCAAGGCCGCGTTCCTCAGCCAGTGGCGGCACGTGGTTGTCCCCGTGGTATTCCCCGGCGCCGCCGCCATCCTGGGCCTGATCCTGGCCGGCAACGACCTCGGTACCGCCATGATCATCATGATCATCATGGCCGCCGGGCTGTTCTTCGCCGGGGTCCGGCTGTACCTGTTCGGGATCGCCGGCGTGGCGCTGGCGATCGGCACCGCCGTCCTGGCCGTGACCAGCCCCAACCGCATGTGCCGCATCCTCTCCTGGACCGGGCAGACCTGCTCCGACGGCTCGGACCTGAACTACCAGTCCACCAACGGCCTCTACGGACTGGCCTCCGGCGGCTGGTTCGGCGTGGGCCTGGGCCAGAGCCGGCAGAAATACAGCTGGATCCCCGAGGCCCATAACGACTTCATCTTCGCGATCATCGGCGAGGAACTCGGCCTCATCGGCACGATCGTAGTCCTGATCCTCTTCGCCGTCCTCGGCACCGCGATCTACCGCGTGGTGGTGGCCCAGCAGGACCTGTTCCACCGCGTCCTGGCCGGCGCCATCATGGTCTGGCTGCTGGGACAGGCAACGGTCAACATGGCCGTCGTTACCGGCCTGCTGCCCGTGATTGGCCTGCCGCTGCCGTTCATCTCCTATGGCGGCTCGGCGCTCCTCATGTCCCTCAGCGCCGTCGGCGTCGTCCTGTCCCTCGCACGGGCGCAGATGGCGCCGGACATGCAGCCCAAGGGTCTGCTCCGCTTCGGCCCCGCCGGGTTCACCCGGATCCTGCGCCGCAGGGTCGTGGCCCGGCGCGAGGGGGAGACGACGACGACGGCGACGGCGCCCGCCAAGTTCTCCACGGCGAGGCCTGCCGCCGCCAAAGCGGCCGCCCCCGCAACAGCCACCCGCAAGCCCCCGGGGACGAAGCAGGCAGACACTAAGCAAGCCGGCACGAAGCAAGCCGGCGCGAAGCCCGCCAGCCCGACCCCGACGGCGCCGGCCACCCGGCCCGCCGGCACCCGGACCCCCAGCCCCAAGAACCCCGCACGGAAGCGTACCCAGACCTGATGAAGACCCCACCGCCCCTCTCCGTCGTCCTGGCCGGCGGCGGCACCGCCGGCCACATCAGCCCGCTGCTGGCGATCGCCAACGCCGTCAAGGAGGCACGGCCGGACGCCGCCCTGCTGGCCGTCGGCACCCCCGGCGGCATGGAAACCCGGCTTGTGCCCGCCGCCGGGCTGGACCTCGCCACCGTGGACCGCGTGCCCTTCCCGCGCAAGCCGTCCAAGGCGCTCCTGCAGCTGCCGGGCAAGCTTGCCGGCGCCGTCCGGCAGGCCGGCGTCATCCTGGACGACGCCCGGGCCGATGTACTGGTGGGCGTCGGCGGCTACGTCTGCACTCCGCTCTACCTTGCGGCGTGGCGGCGAAAGATCCCCATCGTGGTCCACGAGGCCAACACCCGCCCGGGCCTGGCCAACCGGGTGGGCGCCCGCCTGAGCCGGCACGTCGCCGTTGCCTTCGCGGCCACCAGGCTGCGCGGCGCCCGCCACGTCGGCATGCCCATGCGCCGCGAGATCTCCGGGCTGGACCGGGCCGGCGCGCGCGCCGCTGCCCGCTCAGCGCTGGGTCTGGAGCAGGACAAGCCCACCCTGATCGTCACCGGGGGTTCCTCCGGCGCCCAGAGCATCAATCGGGCGATCGCCGCCGCTGCGGACGCCCTCGGCGCCGCCGGCATCCAGACGCTGCACATCACCGGCCGGGACAAAGCCGTCCACGACGCCCGGGGCCGCCTCCTCGAGGCACCGGGTTACCGCCAGGTCGAATACATCGACGGCATGGAACTCGCCTACGCCGCCGCCGACCTGCTGCTGGCCCGCGCGGGTGCCGCGACCGTCTGCGAGGTGGCCGCCGTCGGGCTCCCCGCGGTGTTCGTGCCGCTGCCCATCGGCAACGGCGAGCAGGCCCTAAACGCCGCCGGACTGGTCGACGCCGGGGCGGCGCTGCTGGTCGACGACGCCGCCTTCGACGCCGCGTGGATCACCGGCACCATCCTCCCGCTCCTGGGCGACCCGGCGCGGCTGGACCGGATGGCGCACGCGGCGGAGCAGTTCGGCATCCGCGACGCGGACCGGCGGATGGCCGCCCTGGTGCTCGAGGCCGCCGGCGCGGACACTACACATCCGGACCCGACCACAGACCCCACGACGCAGGACAAGCAGTGACCGGCACGGCAGGAAGCGGTAAAGCAATGGCACAGGAAACCGGCACCGGCCAGGCGGCCAAACGCACCCAGGAGTCGCTGGGGCGGGTCCACTTCATCGGCATCGGCGGCGTCGGCATGTCCGCCGTCGCCCGCATCATGGTGGCCCGCGGCGTGCCCGTCAGCGGCTCCGACGCCAAGGACCTACCGGTGATGGCCGACCTCGCCGCCGCCGGCGCCCGGATCGCCGTCGGCTACGACGCGGCAAACCTCGGCGACGCCCAGACCGTGGTGGCCGGGTCAGCGATCCGCGCCGACAACCCCGAACTGGCCGCCGCCAGGGCCGCCGGGCTCCCCGTGCTGCACCGCTCCGAGGCCCTAGCCGCCGCCATGGCCCGGGACACCGCCGTCGCGGTCGCCGGCACCCACGGCAAGTCCACCACCACCTCCATGATCACCGTGCTGCTGCAGGGCGCCGGCCTGGACCCCTCCTTCGCCATCGGCGCGAACGTCCCGGCGCTCGGCGTGAACGCCGCCTCCGGGTCCTCGCCGGTGTTCATCGCCGAGGCGGACGAATCCGATGCCTCATTCCTGAACTACCGCCCGCAGATCGAGGTGGTCACCAACGTCGAACCGGACCACCTGGACCACTACGGCACCGCCGAGGCCGTCTACGAATCCTTTGACCGCTTCACCGCCCTGCTTCCGGCCGACGGCCTGCTGGTCGCCTGCGCCGACGACGACGGCGCCCGGGACCTCGCCCGGCGCACCCGCGAACGCGGCACCACCCGCGTGCTCCTCTACGGCACCTCCCCGGAGTCCGACGTGATCCTGCACGACGGCGGCCGTGGCGCCCTCACGCTGGAGACCGTCACCGGACGCTACGACGTCGAACTCCAGGTCCCCGGCCGGCACAACGCGCTGAACGCCGCCGCCGCCTTCGCCGTGGCGCTGGAGCTGGGCGTCGCGCCGGAGGCCGCCGCCGCCGCGCTGGGAAACTTCACCGGCGCGGCCCGCCGCTTCGAGTACAAGGGCGAGGGCTGCGGCGTCCGCGTCTACGACGACTACGCCCACCACCCCACGGAGGTCCGCGCCGCCCTGGCCGCGGCCCGCTCGGTGGCCGGCGATCACCGGGTCCACGTGCTCTTCCAGCCGCACCTGTTCTCCCGGACCCGGGAATTCGCCCGGGAGTTCGCCGAGGCCCTCAACGCCGCGGACACCGCCTGGGTCCTGGACATCTACCCGGCCCGCGAAGACCCCATCCCCGGGGTCACCAGCCAGCTGATCGCCGACCACCTGGGCCCCAACGGGCACTTGGTGGGACCCGGCGCCGACGCGGTCCAGGCCGTGCTGGCCGCCGCAGGCCCCGGCGACATCGTCCTCACCGCCGGCGCCGGCGACGTCACCGCGTACGGGCCGCTGCTGGTGGAGGCGCTCACCGCCGGGATCCCCGGTGCCTAGCTCCCGCCGGCCCGGCTACCCGCCCGCGCCGCGCAGTTCGACTCAGCGTAGTTCGACTCAGGGCAGCCCAAACCAGGGCAGTTCGGGCCGGGACGGCGCCCCGGCGTCCCGCCCCGGCGTCATCTCGGCGACGAAGTCGGACCAGGGACCGGGCACGTCCGCGAGCCCGGCGCCGGAGCCGGCGCCCGGCAAGGTCCTGGCCTTCCCCGAACCGAAGGCCCGGCGGCGGCGCCGGATCGTCCTCGGCACCATCGCCGTCGTCGCGGTCCTGATCGCGGGGGTCATCGCCGCCGCCGTCTATTCGCCGTGGCTCGCAGTCCGCACGGTGACCGTGCAGGGCACCAGGATGCTCAGCCAGGACCAGATCCAGGCCGCGCTGGCACCGCTGCAGGGCAAGCCCCTGCCCCAGGTCAGCGACCGGGACGTCACCGCGCTGCTGCAGCCTCTGGTGCAGGTCAAGTCCGTGACCAGCCAGGCCCGGCCGCCGTCGACCCTGCAGGTGACCATCGTCGAGCGTGTCCCGGTGGCCCTGCTCAAGCAGGGCGAGGCCTTCCAGCTGGTGGACCCGGACGGGGTTCCGCTCGGAACCGCGCCGGATGCCGCGGCGGTGAAGCTTCCCGTCATCGACGGCGGGGGAGGGGCGCTGCCGCAGGACCTGTTCCACGCCATCACCGGCGTACTCGGCGCGCTGCCGCCGGACATCCTCGCCCGGCTCTCCGACGCCTCCGCCAAGTCCGTGGACGCCGTGGAACTGAAGCTCGTGGACGGGCAGACAATCGTCTGGGGGAACGCGGGGGAGAAGGACCTCAAGGCCCGGGTCCTGGCCGCCCTGCTGAAGGCGCCGGCGGACCCCAAGAACCCGGTCAAGGTCTACGACGTCAGCGTCCCGCGCCACCCCGTCACCCGCTGACGGCCGGCCGGGGAGATTCGCCATTTAGCCGGTATTAGCGCGACACGCTGAGCCGGTCATTGAATGTCCCCGGCCTAGCCAATAGCGTTCCAACTACGAGTTAGTTGACATAACTATAACCCTCAAGTCGAAGGTTAAGGTTAGCCTTTCAAGCTGGACTCCATCAGATTTCGCAATAGAACACGAACAAGGGACACGTAACGTGGCAGCTCCGCAGAATTACTTGGCCGTCATCAAGGTCGTCGGCATCGGCGGCGGTGGCGTGAACGCAGTCAACCGCATGATTGAGGTGGGACTTCGCGGCGTCGAATTCATCGCAATCAACACCGACGCGCAGGCGCTGCTGATGTCCGATGCCGACGTCAAGCTCGACGTCGGACGCGAGCTGACCCGTGGTCTCGGAGCCGGCGCGAACCCCGAGGTGGGCCGCCAGGCCGCCGAGGACCACGCCGATGAAATCGAAGAGGTGCTCCGCGGCGCGGACATGGTCTTCGTGACCGCCGGCGAAGGCGGCGGCACCGGCACCGGCGGCGCGCCCGTCGTGGCCCGCATCGCCCGGTCCCTCGGCGCCCTGACCATTGGCGTCGTCACCCGCCCGTTCACCTTCGAGGGCCGGCGCCGCGCCGGTTCCGCCGAGGCCGGCATCGACGCCCTGCGCGACGAGGTCGATACCCTCATCGTCATCCCGAACGACCGGCTGCTCTCGATCAGCGACCGCAACGTCTCGGTGCTGGACGCGTTCCGCTCCGCCGATCAGGTGCTGCTCTCCGGTGTCCAGGGCATCACGGACCTGATCACCACCCCCGGCCTGATCAACCTCGACTTCGCCGACGTCAAGTCCGTCATGCAGGGCGCCGGTTCGGCCCTGATGGGCATCGGCTCGGCCCGCGGCGAGGACCGTGCCGTCAAGGCAGCCGAGCTCGCCATCGCCTCGCCGCTGCTGGAGGCCTCGATCGACGGCGCCCACGGCGTCCTGCTCTCCATCCAGGGCGGGTCCGACCTGGGCCTGTTCGAAATCAACGAGGCGGCCCGCCTGGTGCAGGAGGTCGCGCACCCGGAGGCCAACATCATCTTCGGCGCCGTGATCGACGACGCCCTCGGCGACGAGGCCCGCGTCACCGTCATCGCCGCCGGCTTCGACGACGTCAAGGCGACCTCGCCGTCGATGGACCAGTCCCAGCCGGCCCCCGTGCGTCAGGCCGCACCGGCTCCCGCCCCGGCCCAGGCTCCGGCCTCCGCCCCGGCGCAGCCGATGCACGCCGGCGTCGGCGCTTCGGGCCTGAGCAGCTGGGGCCAGCAGCGTCCCGCCGCCGTACCCGCCGATTCGGGCTTCGACGTGGACCTGCCCTCGGTCGTGGAGCCGGACCTGTCCGGCCGCCACTCCGATGACCTGGACGTCCCCGACTTCCTGAAGTAGGCCACCGGCACCACCCGCAGTACCCAGCATGGCACCGCCCCGGCGGTGCCATGCTTCGTTGCGGGCGGGTACCGTGGTGGGAGCGGAGGACATCCGCTCACGAAAGACAGCAACAACCGGAACAGTGGTGAGATACGTGTTTTCCTGGCGGGCAGAGGTGAGCCCCGGCGTGTGGGTTGCCTTCACGAACGCGGCGGCCGGCAACCTGGCCCTGCACGTCGGCGACGACCCCGCCGAGGTGCGCAGGCGACGGCAGGACCTCGCGGCGGAGGCCGGCGTGGGCCCGGACGGGTTCTCCTTCATGAACCAGGTGCACGGCAACGACGTCGCCGAGATCCCCGCGGACGCCGGCCAGGGTGCCGCGCCCACCGCCGACGCCCTGGTCTCTGCCGGCGCGCCGCTGGCCGTGATGGTGGCGGACTGCGTGCCGGTCGTCCTCGTGGGGGAGCGGGCCGCGGAGGACGGCGCCGGAGCCCCGGCCCCCGTCTTCGGCGTCGCCCACGCCGGCCGTCCGGGCACCGCCGCCGGGGTCGTCCCCGCCGCCGTGGACCGGATGCGCGCCCTCGGTGCCGGGACGATCCGGGCCTGGATCGGCCCCTCCGTCTGCGGCCGCTGCTACGAGGTGCCCGCGGAGCTCCGCGAGGAGGTGGCCGCCGCCGTCCCCGCCACCTGGACCACCACCGTGCAGGGAACCCCCGGGCTCGACCTCCCCGCCGGGGTGCGGAGCCAGCTCGAGGCCGCCGGCGTCGAGGTCATGTACAACGGAGGCTGCACGCTCGAAGACCCTGAGCTCTTCTCCTACCGCCGGGACGCCTCCATCGGGCGCTTCGCCGGCCTGGTCTGGGCCGCGGCATGAGCGGAGCACCGGCCCCGGATCCCGGGGCGGATCCCCGCACCGCGCAGCTCTCCGAACGGCTCACCGCCGTCCGCCGGCGCATCGCCTCGGCCGCGGAGGCCGCCGGCCGTGGTGCCGACCTGCCCCAGCTGATCGTGGTCACCAAGTTCCACCCCGCCGCCGACGTGGCACGCCTGGCCTCCCTGGGCGTCACCGACGTCGGCGAAAACCGCGACCAGGAGGCCGCGGAGAAGGCGGCCGAACTTTCCGCCCTGGCCCTCCGCTGGCACTTCATCGGCCAGCTCCAGACCAACAAGGCCAAGTCCGTGGTCCGCTACGCCGCCGCCGTACACTCCGTGGACCGGCCGCAGCTGGCAACCGCCCTCGCCAAGGCAATCGCCGTAGAACAGGGCAGCACCGGCCGGGACGACCTCGACTGCTTCATCCAGGTCAGCTTGGCCGACGACGCCGACGGCAACCGCGGCGGCGCGCTGCCCGCGACTGTGCCGGAGCTCGCCGCCCAACTCGCCGACGCGCCCGGCCTTCGGCTGGCCGGCGTCATGGCCGTCGCACCGCTCGGCGCACCGCCCGAACCCGCGTTCGAAAAACTCGCCGGCATCGCCGCGGCGCTGCGCGCAGACTTTCCGCAGGCCAGCGGCATTTCCGCGGGAATGAGCCAGGACCTGGAGGCCGCGATCCGGCACGGGGCGACACACCTGCGAATTGGCTCCGATATTCTCGGTCCGCGTCCGGCCGTGCGGTAGGTTCAACGTATTGGAAGGTAATGGCGGGGCAATACTGACACGATTAGGAGTGGACCCATGGCTGGCGCTCTGCGCAAGACAATGATCTATCTTGGGCTCGCCGACGGCGATGAACACTACGAGTCTGACCATCACACCCCGCACAAGGATGAGGACGAACCTATGGAGCACGACCGCGAGGAGCGCCGCGCCCCGGCCCCCGTCCGCGAAGCCCCCCGGGAAGAGCCCTATGCCGCCGAAGAGGAATACCGCGCACCCGTGACACCCATCAAGCGAGCGGCCGCCAGCCGCGAAGAGACCTCCGGCCTCCGGCAGATCACCACGATCCACCCGCGGTCCTACAACGACGCGAAGCTGATCGGTGAGAGCTTCCGCGACGGCATCCCGGTGATCATGAACGTCACGGACATGGGGGAGGCGGACGCCAAGCGGCTGGTCGATTTCTCCGCCGGACTGGTCTTCGGCCTCCGGGGCAGCATCGAACGGGTCACCAACAAGGTGTTCCTGCTCTCGCCCTCCTACGTCGAGGTGATCGGCGACGACAAGAAGGCCAGCGAGACCACGGCCTCCTTCTTCAACCAAAGCTAGTCCCTGATTCCGGCGGGGCGGCCAGGCAGGATCACCTGCCCGGCCGCCCCGCCGGAATTTTCGTGTTGAAATAGAAGCGCACCCCCCGGCCAGGACACTGCGGTATCCGGAACGAACATGGAGAACTGAACTAACTCATGGGAATTGTTTTCGGGCTGATCTATATCGCGCTGCTGCTCTTCTTTGTCGCGCTGATCGTGCGCCTGGTTTTCGACTGGGTCCAGATGTTCGCGCGCAGCTGGCGTCCCCGCGGCGCGGCGCTGATCACCGCCCACGCGGTGTACGCCGTGACGGACAAGCCGCTCAAGCTGCTGCGCCGGATCCTCCCGCCGCTCCGGCTGGGCGGGATTTCCCTGGACCTTGCCTTCCTGGTCCTCTTCCTGGCGGTCTCGATTGCCATGGGAGTAGCCAGGTCACTGACCTACGCGACGGCCGTCGCCATCTGACGCGGCCCGCGGACAGCACCATCATCAGATAAAAACTCCGGTCCAACACTGCGGTGTTGAATTAGAGGAACCAGACCATATTTAGGTACCGTAGTTTTGACGGCCGGAAGGCCTCCTGACTAACTAGACCAACGAGGTGACCAGATGGCTTTGACGCCAGAAGACGTTGTCAACAAGCGCTTTCAGCCGACCAAGTTCCGCGAAGGATACGACCAGGACGAGGTTGACGACTTCCTGGACGAAATCGTCGTCGAACTCCGACGCCTGAACCAGGAAAACGACGAGCTCCGTAAGAAGCTCGCCGAGGCCGGTTCCGGCACGGCTGCGGCCCCCTCCGCGGCCGCACCCGTCGTGGAAAAGGTCCCCGCACCCGTCAAGGCCGAGCAGGATGACCGCGCCAAGGCCGAGGCCAAGGCCAAGGCCGAAGCCGACGCAAAGGCCGCCGAAGCCGCGAAGAAGAAGGAAGCCGAAAAGGCTCCCGCCCCCGCCGCTGCGGCCCCCGTCGCCGCCTCCGCCTCCGCGGAATCCGCCGCCGGCCTGCTGGCCATGGCGCAGCAGATGCACGACAAGCACATCGCCGACGGCGAGCAGCAGCGCGACAAGATCATCGCCGAGGCACAGATCGAAGCCAGCAGCCTGGTCAACGACGCGCAGGAGAAGTCCCGCAAGATCCTGGGCGCCCTCGAGCAGCAGCGCTCCGTCCTGGAACGCAAGGTCGAGCAGCTCCGCGGCTTCGAGCGCGACTACCGCTCCCGCCTGAAGGCCTACATCGAGGGCCAGCTGCGTGACCTGGACGCCCGCGGTTCCGTCGCGGCCCCCGAGGTCGAAGCGAACTAGTCGAAGCGGACCACCAGCTTCAGCACGTATTCTGAAAGCCGGTGGCTGAGGACTCCTCGGCCACCGGCTTTCTGCATGTGGCATGACCGGAACCGGAACGAAAGCACTATGACGAACGCACCAACCCCCGCCGTCCCCCGGGACGCACCCGCCCGCAGGCCGCGCCGCGCGCTCCTGCTCTCCCTGTTCGCGGGCTTCGCCGTGTTCGCCTACGTCTTCGACCAGCTCACCAAGCTGTGGGTCACCTCCACCATGATCGAGGGGCAGCGGACCCCGGTCCTGCCCCCGCTGCTGCACTGGTATTACATCCGGAACTCCGGCGCCGCGTTCTCCATCGGCGAGAACGTCACCTGGGTCTTCACAATCATCATGGCCGCCGTCTCCGTGACCATCCTGCTGCAGCTGCGCAAGCTCGGCTCCGCTTGGTGGGCGCTGGCGCTGGGCCTGCTGCTCGGCGGCGCCCTGGGCAACCTGACCGACCGGCTCTTCCGCGACCCGTCCTTTGGCATGGGCCACGTGGTGGACTTCATCCAGCTCCCCAACTTCGCCATCTTCAACATCGCCGACTCCGCGGTCGTGTCCTCCGTGGTGATCATCTGCCTCCTGACCCTGCGCGGCATCCCGCTGGACGGCGTCCGGCGGCGCGAGGAAGCCCACGACGGCGACGAGCACGACGCCGACAAGGATGATGCCGACAAGCACGACGGCGGCAACCATGTCTGAACCGGCAGCCGGCGCGGCCCGGCACTACACCGTCCCCGAGGAGCTCGCCGGTGCCCGCATCGACGCGGGGCTGGCCCGCCTCATGGACATCTCCCGGTCCCAGGCCGCGGCGTTGATCGCCGAGGGACACGTCAGCACCGGCGGCAAGCCGGTCGGAAAGTCGCTGAAGCTCAGCGCCGGCGCCGGACTCGACGTCGTCGTCCCGGACCGCAGGGACCCCCTGGAAGTGGTGGAGGAAGTCGTGGAAGGCCTCACAATCCTGCTCGACGACGATGATTTCGTCGTGATCGACAAGCCCGTCGGCGTCGCCGCGCACCCCTCGCCCGGCTGGGTGGGGCCCACGGTCGTCGGCGGCCTCGCCGGCGCCGGGTACCGGATCTCCACCTCCGGCGCCACCGAACGCGCCGGGATCGTGCACCGGCTCGACGTCGGCACCTCCGGGGTCATGGTGGTCGCCAAGACCGAGGACGCGTACACCAAGCTCAAGCGGGCCTTCAAGGACCGCACCGTGGACAAGGTCTACCACGCCGTCGTCCAGGGCCTCCCGGACCCGCTCGCAGGCACCATCGACGCACCCATCGGCCGCCACCCGGGCCACGACTGGCGCTTCGCCGTCGTCGAGGACGGCCGCGACTCGGTCACCCACTACGAGGTCCTCGAGGCGTTCGGCAAGGCGTCCCTGGTGGAAGTGCACCTGGAAACCGGGCGCACCCACCAGATCCGCGTGCACTTCTCAGCGCTCCGCCACCCCTGCGCCGGAGACCTGACCTACGGCGCCGACCCGCGGCTGGCCGCCACCCTGGGCCTGACCCGGCAGTGGCTGCACGCCCGGCAGCTCTCCTTCGACCACCCCCGGACGGGGGAGCGGGTCACCGTCACCAGCGACTACCCGCAGGACCTGCAGTACGCGCTCGAGGTCCTCGCCTCCGGCAACGCCTGACGCCCACCGTCCGTGCCCGGCACTAGAATGAACCGGTGACTTCCAGCAACAATTCGTTCGTCCATCTCCACAACCACACCGAATACTCCATGCTGGACGGCGCCGCCCGGCTCGGGGAACTGTTCGATGAGACCGGACGGCTGGGCATGCCGGCGCTGGCCACCACGGACCACGGCTACCTGTTCGGCGCCTTCGACTTCTGGAAGCGCGCCACCGACGCCGGCATCAAGCCGATCATCGGCGTCGAGGCCTACGTCACGCCCGGCACCGCCCGCACGGACAAGACCAGGGTGCGCTGGGGCGAGGAAAACCAGCGCAAGGACGACATCTCCGGCGGCGGCGCGTACACGCACATGACGCTGCTGAGCTATAACAACACCGGCATGCGGAACCTCTTCCGTGCCTCCTCGATCGCGTCCCTGGACTCCGTCTTCGGCAAGTGGCCGCGGCTGGACCGGGAGCTGCTGAACACCTACTCAGAGGGGCTCATCGCCACCACCGGCTGCCCCTCCGGCGAGGTGCAGACCCGGCTCCGGCTGGGCCAGTACCGGGAGGCGTTGGAAGCCGCCGCCGAGTTCCGCGACATCTTCGGCGCGGAGAACTACTTCTGCGAGCTGATGGACCACGGCCTGGACATCGAGCGCCGCGTCACCGGCGACCTGCTGCGCCTGGCCAAGGAACTGAACCTCCCGCTGGTGGCCACGAACGACCTGCACTACACCCACGAGCACGACGCCAAGGCCCACGAGGCGCTGCTGGCCATCCAGTCCGGCTCCACCCTGCTCGAACCCACCTACGACAACGGCGGCTCGCGGTTCGCTTTCTCCGGCAGCGGCTACTACCTGAAGTCCCCGCAGGAGATGCGCGAGCTCTTCCGGGACCACCCGGACGCATGCGACAACACCCTGCTGATCGCCGAGCGCTGCGACGTCTCCTTCAACACCGGCGCCAACTACATGCCCCGCTTCCCCTGCCCCGAGGGCGAGGACGAGACCTCCTGGCTGGTCAAGGAGGTGGACAAGGGCCTGCACTACCGGTACCCGCAGGGCATCCCGGACAAGGTCCGCGCCCAGGCCGACTACGAACTCGACGTCATCACCTCGATGGGCTTCCCGGGCTACTTCCTGGTGGTCGCGGACTTCATCAACTGGGCCAAGAACAACGGCATCCGCGTCGGCCCCGGCCGTGGCTCCGGTGCCGGTTCCATGGTGGCCTACGCCATGCGCATCACCGACCTGGACCCGCTGCACCACGGCCTGATCTTCGAACGGTTCCTCAACCCGGACCGCGTCTCCATGCCCGACTTCGACGTCGACTTCGATGACCGCCGCCGGTCCGAGGTGATCGACTACGTGACGAAGAAGTACGGTGACGAGCGCGTGGCCATGATCGTCACCTACGGCACCATCAAGACCAAGCAGGCGCTCAAGGACTCCTCCCGCGTGCTGGGCTACCCGTTCAGCATGGGCGAGACCCTGACGAAGGCGCTGCCCCCGGCGGTCATGGCCAAGGACATCCCGCTGGCGGACATCCAGAACCCCGAGGCCAAGCGCTACGGCGAGGCCGGGGACTTCCGGCAGTTGATCGCCACCGATCCGGAGGCCGCCAAGGTCTTCGAGACCGCCCTCGGCATCGAGGGCCTGAAGCGCCAGTGGGGCGTGCACGCCGCCGGCGTCATCATGTCCTCGGACCCCATCATCGATGTCATCCCGATCATGCGCCGCTTCCAGGACGGCCAGGTCATCACCCAGTTCGACTACCCGACGTCCGAGGGCCTGGGCCTGATCAAGATGGACTTCCTGGGCCTGCGGAACCTGACGATCATTTCCGACGCCCTGGAAAACATCAAAATGAACCGCGGGGTGGACCTGGACCTGGAATCCCTGGCCCTGGACGACGCCGCCTCCTACGAACTGCTGGCCCGCGGTGACACCCTGGGCGTCTTCCAGCTCGACGGCGGGCCCATGCGGTCACTGCTGAAGCTGATGAAGCCGGACAACTTCGAAGACATCTCCGCCGTCCTGGCCCTCTACCGCCCGGGCCCGATGGGCGCCAACGCGCACAACGACTACGCGCTGCGCAAGAACGGCATCCAGCCGGTCATCCCCATCCACCCGGAGCTGGAGGAACCGCTCGCCGAGATCCTCGGCGGCACGTACGGCCTGATCGTGTACCAGGAGCAGGTCATGGCCGTGGCGCAGAAGCTCGCCGGCTACAGCCTGGGCCAGGCCGACATCCTCCGCCGCGCCATGGGTAAGAAGAAGAAGTCGGAACTGGATAAGCAATTCGCCGGCTTCTCCCAGGGCATGCAGGACAACGGCTACTCCATGGACGCCGTGAAGACCCTCTGGGACATCCTGCTCCCATTCTCCGACTACGCCTTCAACAAGGCCCACTCGGCCGCCTACGGCGTGATCTCCTACTGGACCGCCTACCTGAAGGCCCACTACGCCCAGGAGTACATGGCGGCGCTGCTTACCAGCGTCGGCGACGACAAGGACAAGTCGGCCATCTACCTGAACGAGTGCCGCCGGATGGGCATCACGGTGCTGCCGCCGGACGTCAACGAGTCCGCGTTGAACTTCACCCCGGTGGGCAACGACATCCGCTTCGGCATGGGCGCCATCCGCAACGTCGGCGCCAACGCCGTCGACGCCATGGTGGCCGCCCGCGAACGCGAGGGTGCCTTCACTTCCTTCAAGGACTTCCTGATGAAGGTCCCGGCCGTGGTCTGCAACAAGCGCACCATCGAATCGCTCATCAAGGCCGGCGCCTTCGACTCGCTGGGACACCACCGGCGCGCCCTCGCCATGGTCCACGAAGAGGCGATCGACTCCGTCATCACGCTCAAGCGCAACGAGGCCATCGGCCAGTTCGACCTGTTCGCCGGGATCGAGGACACCGAATCGGAGTCCTCGCTCAGCATCGACATCCCGGACCTGCCCGAATGGGAGAAGAAGGACAAGCTCTCCTTCGAGCGGGACATGCTGGGCCTCTACGTCTCGGACCACCCGCTGCAGGGCCTGGAGGGCGTCCTGACCCAGCACGCGGACCAGTCCATCACCTCGATCATCGCCGAGGACGGCCCGCACGACGGCGCGATCATCACCATCGCGGGCATGATCACCTCGCTGAGCCGGCGGATCGCCAAGGCCAGCGGCAACGCCTACGCCCGCGCCGAGATCGAGGACCTCGGCGGCTCGGTGGAGGTGATGTTCTTCGGCCAGGTCTACGGCCCCATCGCCTCCGTCCTGGCCGAGGACCTGATCGTCGTCGTCAAGGGCCGCCTGCAGCGCCGGGACGACGGGGCCATCGCGGTGAACTGCATGGAACTCTCCGTGCCGGACCTCAGCGAGGGCCTGGACGGGCCGCTGGTGATCACCATGCCCACGCACAAAGCCACCGAGGCCGTCGTGAACGAACTCGGCGAGGTCCTGAAGACCCACCGGGGCAAGTCCGAGGTGCGGCTGCACCTGCACGGCGACTCACGGGTGGAGGTGATGGGCCTGCCGGTGCACCTGCGGGTCAACCCGAGCCCCTCGCTCTACGGCGACCTCAAGGTCCTCCTCGGGCCCACGTGCCTGGACGGGTAAGGACTCAGATCTCGTAGTCCAGCGGCACCGGCTGGGAGTAGGCGCCGCCGTGGTAGAGCAGCGGCACCGAGGCTCCGCCGACCGCGCCGTCGACCACTTCGACGACCACGACGGCGTTGTTCTCGAAGGACAGGCGCATCTGGATCTTTCCGATCAGCCAGCCGGAGACGTCCTTGAGGACCGGGACCCCGTGCGGTCCCTCCTCCCAGTGGTCGCCCTCGAAGCGGTCCCGTCCGCGGGCGAAGCGGTCGGCCAGGGTCTGGTTCTCCAGGCCCAGCATGTGAACGCCGATGTAGCTGGAGTTGGCGACGGCGGGCCATGAACTGGACGTCCGGGCCATGTTGAAGGTGAACCGGGGCGGCTTGGCCGACAGCGACGCCACCGAGGTGGCCGTGAACCCGTAGGGAGCCCCGTTGTAGCTCGCGGTGATGATGGCGACGCCCGCGGCGTGCCGGCGGAACATTTCCTTGAACGTTCCCTCGAAGGGCTCTTCGGCTGACGACACGGTGGTCCATCTCCCTGCTGTGGTGCGGCTGTTGCTGGTGCCAGCGTATTCCCGCAACGCCCGACGGCGGTATTCGGCCGGTCGCGGGGCGCCGCGCGGCGTCATCCTGGCCCGGCCGGCGTGCCGGAGGGCGCGGAATCCTGGGTTAAGGTTTGTTGCATGACACAACCCGCGGTGCACCCGCCCGTCGACCCCCACGGCTCCGGCGCCGCGCCCACCGACGGCACACCCGGGAATACCGCCGGCACCGGCGGGACAGGATGGGGCGACGGCGCTGACACCCCCACGCCCAGGCGCCGGCGGGTGCCGTGGCGCGGACTGCTGGTCATCGCCCTGGCCGGGATCCCGGTCGGGCTGCTCTGGTGGGCTCTGGCGCCCACCGGCCTGAACCTGATCAGCCGTGACCCGGCGCTGGCCAGCGGCAGCAACCCCTCCACCTGGCTGCCCCGGGACCTGGTCCTGGCCGGGCTGTACCTGGCGGCCGGCTGCGTCGGCGGGATCCTGGCCGCCGGCAGCAAGCCGGCCAGCCTGCCGCCGCTGACCGTCATCGGTGCCGTCGCCGCGGGCGCCGTCGGTGCCCTCCTGGCGTGGGGGACCGGCGTCCTGGCCGGCGCGGTCTTCACCCCGGCCGGGGACACCTCCGCCAGTGCCAGCATCGCCTTCTCGCTACGGGCCTACGCCGTGCTGCTGGTCTGGCCCGCGGCCACCGCGCTGTCCATCTTCGTCGCCTCCCTGTTCGGCCACCCTGACCAGGAGCCGTAAAATAGGCGGGTGACTTCCTCTGCCGACCGCCCCGCGTCCCTGGTACCCGCCTCCACCGGCCTCGATTTCCGGACCGTGGACGTCCGCGGGCGGCAGCTGACCCTCGCCGGCCTTCGCGCCGCCGTCCCGCGGGCCCAGCACGGCACCGTGGCCGACGCCGAGGGCAAGGTCCAGGAGATCATCGCCGACGTCCGGGGCCGCGGCCTCGCCGCGCTGAGCGACCTGGCCAAGCGGTTCGACGGCGTCGAGCAGTCCCACCCGCGGGTGCCCGCAGAGGCCCTGCAGTCCGCGCTGGACGGCCTGGACCCGGAGGTGCGCGCCGCGCTGGAGGAATCCATCCGCCGCGCCCGGCTCTTCGCCGACGCCCAGCGTCCGGCCAACACCGACGTCGCCCTCGGCGACGGCGCGGTGGTCAGCCAGAACTGGGTGCCGGTCTCCCGCGTGGGCCTCTACGTTCCCGGCGGCCTGGCCGTCTACCCCTCCTCGGTGATCATGAACGTGGTCCCGGCGCTGGCCGCCGGCGTTCCCTCGATCGCGCTGGCGTCCCCGCCGCAGAAGGACTTCGGCGGCCTGCCGCACCCCACCATCCTCGCCGCCGCCGCGCTGCTGGGCATCGATGAGGTCTACGGGATCGGCGGGGCGCAGGCCATCGCCGCCTTCGCCTACGGCGTCCCCGCGGACGGCTCCCCGGCGGACGCATCCGACACCGCCCTGCCCGGCATCGACCCGGTGGACGTCGTCACCGGCCCGGGGAACATCTTCGTCGCCACCGCCAAGCGCCTGGTCAAGGGCGCTGTCGGCATCGACTCGGAGGCCGGCACCACCGAGATCGCGATTCTGGCCGACGCCACCGCCCACCCCGGGCTCGTGGCCGCGGACCTGATCAGCCAGGCCGAGCACGACCCCAAGGCCGCCTCGGTCCTCATCACCGACTCCGAGGATCTCGCCGCGGCCGTGCGCCGGGAGCTCGACACCCAGGCCGCCGCCACCAAGCACAGCGCCCGCGTCCGGGAAGCCCTCTCCGGCCCGCAGTCCGGCGTCGTCCTGGTCGAGGACCTGGAGCAGGGAATCGCCGCCTGCGACGCCTACGCCGCCGAGCACCTGGAAATCATGACCTCGGATGCCGCCGCCGTCGCCGCCCGGATCCGCAACGCCGGCGCCATCTTCGTGGGCGACTACAGCCCGGTCAGCCTGGGCGACTACTGCGCCGGGTCCAACCACGTGCTGCCCACCAGCGGCACCGCGGCCTTCTCCTCGGGCTTGAACGTCACCACCTTCCTGCGCGCCATCCAGGTCATCAACTACGACCGGGCCGCGCTGGAGGTCGTCAGCCGGCACATCGTCAGCCTGTCGGTGGCCGAGGACCTGCCGGCGCACGGCGAGGCCGTGACCGCCCGGTTCGCCAACCACAACATGTAGTAATTACAGGCTTGTTATTCGCCCAGATCTAGTCGTAGACTGAATCCGGAAGCCCCGCCAGCGGTGCTTCCTTCCGGAGTTGCGGCAGGAAAGGAAGAGACGTGTATTGCCCGTTCTGCCGTAATCCTGACTCCCGCGTGGTGGACAGCCGCATCGCCGACGACGGCTCGGCCATACGCCGCCGCCGCCAGTGCCCCGAATGCGGCCGCCGCTTCACCACCGTGGAAACCACCAGCCTCACCGTGATCAAGCGGTCCGGCGTGGGCGAGCCGTTCAGCCGGAGCAAGGTCATCAATGGTGTCCGCAAGGCCTGCCAGGGCCGGCCGGTGACAGAGGACGACCTCGCCATGCTGGCACAGGAGGTCGAGGAGACCATCCGCGCCGCCGGCGCCGCCGAGATCGAGGCCCACGAGGTGGGCCTGGCCATCCTGAACCCGCTGCAGCGCCTCGACGAGGTCGCCTACCTGCGGTTCGCCAGCGTCTACCAGGCATTCGAATCCCTCGAGGACTTCGAGTCCGCCATCGCCCTGCTCCGCCACGAGGCGGAGACCAAGGGGTTGGAGGGCCAAGGCCTCGACGGAAAACCGGCCCAGAAGAGCCCGCTCTAGGCACCCACAGACTCCGGTGGTGGCAACGGAGGGGAAGCCGCAGCCACCACCGGCTCCACAGTGAGATCCGAAAAAGAAGAACCGGCCCGCAGTTGGACAACTGCGGGCCGGTTCTTTGTTTCTGGCGCGGGTCTTACTGCCTGAGCAGAGTAGCGGGCTACTTGGCCAGCTTGTGCGTCAGCGCCACCTCAATGGCCGCGCCCACGATGCCGGCGTCGTTCTTCAGCTCGGCGGGAACGATCGGGGTCCGCAGCGACATGTGCGGCAGGTACTCGTCCGCGCGCTTGGAGATGCCGCCGCCGACGATGAACAGCTCGGGGGAGAAGAGGAACTCCACGTGCGAGAAGTAGCGCTGCAGCAGAACGCTGTATTCGGTCCAGCTCAGGCCGTCGCGTTCGCGGGCGACGGCGGAGGCCTTGCTCTCGGCGTCGAAGCCGTCGATCTCCAGGTGGCCGAGCTCGGCGTTGGGGACCAGCTTGCCGTTGAAGATGAACGCGGAGCCGATGCCGGTGCCCAGGGTGATCACCAGGACGGTGCCGTCGACGCCCTTGCCGGCACCGTAGCGGGCCTCGGCGAGGCCGGCGGCGTCGGCGTCGTTGATGACCTCCACCGGGCGCCCCAGCTTGGCGGTGAGCAGCGCGTCGATGTCCAGGTTCAGCCACGCGTGGTCGACGTTGGCGGCGGAGTGGACCACGCCGTGCTGGATGATGCCCGGGAAGGTCACGCCGACGGGGCTGTCGGCCTCCGGGGCGTCGGAGCGCTTGGACAGCTCGGCCACCACCTGGGCGACGACGTCGGCCACCGCCTCCGGCGTCGAGGGCTGCGGGGTCGGAACCCGGAGCCGGTCGCCCACCAGCTTGCCCCTCTTCAAGTCGACGATGCCGCCCTTGATACCGGTGCCGCCGATATCAATGCCGATCAGCGGGGCGTTCTTCTTCGACTTGTCGTCCTTCTTGGCCAATGTGTGTCCGTTCGTGGCTGGGGGCAGGGGCTGGTGACGCGCGCTGCGCGGCTCGTGCTGAAAAGGTGGTGCGGGGACTGCGGGTCAGGGGAGGGTGAGGACGTCGGCGCCGGAGTCGGTCACCAGCAGCGTGTGTTCGTACTGCGCGGTGCGTTTCCGGTCGCGGGTCACCACGGTCCAGTCGTCGGCCCACATGTCCCACTCGATGGTGCCGAGGGTGAGCATGGGTTCGATGGTAAAGACCATACCCGGCTCGATCACGGTGTTGTAGGCGGGCGCGGCGTCATAGTGCGGGATGATCAGGCCGGTGTGGAATGCCTCGCCCACGCCGTGGCCGGTGAAGTCGCGTACCACGCCGTAACCGAAGCGCTTGGCGTAGGAGGCGATGGTCCGGCCGATCACGTTGATCTCCCGTCCCGGGGCCACCGCGCGGATTGCCCGGCGCAGCGACTCCTCGGTGCGTTCCACCAGCAGCCGGGACTCCTCGTCGACGTCGCCCACCAGGAAGGTGTGGTTGGTGTCGCCGTGGACGCCGCCGATGAACGCGGTGATGTCGATGTTCAGGATGTCGCCGTCCTGGACCACGGTGCTGTCCGGGATGCCGTGGCAGATGACCTCGTTCAGCGAGGAACACAGCGACTTCGGGAAGCCCCGGTAGCCCAGCGTGGAGGGGTAGGCCTTGTGGTCAAGGAGGAACTCGTGGCCCACCCGGTCCAGTTCGTCCGTGGTGACGCCCGGTTCGATGTGCTTGCCCACCTCGACGATCGCCTGGGCGGCAATTTTGGAGGCGACGCGGATCTTCTCGATGGTCTCCGCGGACTTCACCTCGGACCCGGTGAATTTCGCCGGCGCGGGCTTCCCCACGTACTCCGGACGCGGAATCGACGCCGGCACGGCACGCTGCGGGCTGATCGTGCCCGGGACAAGGGTGCCAATGGGTGCAGTCGAGGTGAGGGAAGGCATAGATTGATTCTATAAGCAGTGGCCTAAGCCGAAAAAAATGCAGCCGCCCGGCACGTGCAGAAGGAGATCCGATGGCCGAGTATTGGTACAACGTCAACACCCACGAGATCGAGGAGGACGCGATGTCGGACTGGAGCCAGCTCATCGGCCCGTACAAGACCCGCGAGGAAGCCGAACACGCCCTCGAAAAGGTCAAGGCACGCAACGAGGCGTGGGACAAGGGCGACGACGACTAAACAGCCACCCCGGGCGCGCTCCGGCGCCCGTCGGCGGCTCCGGCCAGGGCCGGGACACCGTTCGCATCACCATCCATCCATATCCGGGTGCCGGCACGACCGGTACCGCTAGGAGGTTCATCATGGCCGAACTCTCGCCGGAATACGCGGGACAGTGGCGCTTCGACCCAACCCACACGCGGATCGGGTTCTCCACCCGGCACGCGATGGTCACCAAGGTCCGCGGGGCCTTCAACGACTTCGACGGCGTCATCACCGTCGATCCCGTAAACCTGGAACGCTCCTCGGTGGAACTGACCGTCAAGGTGGCGAGCATCGACACCCGCAACGCGGACCGGGACCAGCACCTGCGCACCAACGACTTCTTCGACGCCCCCACCTACCCGGAAATCACCTTCAAGAGCAGCCGGGTGGACCAGGTGGACGAGGGCCACTTCATCGTCATCGGCGACGTGACCATCCGCGGGGTGACCAAGGAGATCTCCATCCCGCTGGACTTCATCGGCGTCGAGCGGGACCCCATGGGTAACCTCCGGGCCGGCTTCGAGGGATCGCGGCGGATCGACCGGCAGGACTTCGGGCTGAAGTGGAACACCGCCCTAGACTCCGGCGGCGTCCTGGTCTCGGACAAGATCACCCTCGAGTTCGAGGTCTCCGCCATCAAGGTCGAGGACGCCTCCTAAGCCCAGTCAGCCTAGGGCGCAGCCCGCCTAAAAGGAATGCTCGGGGCCCGGGAACTGCCCGGAACGGACGTCGTCGCCATAGGCGCGGGCGGCGTCCGTCAGGGTGGTCCGGAGGTCCGCGTACTGCTTGACAAATTTGGCCATCTTCCCGCCGCGCAGCCCCGCCATGTCCTGCCAGACCAGCACCTGGCCGGTGGTGGCGTTGCCGGCCCCGATGCCGATGGTGGGGACATCGAGGGCGGCGTCGACGGCGGCCGCCGTCGCGGCCGGGACCATCTCCATCAGCACGCAGAACGCCCCGGCGTCGGCCAGGGCCACCGCATCCTCGATCAGGCGCGAGGCGTCGTCGCCCCGGCCCTGCACCCTGTAGCCGCCCAGGGCGTGCTCGCTCTGCGGCGTGAAGCCGATGTGGGCCATGACCGGGATGCCGGCCTGGACCATGGCGCGCACGGTGTCCGCGTAGAACGCCCCGCCTTCCATCTTGACCGCGTGCGCCAGACCCTCCTTGAGGAAGCGCACGCCGGTCGCGACGGCCTGCTCGGCCGAGACCTCGTAACTGCCGAACGGCAGGTCCGCCACCACCAGGGCGCGGCGGGCGGAGCGGGTCACGGCCCGGCACAGCGGGAGCAGCTCATCGACGGTCACCGGCAGGCTGGTCTCGTTGCCGAAGACGTTGTTGGAGGCCGAGTCACCGACCAGCAGCACCTCGATGCCGGCGTCGTCGAAGATCTCCGCGGTGTACTGGTCATAGGCGGTCAGCATGGCGAAGCGTTCGCCCCTCTCCTTCGCCTGGCGCAGGTGGTGGGTGCGGATCCGCCCGGCGGGCTTCGCGGCGGCCGGCGCCGCCTGCGCGGGGCCGGCGCCGTAGGGGGCGGGAAGTTCTGCGGACATGCCGGAATCGGGGCTGGTGCTGGGGGCCATGGAATGAGCGTAGTGCGATACCGGGGGTCCTAGCTACCGGAGGGGCCGGAGAGACCTGCTTCGGCGGGCAGTCCGGAGCGCCGTCCGGGACGCTCCCGGGTGGCCGGACCGGGGTGTTGTGTTAACGCTGGGTTACGCGCCCGGGCCGGGCCAGCAATCGGCGGTAATGATTAGTAGAGTGAACCGTGAGCAGCTGCGGGCGCCGCCGCCGGCCATGGGCCGGGGCGCGCCGAGGCACGGACGAAGACCCGGAAAGAGGCACTATGGACCGCCAGCAAGAGTTTGTCCTGCGGACGATCGAGGAGCGCGACGTGCGTTTCGTGCGTTTGTGGTTCACCGACGTCGTCGGCTCACTCAAGTCCGTGGCGCTGGCGCCCGCCGAAGTCGAGGGCGCCTTCGAGGAGGGCCTGGGCTTCGACGGCTCCTCGATCGAGGGCCTGGCCCGCGTGTTCGAATCCGACATGCTGGCCCAGCCGGACCCCTCCACCTTCCAGATCCTGCCCTGGCGCGGCGAGACCGAGGCGACCTCGCGGATGTTCTGCGACATCCTCACCCCCGACGGCGAGCCGTCCGCCGCGGACCCGCGCAACGTCCTCAAGCGCAACCTGGCCAAGGCCGCGGACATGGGCTTCACCTGCTACACCCACCCCGAGATCGAGTTCTACCTGCTCAAGTCGCAGCAGCCCGGCCCGGACGGCGCCCCGGTTCCCGTGGACGAGGGCGGTTACTTCGACCACGTCCCCGGCGGCGTGGCCCAGGACTTCCGCCGCACCGCGGTGACCATGCTCGAATCCGTGGGCATCTCGGTGGAGTTCAGCCACCACGAGGCCGGCCCCGGGCAGAACGAGATCGACCTGCGCTACGCCGATGCGCTGCAGACCGCGGACAACATCATGACCTTCCGCACCGTGATCAAGGAGGTCGCCCTGCAGCAGGGCACGTACGCCACCTTCATGCCCAAGCCGTTCACGGCGCACCCGGGCTCCGGCATGCACACCCACTTCTCGCTCTTCGAGGGCGACACCAACGCGTTCTATGAGGCCGGGGCCGAGTTCCAGCTCTCCGAGACCGCACGCCAGTTCATCGCCGGCATCCTCAAGCACGCCCCCGAGTTCACCGCCGTCACCAACCAGTTCGTGAACTCCTACAAGCGGCTCTGGGGCGGGGGAGAGGCGCCCAGCTACCTCAGCTGGGGCCACAACAACCGCTCCGCGCTGGTCCGGGTGCCGCTGTACAAGCCGGGCAAGGGCCAGTCCGCGCGGATCGAATACCGCGGCATCGACTCCGCCGCGAACCCCTACCTGGCCTACGCCGTGCTGCTGGGCGCCGGGCTGAAGGGCATCGAGGAGGGTTACCAACTGCCGGCCGCGGCCGAGGACGACATCTGGTCGCTGAGCTCCGCGGAGCGCCGCGCCATGGGCCACGACCCGCTGCCGGCCAGCCTGCACGACGCGATCCGGACCATGGAGGACTCGGAGCTGATGCCGCAGATCCTCGGCGAGCAGGTCTTCGAACACTTCCTGCGCAACAAGCGCGCCGAGTGGCAGGACTACCGGCTCCAGGTCACGCCCTACGAGCTGCAGCGCAACCTGGCGATCCTCTAGGGGAGTACGGTGAGCCTGGCTCGGCGCCTGATCGCCGCGGGGTTCGACGACCTCGACCGCGGCGAACGCTTCCTGGCCGCCCCCGAACTCGAGGGGCTGGACCGCGAGGCGCTGTTCGCCGGGCTCCGGCTCGCCGCCAACCCGGACACCGCACTGCTGTCCCTGGTCCGGCTGATCGAGAAGAACCCGGACCTGCGCCAGCTCGCCGCGGACCCGGAGCGCAGCGAGCCGCTCTACCGGGTGCTCGGCGCGTCCGAGGCGCTGGGGGAGTTCCTGCTCCGCCACCCGGGGCACCTGGCTGCCTTCGACGCGCCCGTCAGCCCCGAACCGGTCCCCGCGGATCCGGCCGCGCTGCGCACCCGGCTCCTGCAGTCCGTCCGCGCCGACCCGAAGGCCGCGCGCCCCGTCGCCGGGCTGACCGGCCAGGACGGCTACGCCGCGCTCCGGACCGCGTACCGCCGCGGCGTCGTGGACCTGGCCATCAAGGACCTCTGCGCGGCGGACCCGCTGGACTACCTGCCGGCCGTCGGCGCCGAACTGGCGGACCTCGCCGCCGCCGCCATCGAGGCGGCCCTCGCCGTCTCCCGGGCCGAGGCGGCGGAGCAGTTCGGGGCGGAGGACGTCGCCGCCGTCGGGCTCGCCGTGATCGGCATGGGCAAGTGCGGCGCCCGCGAACTGAACTACATCTCCGACGTGGACGTTATTTACGTGATCGACGGCGGCCCGCTGGAGGACGCCCGCGCCGCGACAATCGGCACCGCCCTGGCCTCCGGCCTCTCCCGCGCCATCATGTCCACCGGCAAGGAACCCGGCCTCTGGGAGGTCGACGCGAACCTGCGGCCCGAGGGGAAGTCCGGGCCGCTGGTGCGCACCCTGCCCTCGCACGAGAGCTACTACGCCCGCTGGGCCGAGAGCTGGGAGTTCCAGGCGCTGCTGAAGGCCCGGGCCATCGCCGGCGACGCAGACCTCGGCGCCCGCTACGAGGCCGCCGTCGCACCGCTGATCTGGTCCTCCGCCGGCCGCGAGGGCTTCGTCGAATCCGTCCGGTCCATGCGCCGGCGCGTCACCGAGCACATCCCGTCCGACGAGGAGCAGCGGCAGTTGAAGCTGGGCCGCGGCGGCCTGCGCGACGTGGAATTCACCGTCCAGCTGCTGCAGCTGGTGCACGGGAAGTCCGACGAGTCGCTGCGCTGCCGGGACACCACCGCCGCGATCGCCGCGCTGTCGGCCGGTGGCTACATCGGCCGCACCGACGCCGCGGAATTCGACCGCGACTACCGCTACCTGCGGCTGCTGGAGCACCGGATCCAGCTCTTCCAGCTGCGCCGCACCCACCTCATGCCGGTCAAGGAGGCCTCGCTGCGGTCCCTGGCCAAGGCGGTGCTGGGCTCCCTCTCCGACGACCGTCCGCACCCGGACGCGCTCCTGGACGATTGGCGCAAGACCAAACGCTCGGTCCGGGAACTGCACGACCGGATCTTCTACCGGCCGCTGCTGAACACGGCCGCCGCCCTCAGCACCGAGGAGGCCCGGCTGACCCCGGAGGCCGCGCAGGGTCGGCTCGCGGCGCTGGGCTATCTGGACCCGCCAGGCGCCATGCGGCACATCGAGGCGCTGACCGCGGGGGTGAGCCGCCGCGCCGCGCTGCAGCGCCAGCTGCTGCCGATCCTCTTGGGCTGGCTCGCCGAAGGCGTGGACCCCGACGGCGGCCTGCTGGCCTTCCGCCGCGTCAGCGAGGCCCTGGGCACCACGCACTGGTACCTCGGGCTGCTGCGGGATTCGACGGCGGCCGCCGAGCGTCTCTGCCACGTGCTATCCAACTCCCGGCTGATCGCGGACCTGTTGGAGGTCTCGCCCGAATCGGTGGCCTGGCTCGGCTCGGACAAGGACCTGGTGCCGCTCAGCTACGAGGCGCAGTGGCTGGAAATCACCTCGAAGATGTCCCGCCACTCGGACCCGGAGAGCGCCATGCGGCTGATCCGGCTGATCCGCCGCCGGGAGATCCTCCGAATCGCCATCGCGGACAGCGCCGGGCTCCTGGACCAGGACCAGGTGGGCGCCGCCCTGGCGGACACGGACCGCGCCGCGGTCCTCGGCGCCCTGCGCGTGGCCGAGACCGTCGTCGCGGCGGGCGAACCACTGAAGACCCGGGTGCTGGTGGTGGCCATGGGCCGGCAGGGCGGCCGCGAGATCGGCTACGGCTCGGACGCGGACGTCATGTACGTCCACCGCGGCCTGCCCGGCATCTCCGAGGAGGAGGCGCAGCAGCAGGCGGCCCGGATCGTGGGCAAGCTCTCCAGCCTGCTGACCCAGCCGCTGAAGCCCGCCGTGCTGGCCGAGCGGGTCCTCATGGTCGACGCCGACCTGCGCCCCGAGGGCAAGAACGGGCCCATGGTCCGGTCGCTGGAGTCCTACGCGGAGTATTACCGGCGCTGGTCCCTGGTCTGGGAGGCGCAGGCCCTGCTCCGGGCCCGCCCGATGGCCGGCGACGACGACCTCGCCGCGGACTTCATCGCCCTGATCGACCCGATCCGCTACCCCGAGTCCCTTGCCGAGCAGGACGTCCGGGAGGTCCGCCGGATCAAGGCCCGGGTGGAGTCCGAACGGCTGCCCCGAGGCGCGGATCCCGCCCGGCACCTGAAGCTGGGCCGCGGCGGCCTCAGCGACGTCGAGTGGCTCGCCCAGCTGCTGCAGCTGCGGCACGCAGGGAGGCACCCGGAACTGCGGACCACCTCCACCGTGCAGGCCCTCGAGGCGGCCGCGGAACTCGAATTGCTGGAGGCCGGGGAAGTAGTGCTGCTGCTGCGTGCCTGGCGGCTGGCATGCAGGATCCGCTCCGCCAACGTCATCTGGACCGGCCGCGCCTCGGACCTCCTGCCCTCCTCCCGCCGCGACCTTGAGGCCGTGGCGCGCTGGTGCGGCTACGGCCAAGGCAACGCGGCCGCACTTGAGGAGGACTACCTCCGGCTGAGCCGCCGCGCCCGTGCCGTCTTCGAGCGCGTTTTTTACGGCCAGTAGCCGCCCGTGACCCCTGTGCGGCGCCCTCCCGTGCCGCCGGAGGCCAAATGCGGGTAGCCTCGAGGGGTACTTTGCCGGTCCCACGGGCCGTCACCCGCACTTACCTAGGGGTTGTTCTACCTTGCCCAGACTCCAGCAGGCCGGGTCCTCCCGGCCGCGGACGGCCACCCTCCTCGGGGCGTTGCTCGCGTTCGCCGCACTGATCCTCGGGGCCCCCGGCGCGGCCGCGGCGCACGCCCAGGGCGCCTCCGCGGCCGCCCCCGCGGCTACTGTCGCCGCACAGCCGGGAACCGCGCCGTCGAGCGTTGCCGGGAAGACCTACGTCATCGGGACGGACACCACGTTCGCCCCGTTCGAGTTCCGCGACGCCGGCGGCGACCTCACCGGCATCGACATGGACATCATCCGGACGATCGCCAAGAACCAGGGCTTCTCGGTCGAGATCAAGTCCCTCGGCTTCAACGCCGCGCTGCAGGCGCTCTCCTCCAACCAGGTGGACGGCGTGATCGCCGGCATGTCCATCACGGAGCCGCGCAAGCAGATCTACGACTTCTCGGACCCCTACTTCGAATCCGGCGTCCAGATGGCGGTGGCCAAGAACAACACCGATATCAAGGGCTACGAGGACCTCAGGGGCAAGACCGTCACCGCCAAGACCGGCAGCGAGGGCGAGACCTTCGCCAAGTCGATCGCCGGCAAGTACGGCTTCACGGTCAAGTCCCTGGACCAGTCCGCCACCATGTACGAACTCGTCAAGTCCGGCAACGCCGTCGCCGTCTTCGACGACTACCCGGTGCTGGCCTACGGCATCAGCCAGAACAACGGGCTGAAGTCCGTCACCGAGAAGGAAAAGGGCGGCTCCTACGGCTTCGCCGTCAACAAGGGCCGCAACCCGGAACTGCTCAAGGCCTTCAACACCGGCCTCGCCGACCTGAAGTCCAGCGGCGAGTACCAGAAGATCCTCGACAAGTACCTCAAAGACCCCACCCAGGCCACCTCCTCCAGCTTCTGGGACCTGCTCGCGAACAGCTTCCCGGCGCTGATGAAGGGCCTCGGCAACACCGTCCTGGTCACGGCGATCTCCTTCGTCCTGGCCATGCTGATCGGCCTGTTCATGGGCTTCTTCAAGATCTCCACCTCGGTCATCCTGCGCGGCATCGCCACCACGTTCGTCAACATCTTCCGCGGCACGCCGCTGCTGGTCTGGGCGTTCTTCTTCTACTTCGGCATCCCGCAGCTCACCGGACAGCCCATCGACATCTGGGTCGCCGCCGTCCTGACCCTGAGCCTGAACTCCGCGGCGTACATCACCGAGATCGTCCGCGGCTCCATCCAGTCCGTGGACCCCGGCCAGCTGGAAGCCAGCCGCAGCCTGGGCCTGGGCTACGCAAAGTCCATGCAGAAGGTGGTGGTCCCTCAGGCGTTCAAGATCATGACTCCGTCGCTGATCAACCAGCTGATCATCATGCTCAAGGACAGCTCCCTGCTGCTGGCTATCGGCTTCGCCGAACTGCTCTACCAGGGCCAGCAGATCTACGCCGGCAACTTCCGGATCACCGAAACCCTGCTGATCGTGGCGGTGCTCTACTTCGTCGTCATCATGCTCCTGACCAGGCTGGCCAACTTCGCGGATAAGAGGTTCAACAAATGACCACGGCAGCTACCCCCGCCAGCAAGATCTCGGTCCGGGAACTGAAGAAGTCCTTCGGCAGCAATGAGGTCCTCAAGGGCATTAACGCCGAGGTGGCCGAGGGCGAGGTGGTCTGCGTGATCGGCCCCTCCGGCTCCGGCAAGTCCACGTTCCTGCGCTGCCTGAACAAGCTCGAGGACATCACCGCCGGCCACGTCACCGTGGACGGCTTCGACGTCACCGACCCGAAGGTGGACATCAACGAGGTCCGCCGGCACATCGGCATGGTCTTCCAGCACTTCAACCTGTTCCCGCACATGTCCGTGATCGAGAACATCATGCTGGCACCCGTTGAATCGAAGAAGCAGACCAAGGACGAGGCCCGCGCCAACGGCTTGAAGCTGCTGGAGCGGGTCGGGCTCGCCGAGAAGGCCGACGCCCGTCCGGCGTCGCTGTCCGGCGGCCAGAAGCAGCGTGTGGCGATCGCCCGAGCCCTGGCGATGAATCCGGACATCATGCTCTTCGACGAGGCCACCTCCGCGCTGGACCCGGAAATGGTCGGCGAGGTGCTGCAGGTCATCAAGGACCTCGCCGCGGAGGGCATGACCATGGTGCTGGTCACCCACGAGATGGGCTTCGCCCGCGAGGTGGCGGACCGGGTGCTGTTCATGGCCGACGGCGTCATCTGCGAGCAGGGTGAGCCCGAGACCCTCTTCGGCAGCCCGCAGCAGCAGCGCACCCGGGACTTCCTCTCCAAGGTGCTCTAGGACCGTGGCACGACCCCCGGCTGCCCCGCACGTGTGGCTGATTCCTTTGAAGGACCTCGACGACGACGCCCGCGCCGTCAAGCTCGGTGAGCTGGCCGGCGTCGAACTCGGCGCCGGCCAGGACCGGTTCGTCGGCGAGCCGCTGCGGATGGCCGTGGTGGGCCTGGCCGAGGAGTCGCGGCACCCGTACGTGCTGGACGTCGGCGGCGCGGCGGTGGGCGCCGCGACCCTGCAGTCCGGCGCCGCCCGCTCCGCCGGCTGGGCCGACGACGATTCGGCCTGGCTGCTGCGCGGTTTCGCCATCGACCGGCGCGCCCAGGGCCGCGGCTACGGCACCGCCGCGGCCCTGGGGGCGGTCCGGGAGGCCGCCCGGCTCACCGCCGCGCTCGGCGGGACCCAGCGCGGCGTCGTCCTCTCGGTCAACGAGGCGAATCCTGCCGGGCAGGCGGCCTACCGCAGGGCCGGTTTCGAGGACTGGGGGCAGTACCTCGGGGGGAACGCCGGGCCGCAGCGGATCATGTACCGCGCATTCTGACGGCTTCGCCTTAGACTGGCGGCCATGACTGCCAACCCCGTCACCGATCCCCGTCCCGAACCGGGCCCCACCGCCGATGAGCGCACCACCCTCACCGGCTTCCTCACCTGGCACCGCAAGACACTGGAGCTCAAGTGTGCCGGCCTGGCCCCGGCCGACCTGGCCCGGGCCGCGGTGCCGCCCTCCACCCTCTCGCTTCTGGGTCTGGTGCGGCACCTGGCCAATGTCGAGCATCATTGGTTCCGGGGGATGCTGGCCGGCGGGAGTGTCCCGGCCCCGTTCGAGTCGGACGAGGACCCGGACTACGACTTCAACGGCGTGGAACCCACCGCCGAGGCCGTTGGCGAGGCCTGGGCGGCCTGGCGCGCTGCCGTGGACTTCGCGGACGCCTTCGTCGCCGCCGCGCCGGACCTGGACGTCACCGGCAAGCACCACCGCCGGGGCAACGTATCACTCCGCTGGGTGCTGGTCCACATGATCGAGGAGTACGCCCGCCACAACGGCCACGCGGATCTGCTGCGCGAACAACTCGACGGCGCCACCGGCGAATAACTGCGCATTCACGAGGACGCCTTAACGAGGAAGCCTTAAAAAGGAACGGCCCCCGCCACAAGGCGGGGGCCGTTCCTGTTCCTACCTGCGTCTTATGTCAGGGACTAGACGCCGTAGTAGAGCTCGAATTCGTACGGGTTCGGGCGCAGCGAGAGCGGACGGATCTCGTTCTCGTACTTGTACTCGATCCAAGTGTCGATCAGGTCCTGGGTGAACACGCCGCCGGCCTGCAGGAACTCGTTGTCTTCGGCCAGTGCCTCCAGGGCCTCCTCGAGGGTGCCCGGTGCCTTGGGGATGTCCTTGGCCTCCTCGGCGGGGAGCTCGTAGAGGTCCTTGTCGATCGGAGCCGGCGGTTCGATCCGGTTGCGGATGCCGTCGATGCCGGCCATCAGCTGTGCGGCAAACGCCAGGTACGGGTTGGAGGAGGGGTCCGGCGCGCGGAACTCGATGCGCTTGGCCTTCGGGTTGGAACCCGTGATCGGGATACGGATACCGGCCGAGCGGTTGCCCTGCGAGTAGACCATGTTGACCGGGGCCTCAAAGCCCTTGACCAGGCGGCGGTAGGAGTTCACCGTCGGGTTGGTGAAGGCCAGGACGGCGGAGGCGTGCTTGAGCAGGCCGCCGATGTACCAGCGGGCGGTGTCGGACAGGCCGGCGTAGCCCTTCTCGTCGTAGAACAGCGGCTCGCCGCCGTTCCACAGCGACTGGTGGCAGTGCATGCCCGAACCGTTGTCACCGAAGACCGGCTTCGGCATGAAGGTGACTGACTTGCCCCAGGCGTCCGCGGTGTTCTTGATGACGTACTTGAACTTCTGCAGGTCATCGGCCGCGTGGGTCAGGGTGGTGAACTTGTAGTTGATCTCGGCCTGGCCGGCGGAGCCAACCTCGTGGTGGCTGCGCTCGACCTCAAGGCCGGCCTCGTCCAGCGCAACACACATGGCGTCGCGCAGATCGGCCTGCTTGTCGGTGGGGGAGACCGGGAAGTAACCGCCCTTGACGGGGGTCTTGTAGCCCAGGTTGCCGCCCTCTTCCTCGCGGCCGGTGTTCCAGTGGGCTTCCTCGGAGTCGATCTTGTAGAAGCTGCCCTGCGGGGAGGACTGGTACTGGACGTTGTCGAAGACGAAGAACTCGGCCTCGGGGGCGAAGAACGCGGTGTCGGCGATGCCGGTGGAGGCCAGGTAGGCCTCGGCCTTCTCGGCCACGCCGCGCGGGTCACGGTGGTACGGGTCACCGGTGCGGGGGTTGACGATGGAGAAGTTCAGCGCGAGGGTCTTCTCGATGCGGAAGGTGTCCACGAACGCCGTCGTGACGTCCGGGATGAGCTGCATGTCCGACTCGGCGATGCCCTGGAAGCCGCGGATCGACGAACCGTCGAAGAGCTGGCCGTTGACGAAGAAGTCCGCGTCGACGCTCTTGGCCGGGACGTTGAAGTGCTGCTGCACGCCGGGGAGGTCGGTGAAGCGGATATCGACGAATTTGATGTCTTCGTCCTTGATGAACTTGAGGACTTCGTCCGCAGTCTTGAACATCTATGCTCCTTACGCATATGAAAGGTCGGGCCCAGGGGCCGTACGGGCCAGCGCAGTCCGACGCCGGGGACAGCGCACTGCCGTCCCCGCTCAGGATCCCGCTAACAACTGTTACCACCCTAGGGATTGGGAGTTTCCCCGCGGTGTCAGCTTTGTTTCGCGCAGGTTACAAACCGCGCTGACCCTCTAAAGCTAGCCGGTGTCCACACTGTGGCCTATCCATGTCCGCGATTTGAGCCGTTTGAGTCCACACTGTGAATGCTCCGGAGGCCTGCCGACGCCCGGTAAACTTGGCAGGTGGTAGATCGTAAAGACCTTGGCTCGTGGCTCAGCGGACCGGACACCTCCGGCATCTCCAAGTACCCGGGGGAGCGTCTGGGCCTGCCCGAATCCGGCCCCGGCTCGATGGCCAGGGCCGGCCGCCGGATCATCGCGATCTGCATCGATTGGGGCATCGCCCTGCTGATCAGCAACTTCGCCTTCGCCGGCAACTCCTGGGCCACCCTCGCCGTATTCGCGGTGGAGCAGGCCCTGCTGGTGGGAACCCTGGGTTACAGCATCGGCCACCGGGTCGTGAACATCCACGTCGTCCGGCTCGGGGGAGGCCCGGCCGGACCGCTTGCCGGTGCGGTCCGCGCGCTCCTGCTCTGCCTGGTGATCCCCGCCGTCATCTTCGACCCGGACCACCGCGGCCTGCACGACAAGGCCGTCAACACCATCCTGATCCGCCGCTGACGCAAGCCGGCGCGGGGGCACCCGGGCCGGACCGCCTTCGTCGTCCTCGCTGTCGTGCCGCATGCCTCCCACTCGTCCGTTCCGCCCGGGCTCGTCGTTTCCAACCCGCGATCCCGCACCCTACCGGCGGGCCGAACCCCCGAACCGCCATCAGCGCCAGCCCCCACCGGCCGCGGACCAGCACTTAAACGCAGGACGCCCCGGTTCCTGGCCAATGGCCTGGACCGGGGCGTCCGGTGGGCTGCGGTGCTTAGCGGCCGCGTGCTGCCTTGCGGTCCGGGCGCGCCTTGTATGGGTCGATGCCCTTGGGGATCGGCAGGCGGTTGCCGAGCGAGGAGATGCGCTTGGAGACGGTGCTGACCTCGGTTTTGGTGAGCTCGTTCTTCATCTTGCCCATCTTGCGGGCGACCTGGCTGATGGGGGTCTGGCCCTCGCCGCGGCCGCTTTCGATCACGTGGATGGTCACGTTCGGCAGGATGCGGGCCAGGCGCTTGCGTTCGCCGTCGATCAGCGGCTTGACGCGGTGGCTGGGGCCCTCGCTGACCAGCACGACGCCGGGCCGGCCGATGGCGCGGAAGACGGCGTCCTGGGTGCGGGGGTTGACGGCCACGGGCTGGTCTTCGGTGATCCAGCCGCGGCGGAGCGTTCCCAGCGCCGCGCCGGAGGCGCCGGGCTGGTTCTCGATCTGGGCGAAGGCGGCGCGCTCGGCGCGGCGGGACAACACCAGGGTGGCGGCGAGGACACCGAGCACGATGCCGATGATCAGGCCCGTGATCCAGTTCTCCAGCAGGAAACCGACCAGCAGGGCAACCGCGACGGTGCCGAGGAACGCCAGCAGGATCAGCCACGTCACCATCGGGTCGTGGCGCCGGGTCATCTGGAAGACGTCCTTGATCTGCTTCAGCCGGCTCGGCTTCTTGACCTTGGCTTCCTTGGTCTTACGGGAAAAAAGGCCACGCTTCGGCGCTTCGGCTGAAGAGGTGGACGTGCTGGAGTCGGAGGAATTCGCCATAATGCCTTAATTCTACGTGATGCACGGCTCAGGGCCGGACGCCGGATCTCTCCGGCGCCGGCCCTGGCTGGCAGTGCGGTGCGGGTGGTTCAGGAGTGTGCCGCGAGCAGCGAGCTGGCTTCCTGGCGGGTGCTTCCGGAGCTCTCGATGTGCGCGAGTTCGGCCGGGATTTCCCAACCCTTCTTGCGCATCGCGGTGGCCCAGAGGCGGCCGGCGCGGTAGGAGGAGCGGACCAGCGGGCCGGACATGACGCCGAGGAAGCCGATCTCGTCCGCTTCCTGCTGCAGTTCCACGAACTCCTGCGGCTTGACCCAGCGGTCCACCGGCAGGTGGCGCTCGGACGGGCGCAGGTACTGGGTAATGGTGATCAGGTCGCAGCCGGCGTCGTGCAGGTCGCGGAGCGCCTCGGAGATTTCCTCGCGGGTTTCGCCCATGCCCAGAATCAAATTGGACTTGGTGACCATGCCCAGGTTGCGGCCCTGGGTGATGACGTCGAGGGAGCGCTCGTAGCGGAAGGCCGGGCGGATCCGCTTGAAGATCCGGGGCACGGTCTCGACGTTGTGGGCGAAGACCTCGGGCTTGGAGTCGCAGATCGCCGCGATGTGTTCGGGCTTGCCGGAGAAGTCCGGGATCAGGAGCTCGACGCCGGTGCCGGGGTTCAGCTCGTGGATCTTGCGGACCGTTTCGGCGTAGAGCCAGACACCCTCGTCGGCGAGGTCGTCGCGGGCCACGCCCGTGACGGTGGCGTAGCGCAGCTGCATGGACTGGACCGAGCGGGCCACCTTGGTGGGTTCGAACATGTCCACGGGGGAGGGCTTGCCGGTGTCGATCTGGCAGAAGTCACAGCGCCGGGTGCACTCGGAGCCGCCGATGAGGAAGGTGGCTTCCTTGTCTTCCCAGCACTCGAAGATGTTGGGGCAGCCGGCCTCTTCACAGACGGTGTGGAGGCCTTCCTTCTTCACGAGGTTCTTGAGCTGGACGAACTCCGGGCCCATCTGGACCTTGGCCTTGATCCATTCCGGCTTGCGTTCCACCGGGGTGGCCGCGTTGCGCTGCTCAATACGCAGCAGCTTGCGTCCTTCTGGTGCCAGGGTCACAGCAGGGCTCCTTCATGGGTAGCGACGAGGGCTTCTTCATTCTTGCGCAGTTCTTCGATGATCCGCGACACGAGGTCTGCCGGGGCGACGTCCCGGCCGGTTTCCTGCGCGATCGTCGTGACGCCGGCGTCGGTGATGCCGCAGGCGATGATCTGGCCGTACGGGGCCAGGTCGTTGTTGCAGTTGATCGCAAAGCCGTGCATGGTGACGCCCTCGTGGACGCGGATGCCGATCGCCGCGATCTTGCGGGCGGGTCCCTTCTCGTCCGCGTCGATCCAGACGCCCGCGCGTCCCTCGATTCGGACGGCATCGATGCCGTAGTCGGCCAGAACGGCGATCATCACGGACTCCAGGCGCTCGACGTAATCGCGGATGCCGGCGGGGTTCTTCAGCTTGATGATCGGGTAGCCCACCAGCTGGCCCGGGCCGTGCCAGGTGAGCTTGCCGCCGCGGTCCACGGGCACCACCGGGGTGCCGTCGAAGGGACGTTCGTGGTCTTCGGTGCGCTTGCCTGCGGTGTACACGGCAGCGTGTTCAAGCAGCAGGACGGTGCTGGGCGCCGTGCCGGCGAGGACCTTCGCGTGGAGTTCGCGCTGGATCTCCCAGCCGCGGGTGTAGTCGATGAAGTCCGGGGCAAGACCCAGCTGTTGGAACTCAAGAGTCATGGAATCCAGCTTAGACCTCGCCCCGTGCCCCAACCGATTCTGTGGTCAAACTCTCACGCCTGTGGATAACTTCTGCGGCGTCGCGGAAAAGCGCGTATTCATGGGCTATGGACGAATCTGCGCGCACTATTCACGGGGAGCCCGGGCGCCCCGACGTCGAGGGTTACCGGGTGGGCCGAATGCTGGGCCGCGGCAGCTCCGCCGTCGTCTGGCTCGCCACGGAGCAGGCCTCCTGCGCGAGCGTAGCGCTCAAGTGTTTCGACCGTGGCCCGTCCGGGGCCGGCGGTGTGACGGAGCCTGGTCCCGAGACGGAGGAAGCCGTCCGCCGGGAGGTGCGCATCCTCTCGGTGGTGGAGCACGCCCACCTGGTGGGGGTGCGGGACGTGGTGCGCTTCCGGGCGGGCGACGACGGCGGGACCGGGCTGGCGCTGGTGCTCGACTACGCGCCGGGCGGCTCGCTCGCAGAGCTGATCGCGGCGCGGGGCAGCCTGGGGCCGGGGGAGACCGTCACCATCCTGACCCCGGTGGCGCAGGCGTTGAGCTACCTGCACGGCAGGGGCTTTACCCACGGGGACGTCTCACCCGGGAACGTGCTCTTCACGGCGCACGGGAAGCCGCTGCTCTCGGACCTGGGCGTCGGGCGGATGATCGCCGACGCCGCCGATGCGCACCCGGCCGGGACCGGCGGCTTCCAAGACCCCACCCCTGTGGATCCTTTCCGTGCCGGGCTGCAGCCGGAGGCCGATGTCTACTCCGTCGCGGCGCTCGGCTGGTATTGCCTCACCGGTACCCCGCCACCGCCGGAGCCGCAGCGTGCCCCGCTGCCGTTGCTGGTGCCGGGCGTTCCGGCCGCCCTGACCGCTGCCTTGGAGTCGGGTCTGCGGCTCGACCGCCGGCTTCGCCCCTCCGCGTCCGACTTCGCGGCGGCCGTGTACCGCTCGGCGACGGCGGCCCCGGTGGACCTGACCGTCTCGGCTCACCCCACGGTTCTCCCGGAGCTCCTGACGCGTCGTTCCGGCCCGGCCACGTTCCGGGAACGGCGGGCGGCCCGGCGTTCCGCCGTGGTCCTGGCGCTGCTGCGCGGGACCGCCGCCGCGCGGGTCCGGCTCGGACGACGTGGTCGTGGGGATGGGGCACAGCACAGACCAGGAGGCCGTGATGAACCTGCGCGGCTCGGGACAGGAACCCGTATTGACCCGCCGCGGGTCGGTACCGGTGTCCCCGGGGAGCTGACGCGGCGGGCGGAGGTGCGGTTGCGGCGGAGCCCCGCTGTCCCCGCGGGTAAGTCACGGCGGCAGATGGGGCGGACCCGGCACCGGGCCGTGGCCCGGCGGGCCTCACTTCGCCGGGCCATCCTCATGGCACTCGTGGCGGTGGCAGCCGCGGCGGTACTCGTGTTCCTGCCGGCGCTGGGCGACCCGGAGACAACTCTGCGGCAGGCGGTACAGGCGACGGCTCCCGCGGCTGCCACCGGAGATGCAGCACCGGACGGGAACCGGGATGGAATCCCAGCCGATGTGGCGCCTCTGCTCTCCGCGGCCCGGCCCGAGGAGGCGGTGCAGGGCCTGGCCCGGCTGCGCGGCCTGGCACTGCGGACCAGAAACCATGCCCTGCTGGCGCGGGTCACGGAGCCAGGGTCACCCGCCGCGGCGGCCGACGCCGGGGTTGCCGCCCGGCTCGCCGCGGACGGTCACGTTCTCGAGGGGTTCGAGCAGCGGCTGCTGGAGGTGCGGTCCCGGCCCCTTGGCAGCACGTGGACGGGCGGGGCAGGTGCCCTCCCGGACGACGGCGCCCGGGTCCAGCTGGCGGTCACGGTCGCGACTCCGGCCTATCGGGAGCTGGACCGGGACGGTGCGCTCGTGGCGGAGGCGGCAGCAGCCGGAGACCAGCGGCTGATTCTGGTGATGACCGCCGTCGACGGGAGGTGGCGGATCCGCGAAATCCTGCCGGCCGTCTAAGCACGCCCGCGCGGAGTCGATGTCCGGAGAGAACCGCGGCGCTATCCCGCGGCCGAGCTACTGTCCGGCTGCCACCCAGGCGGCCGCCTCGCGCACGGTGGGATGCTGCCATTCGAATCCGGCGGCTGCCAGCGCGGCCGGCTCCATGCGCTGGCTCGCCAGCAACAGTTCGTTCGCCAGCCGGCCGAGCGCCAGCCGCAACACCGGCGCCGGTGCCGGCAGCAGGGCGGGACGGTGCAGGGCATCGGCCAGCGACCGGATCAGCCCCCATACGTCGGAGGCCTCGGGGGCGCAGAGGTTGACCGGGCCCTCCAGCGGGGCGGTCAGCAGGAACTCGAAGGCCCCGGCGACGTCGGGCAGCGTGACCCAGGGCCAGTACTGCCGGCCGTTGCCCAGCGGGCCGCCCAGGCCGGCGCGCAGCAACGGGAGGAGCTTGCCCAGGGCGCCGCCCTTGCGGCTGAGCACCACGCCGGTGCGCGGCGTGACCACCCGCACCCCGGCCGGCGCCTGGTGGGCGGCGGCCTCCCACTCGGTGCAGATGTCGGCGAGGACGCCGTGGCCGGCGGGGGAGTCCTCGCGCAGGACGGCGGATCCGGCGTCGCCGTAGAAACCGGAGGCTGACTGGCTGAGGAAGACCGGCGGCGGTGTGGCGGAGCGCCGCATCGCGGCCACCAGCGTGGTGGTGGGCTCCAGCCGGGAGGACTTCAGCTCGGCGACCCGGCGGCTGGTCCACGGACGGTCGCCGATGCCGGCTCCGGAGAGATTGATGACGGCGTCCACGCCGCGGAGTGCGGAGTCCTCCAGCCGGCCGCTGGAGGGGTCCCACTCGATTTCCGCGGCAGTCGCGGCCGGCCGCCGGACGAGGCTGACGACGTCGTGGCCGCTGGTGCGCAGCCGGGTGGTGAGGGCAGTTCCGATCAGCCCGGAGGCTCCGGCGACGAGGATTCTCATGGTTCATCTCACCATGCCCGGCGCGGCAGGGAAACCTCCCCGGGGTGCGGCGCGCCGTTGACTATGATCGAACGATGACCTCTTCGAGTTACCTCCGTTTCCCGCACCTGCACGGCGATCTGGTCACCTTCGTGGCCGAGGACGACGTCTGGGTGGCCCCGCTCGAGGGCGGCCGCGCCTGGCGTGTTTCCTCGCTGCAGTTGCCGGCCCGCAACCCGCGGTTCAGCCCGGACGGCCGGCGCCTGGTGTGGACCGTGGTGCAGGGAACGGCGCCCGAGGTGGTGACGGCCGACGTCGACGGCGGCGGCTACCGCCAGCTGAGCTACTTCGGCCACAGCTCCACCCGGGTCAAGGGCTTCACGCCCGAGGGCAACGTCGTCGTCACCAGCGCCTTCCGCCAGGGCGACAGCCGCCTTACCCACGCCTACAGCCTGCCCCTGGAGGGCGGTACCGCCGAGGAACTCCCGTACGGCCCGGTCGAGTCCCTGGCGTACGGCACGGTCGTCGGCGACGAGCGTCCCCTCGTTCTCGCCAGCGTGCTCTCCCGCGAACCGGCCTGGTGGAAGCGCTACCGCGGCGGCACCGCCGGCAAGCTCTGGATCGACGCCGACGGCAACGGCGAATTCGAACGCCTGGTCCCGGACCTCGACGGTAACCTCACCGACCCGCTCTGGGTCGGCGGCCGCATCGCGTTCCTCTCCGACCATGAGGGCTACGGCAACCTCTATTCGGTGCTTCCGGATGGATCGGACTTGCGCCGCCACACCGATCACGAGGACTTCTACGTCCGGCATGCCACCACCGACGGCGAGCGGGTCATCTTCGAGTCCGCCGGTGAGCTTTGGCTCCTGAGCAGCCTCGACGTGGACGCCGTCAAGCTGAATATCAGCCTCGGCTCCGCCGCGCAGGGCCGCCGCTCCACGCCGCTGAAGGTTTCCCGCCACCTCGGCGAGGTCATCCCGGACCGCACCGGCGACTCCAGCGCCGTCGAGTCCCACGGCACCCTGCACTGGCTGCGGCACAAGGACGGCCCCTCCCGCATCCTCGAGGCCACTCCAGGGGTCCGGGCACGGCTGCCCCGCCCCTTCGGCGAGGGAAAGATCGCCTACATCGCGGACCACGACGGGGTCGAGGCGCTTTACCTGCGCCCGATCGCCGCGCCGCTGTCAGGAAGCAGCGCGGGAAGCAGCGCGGTCGGCCATAGAGGGGCGGCAGCGCCCACGGCACCGGCCGCCGCCCCCGCCACCCCGAACCACTCCGACGACGACGCCGGCCCGGCGCTGCCCCGCCCCGTCTCGGCCGCCGCGCTCACCCGTGCCGGATCCGACGCCGCGGGCCGCGACGCTGCACATCAGGTCCGGGCGGCAGCCCCGCAGGCCGACGACGCGACCGCCGCCACCGCGGACGCGGCCGGCGGCACCGCCGGTGCCGAAATCGCCGCCGAGGCCCGGACGGGTTCGTCTGCCGGCACCGCCCGCATCGATTTCCCCCGCCCCAGCCGACCCAGCGCCCTGGAAGCAAGCCCGGACGGCAACTGGCTGGCCGTCGGAACCTCCTTCGGCGACATCTATCTCGCGGATACCCGCACCGGCGAGCTGACCCTGCTGACCACCATCGGCGAAGGCACCATCGAGGGCTTCACGTGGTCGCCGGACTCGGCGTGGCTGGGCTGGGCCGAACCGGTGACCTCCTTCGGCGCCCGCACCCGGCTGCGCCTCGCACCGGTGCCGGGCTCCGCCGGAAAAGACGGCGCCGGCAAAGATAGCGGCGGCAACGGCGGCGGAGAAAAGGACGCCCGGGCGATCATCGACGTCACCGACGGCCGCTTCCGGGACGACTCCCCGGTCTTCACCCCGGACGGCAAGTTCCTGGCCTTCCTCTCCAACCGCAGCTTCGACCCGGTCTACGACGGGCACTCCTTCGACCTGTCCTTCCCCAGCCCGATCAAGCCGTACCTGGTGGCCCTCGCCGCGGAGACGCCGTCCCCGTTCGGCCCCAGCGTCGCCCTGGCCGAGGCCGTGGCCGCCGGCGGCGCCACGGACGCCTCGGGCACGACAGGCCGCCCGGATGCCAAGGACTCCGACGCTGACAGTGCGGACACCGTCCCCGCGGTCACCGTCGACCCGGAGGGCCTGGCGCACCGCGTCATCAGCGTCCCTGTGCCGCAGGGCAACTACTCCCACCTCAGCGCCGCCGCCGGAGCCCTGCTCTGGCTGGACCACGAACTGGCCGGCGTGACCGGCGACGGCCGCGCCAGCCTCGAGGACAAGAACGCGGCCCCCAGCCTGGTCCGCTTCGACCTGGCCAAGCGCCGCTGCACCACCATCGTCGAGGCCCTCGACAGCTACCGGCTCACCGGCGACGGCGAGAAGGTGGTCCTGATCCAGGACAAGCAGGTCCGCGTCAGCTCGGCCCGTACCAAGGCCGACGAGGAGTCCGGCCAGCTGGTCAAGGTGGACCTGAACCGTATCCGGGTGCGCCTGGACCCGGTCAGCGTCTGGGGCCAGGCCTTCGACGAGTCCTGGCGGCTGCAGCGCGAGTTCTTCTGGACCGAGGACATGGCCGGCCAGGACTGGGACTCCGTCCACGCCCGGTACCGCCCGATCGTGGACCGCCTCGGCTCCCACGACGACCTCGTGGACCTGCTGTGGGAGATGAACGGCGAGCTTGGCACCTCCCACGCCTACGTCCGGCCCGCACTGGTCACCGAGAACGGCAGCAACGGACAGGGCCGGCTCGGCGCCGACTTCGCCGCCACCGCCGAGGGCTGGGAGATCACCCGGATCCTCGCCGGGGAGTCCTCCGACCCGCTGGCCACCTCGCCGCTGACCCGGCCCGGCGTCGACGCCCGCCCGGGCGACGTCCTGCTGGCCGTCGACGGCATCGAACTGAGCCCTGAACTCTCGCCCTCGATGCAGCTGGCCGGCGCCGCAGGACGCGCCGTCGAACTGACGCTGCGCAACGGCCCCCGCCACGGCGAACGCGCCGGAGAGCAGCGCCGAGTCGCCGTCGTCCCCGTCAAGGACGAGGAGCGGCTGCGCTACCAGGAATGGGTCGCCGGCAACCGGCGCACGGTCCGCGAGGCCTCGCAGGGGACCTTCGGCTACCTGCACATCCCTGACATGATGGCCAACGGCTGGGCGCAGCTGCACCGCGACCTGGACACCGAGACCGCCCTGGACGGCCTGATCGTGGACGTCCGGCGCAACCGCGGCGGCCACACCTCCCAGCTCGTGGCCGAGCTGATCGGCCGCAAGGTCACCGGCTGGAGCATGCCCCGCGGCGAACGCCCCCGGACCTACCCGCACCACGCACCGCGCGGGCCGGTGATCATCCTCGCCGACGAGTTCGCCGGGTCCGACGGCGACATCATCACCCAGGTCTCCAAGCTCCGCGGCATCGGCCCGGTCATCGGCACCCGGACCTGGGGCGGTGTCGTCGGGATCGACAACCGATTCTCGCTGGCGGACGGCACCGGCGTCACCCAGCCGCGCTACGCCAACTGGTTCGCCGGGGGAGTCGGCTGGGGCGTCGAAAACTACGGCGTGGACCCGGACATCGAGGTGACGTTCCCGCCGCACGCGTACGCCGCCGGCAGCGACCCGCAGCTCGAATACGGCATCGGTGCGCTCAAGGAAATGATCCAGGAACTGCCCACGGACCGGCCGCCGCTGCGCGAGGGCTACCGCAACGTCCGCCCGGCACCCCTGCCGCCCCGCCGGCAGGACTAATGCCGGCAGGGACTGGCACCGGCAGGGCTAACGCCGGCCGGGACTAGCCCTGAGCGGCCGGCAGCCGGAACGCACGGCAAAGGCCCCCGCCCCGGGAAACCGGAGGGCGGGGGCCCTTTGTGTCGGCGCTGCTGGCTAGGCGGCCAGGGTGGCGTCCAGGGTGATGGTGATCCCGGTCAGCGCGGCGGAGACGGGGCAGCCGGTCTTGGCTTCCTCGGCGATGCGCTGGAAGTCCTCCTCGGACAGGCCCGGGACCTTGGCGTTCAGGGTCAGGTGGCTGCCGGTGATGCCGGTGCCCGGCTCGAACGTGACGTCGGCCTTGGTGTTGACGTCGTCCGGGGTGTGGCCGGCCTGGGCGAGGGCGTGGCTGAAGGCCATCGAGAAGCAGGCGGAGTGCGCGGCGGCGATCAGTTCCTCGGGGCTGGTCTTGCCTTCGGCGGACTCGGCGCGGGCCTTCCAGGTGACATCGAAGGTGCCGAGCCCGGAGCTGTCCAGGCTGGTGTTCCCTGCCCCGGTCATCAGGTCGCCGTTCCATACAGTGTGTGCGGTGCGTGTCGTTGCCATATCCACTCCTCAGCGTCGTTGATCCAGGAGTCCGGCGTCCGGACCCTGCCGCTCTCCATCCTAGGGTTAACGACGGCGGCGGCGCACCCGGGTGGGTGCGCCGCCGCCGTCGAAGCGCGGGACTACTGCCAGATGGTGGCGATGGCGATGTTCAGCAGCGCCAGGCCGCCCACAGCGTGGGCGAGGCCCTTGCCGACGGGCTCGTCCTTCTTGTACCGGCGGCGGCCGATGAAGGCCAGGACCGCGACGACGAGCGCCACGACGAACTTGATGCCCAGCTTGGCGTAGTTGACGTCCATGTCCAGGGCCGGGATCAGGCCCATCATGGCGATGCCGGTGATCAGCTGCAGCACGGCGCCGTCGAACTGGCGCGGGTGGACGGTGGGCTTCTTCATCTGGCCGATCCAGATGCCGACGATCATGGTGGCGCCGATGATGTGGAGGAAGACCAGGATGTCGAACAAAATTTTCATGGCTTCAGTCTAACCAGAGAATTCTACGGTCCGTAGTAAGACGGCGACGGCGGCGCGGTCCGCCGGTGGTTTCACACCGTGGTCCGCACCGCCGTCGCCGTTGGTACTGTGTGGTCCCCGGAACCGGGGACCGCCTGCCGCTAGAGGCCCAGGTCTGCCTCGAAGGCGCCTTCCTCGAGGCGTGCCTTCAGCGTCTGCAGGAAGCGTCCCGCGTCCGCGCCGTCCACCAGGCGGTGGTCGTAGGTCAGCGAGAGGTACATCATCGAGCGGATCGCGATCGAGTCGTCGCCGTTCTCGTCGGAGACCACCACGGCGCGCTTGACGATCGCGCCGGTGCCCAGGATGGCGACCTGGGGCTGGTTGATGATCGGGGTGTCGAAGAGGGCGCCCACGGAACCGATGTTGGTGATGCTGAAGGTTCCGCCGGAGAGCTCATCCGGGCCGATCTTGCCGTTGCGGGTGCGGTCGGCGACGTCGGCGATCTTGCCGGAGAGGCCGGCGAGGTTCAGGTTGCCGGCGTCGGAGATGACCGGAACCAGCAGGCCCTTGTCGGTGTCCACCGCGATCGCCAGGTGCTCGGCGTTGTGGTAGGTGATCTCCTGCTTGTCCTCGTCGTAGGAGGCGTTCAGCTTCGGGTGCTGCTTCAGGGCCTCGGCGACAGCCTTGGCGATGAAGGGCAGGAAGGTCAGCTTGGAGCCGTTCTGCGCCTGGAAGGAGTTCTTGGCGCGGGCACGCAGCTTGGCGACCTTGGTCATGTCGACCTCGTGCACCTGGGTCAGCTGGGTGGAGACGTCCAGGGATTCGCGCATGCGGCGGGCGATGACCTGGCGGATGCGCGGGGCCTTCTGGACGGTGCCGCGCAGCGAGGAAGCCTCGGCGGTCGGCGCCGCGGACGGGGCCTTCGCGGCCGCCGGGGCGGCGGCAGCCGGAGCGGCCTTAGCCTCGGCGGCGGCCAGGACGTCCTGCTTGCGAATGCGGCCGCCGACGCCGGTGCCGGTCAGCGAGGAGATCTCGACGCCGTGCTGGTTGGCCAGCTTGCGTACCAGGGGAGTGACGTAGCCGGACTCGCTCGAGGAGGCGGCGGGCGCCTCCTGCTTGGCGGGGGCGGCGGGAGCCGGAGCAGCGGCCGGGGCGGGAGCCTTCGGGGCTTCCTGCTTCGGGGCGGCGGGAGCCGGGGCAGCGGCCGGAGCCGGAGCTTCCTGCTTCGGGGCTTCCTGCTTGGGAGCCTCCTGCTTCGGGGCCTCGGGGGCCGGAGCGGCGGCCGGGGCAGCGGCGCCGGAACCGATGACGGCCAGGACGGAGCCCACCTCGGCCGTCTCGTCCTCGGCGACGCGGATTTCCTGCAGGGTGCCGGCAACGGGGGAGGGGATCTCGGTGTCGACCTTGTCGGTGGAGACCTCGAGCAGCGGCTCGTCGACCTCGACCGAGTCGCCGACGCTCTTGAGCCAGCGGGTGACGGTGCCTTCGGTGACGCTCTCGCCCAGGGCGGGGAGAGTGACTTCGTGGCCTTCGCCGGCGGGGGCGGCGGCCGGGGCCTCGGCAGCGGCCGGGGTCTCGTCCTCGGGGGCCGGAGCCTCGGTGCCGGACGGGGTCTCGGCGGGGGCTTCCTCGGCCGGGGCGGCTTCAGCGGGAGCGGCCGGGGCGGCGTCAGCGGAGCCGGAGCCGTCGCCGATGCGCACCAGCGGGGCGCCGACCTCGGCGGTCTCGTCTTCGGCCACGAGGATTTCCTCGATCACGCCGGCGATCGGAGAGGGGATCTCGGTGTCTACTTTGTCGGTGGAGACTTCGAGCAGGGGCTCGTCCACCTCTACCCGGTCACCTACCTGCTTGAGCCAGCGGGTGACGGTTCCTTCGGTGACGCTCTCACCGAGGGCGGGCAAGTTAACGGATTCAGACATGTCGTCCCCGTTCTCCTTATTGATCTTTAGTGCGGATGATTGCTGCCTGGTTCGAGCTTAGTGCACCCGGTTTTTCGGGCCGGGTGCACTAAGCGCGGTGGTCTTGCGGTGCTGCGGTGGGGGCTATTAGCCGTGCAGCGGCTTGCCGGCGAGGGCCAGGTGGGCCTCGCCCAGGGCCTCGTTCTGCGTCGGGTGGGCGTGCACCAGCTGTGCGACGTCCTCCGGGTAGGCTTCCCAGTTCACGATCAGCTGGGCCTCGCCGATCTGCTCGCCCATACGGGAGCCGATCATGTGGACGCCGACGACGGGGCCGTCCTTCTGGCGGACCAGCTTCACCAGGCCGGAGGTGCCCAGAATGGAGCTCTTGCCGTTGCCGGCCAGGTTGTATTCCTGGGTCTCGATCTGGTCATCGCCGAACTTGGCCTTGGCAGCCTTCTCGGTGTAGCCGACGGTCGCGATCTCCGGCTCGGAGTAGGTGACCTTGGGGATGTTGACGTCTTCGACGACGACCGGCTTGAGGCCGGCGATTTCCTCGGCGACGAAGATGCCCTGCTGGTAGCCGCGGTGGGCCAGCTGGACGCCGGGGACGATGTCGCCGACGGCGTAGATGTTGCCGACGCCGGTGTGCAGACGCTCGTTGGTGATCACGAAGCCGCGGTCGATGGTGAGGCCGGCCTCTTCGTAGCCGAGGTTGGCGGTGACCGGGCCGCGGCCGACGGCCACGAGCATGAGGTCGGCTTCGAAGGTCTTGCCGTCCACCAGGGTGACCTTGACGCCGTCGTTGTTCTGCTCGACGCCCTGGAAGAAGGTGCCGGTGGAGAACTTGATGCCGCGCTTCTTGAAGGCGCGCTCGAAGTTCTTGACGATCGTGGCGTCCTCGTTCGGGACGAGGGAGGGCAGGCCCTCGATGATGGTGACGTCCACGCCGAAGGACTTCCAGACCGAGGCGAACTCGACGCCGATGACGCCGCCGCCGAGGATGATGGCGCTCTTCGGGATGAAGTCCATGGTCAGCGCCTCGTCCGAGGTGATGACCTTGCCGCCGATCTCGAGGCCCGGCAGGGTGCGGGAGTAGGAGCCGGTGGCCAGGACGATGTTCTTGCCCTTGTACGCGGTGCCGTTGACCACGACGGTGTCGGTGCCCTGGAGCTTGCCTTCGCCCTCGATGACCGTGATGGCCTTCTTGGACTTGATCAGACCCTGGAGGCCCTTGTACTTGCCGGCGATGATGCCGTCCTTGTACGAGTTGACCGTGGAGATGTCGATGCTGTCCAGGCTCACGTTGACGCCGTACTTGGCGGAGTCACGGGCGTGGTCGGCCAGTTCGGCGGAGTGCAGCAGGGCCTTCGTGGGGATGCAGCCGTTGTGCAGGCAGGTGCCGCCGAGCTTGCCCTTTTCGATGAGGCCGACGGTGAGGCCGAGCTGGACGGCGCGGAGGGCGGTGGCGTAGCCGCCGCTGCCGCCGCCGAGTACCAGGATGTCGAATTCTTGCGCAGTTGCCTGATCGGCCACTAAAACGCTCCCTCGCGTGAACGATGACGCGAGAGTACGCATCATCTGGTCTTGGAATCTGTCTGCCGTGATTATGCCAGCAGGCGGCTTCCCTTTCGTGTGGAATTGCTTCCATGAAGCTGAATGCTTTGAAACTACGGTTCACCTTAGCGAACCACTAATCCATGCTCCACCTTGCCGTGGCGTTTGTGGAGCGCTTGTGTCCAGTCTCACGCGGGCCTGTGGCCGGGGTATCAGCCCCGGCCACAGGCCCGCGGAAGAGGGCTTACTTGGCGGCGAGGACGTCCTCGACGTAGGCCACCAGGGTGCGGACGGTGCAGCCGGTGCCCTGCTTGTGGTTGTAGCCGTAGGGGCTGCCGTTGTTGAAGGACGGGCCGGCGATGTCGATGTGGGCCCAGGGGATCTGCTCCCCGTTCTTGCCCTTGCCGACGAATTCCTTCAGGAACACGGCGGCGGTCATCATGCCGCCGTGGCGTTCGCCGATGTTGGCGATGTCCGCCACCTGGGAGTCCAGGCTGGGGCGCAGTTCCTCCGGCAGCGGCATCGGCCAGACCAGCTCGCCGGCGCGGTCCGCGGCGGCTTTCAGGGCGCCCGTGACGGACTCGGAGCCCATGACGCCCGCGGTGCGGTTGCCCAGGGCGATCAGCTGCGCGCCGGTGAGGGTAGCGACGTCGATAATCACGTCCGGGTGCTCCTCGCTGGCCGCGACGATGCCGTCGGCCATGACCAGGCGGCCCTCGGCGTCGGTGTTCAACACCTCGACGGTCTTGCCGCCGAAGATGGTGAGCACATCGGCGGGGCGCTGCGCGGCACCGGAGGGCATGTTCTCGGCAATGCAGAGCCAGGCGGTGGCCTTGACCGGCAGGCCCATCTCGGCCAGGGCCAGGACGGTATTGAGGACGACGGCGGCGCCCGCCATGTCCGACTTCATCTCACCCATGCCCAGGTGCGGCTTGAGCGAGATGCCGCCGGTGTCGAAGGTGATGCCCTTGCCCACCAGGGCAACCTTGGCGGTGGCCTTGGCCGGCGCGTACTCGACCTTGACCAGGCGCGGCTGGCGGGTGGAGCCCTTGCCGACCCCCAGGATGCCGCCGAAGCCGTCCTTTTCGAGGCGCTTCTCGTCCCAGACGGTCACCTTGACCGGCAGGCCCTTGGCCAGGTCCTTGGCGGCCTCGGCGAAGGTCTCCGGGTAGAGGTGGCTCGGCGGCTGGTTGACCAGGGTGCGGGTGGCGTTGACGGCCTTGCCGATCAGCGCGGCGCGGTCCAGGGCCGGCTGCAGGAGGCCCTTGCTGGCGGCCAGGTCGGTGAGGATGCGCACGTTGCGGACCGGCTCCTTGAGCCCGTCCTTGGAGGAGCGGTGTTCGGTGTAGGCGTAGGCACCCATGGCCGCACCCTCGGCGATCGCGGCGACGGCGGCGGCGTCCGGGGCGGGCAGGGCCAGGGTCACGGTGCCCAGGCCGGCCAGCTGCCGGATGGCCGAGCCGGCGGCGCGGCGCAGGGCCTCCTCGCCCAGGGCGGTGCCGGGCGTGACCTTGCCGACGCCGGCGAGGACCAGGACCGGGGCTCCGGCCTCGGGCAGGCCGGGCAGGCGGTGTGCCTGGTCGGCGGCACCGGTGACGCCGAGGGCGGCCAGCGAGTCGGCGAGGGCCTCGGCGGCCTTGGCGGTCAACGGGTTCTCCAGCAGGACGGGGCCGTCGGTGCCCTGTCCGACGCCCACGACGAGGGCATCGGAGGGGGACTTCTTCACGTCTCCGGCGACGGCGCTCAGTTTGACTTCGGTATTCTTGACCACCAGGACAGTCCTCAATTCTCTGTGCTTCGTAAGCAGGGACTGCATGTTTGGCGCCCTGCCATGGGACCCGGGCCACCGGGAACGACGTACGTCCCGCCGGCATCACCCGCGCCGGCCCTCAGGCCAGCTTCGATCGTAGTCTCTTGCCGCGGCCGGAACCGCATTTTCTGAGACGTGGCCCACAGTAAGGGGCAGGAATTAGCCCGGCACCCGGGACGTTGGACCTGACAAAGGGACAGAATGCCGCGGCGACGCGGGCACTGCGCCCAAGGCATTGCAGCCCCGCCGGGCGCCCGCTGTGCCCGGCAGACGGCCCCGCTTGGGCCGCATGGAGGAAAGGAATACGTGATGGAACGGATAACAGGTTCCCTGCTGGATCCGGCAACGCTGTACGTCCGTGACGACGCGCTGTTCCACAGCCCCGAATTGAGGGGCCTTGATCTGCTGATGGGCTTCACCGGCTTCGCCGATGCCGGCCACGTGGTCCGGCAGATCACCACGGAACTGGTCGACAACCTCGACACGGAGCTGGTGGCGGAGTTCGACGCCGATCAGCTGATGGACTACCGGTCCCGCCGCCCGCAGATCAGCTTCGTCGAGGACCACCTTCAGGACTACCAGGTTCCGCGGCTGTCCCTGTACCGGTTGCGCGACGGGCTGGGCAAACCCTTCCTCCTCCTCGCCGGGTTCGAACCGGACCTGCAGTGGGAGCGGTTCGCGCGCGCCGTCGTCGGCATCGTGGAGGAACTCGACGTCAACCTCACCGCCTGGATCCACTCCATCCCGATGCCGGTGCCGCACACCCGCCCGGTCGGCGTCACGGTCCACGGCAACCGCCCGGACCTGATCGAGGGCATCTCCGTCTGGAAGCCCACCGTTGAGGTTCCCGCGGCCATCGGCCACATCCTGGAGCTGCGCCTCGAAGCCGCCCACCGGGACGTGGCCGGCTACGTCATCCACGTCCCGCACTACCTGGCCGAGGCCGAATATCCGAACGCCGCCGTCGCCGGCCTGGAATACCTCGGCGCCGCGACAGCGCTGATGCTCCCCACCGACCGGCTCCGCGAGGCGGGCCGGGAGGTCGGCCGCCAGATCGCCGAACAGATCGAGGCCTCCGAAGACGTCCAGCAGGTGGTGTCCCGGCTCGAGACCCGTTACGACGAGAAGGCCGAGGGCACGGTCCGCCGCTCGCTGCTGGCCGACGAGAACGACCAGCTGCCCAACGCCGACGACCTCGGGGCCGCCGTTGAGGCCTACCTGGCCCGTAAAGAACCCGGAGAATAAATAATCTTTATCCGTCGCGGGGGCATAATGGGGGAGTGACGTACCCCCGTGCCTGGCTCATCTGGATCATCGGGGTTTTCGCCTACCTCGTTGCCGTGAGCCAGCGCACCTCCTTCGGGGTCGTCGGCCTCGAAGCCACCGCCCGCTTCCACGCCAGCGCGGCCGAGATCTCCTTCTTCACCGTCCTGCAGCTGCTGGTCTACGCGGCGTTGCAGATCCCCGTGGGCATCCTGGTGGACCGGTTCGGGTCCCGGGCCATGCTCGCCGGCGGCGCCCTGCTGATGGGACTGGGCCAGCTCCAGCTCGCCTTCGCCGACAACATCCCCGGCGGCGTGCTGGGCCGCGTCCTGGTGGGTGCGGGGGATGCGATGACGTTTGTCTCCGTGATCCGGCTCATCCCGCTTTGGTTTGCCGCCTCCCGGGTTCCGCTGCTGACCCAGCTCACCGGCATGTCCGGCCAGCTCGGCCAGCTCTTTTCCGTGGTGCCCTTCGCCTTGATCCTGCATTCCGCCGGCTGGACGCCCGCCTTCCTGACCCTCGCCGGCATGTCCGGGCTCGCCCTGGTCCTGACCGTGGTGCTGCTCCAGGACCTGCCGCCCGGGCACCCCGCTCCGGCTCCGGCCCAGGGGTTGCGCGCAACGGGGGTGTCGCTCGGCGACGCCTGGCGGCAGCCAGGAACCCGGCTGGGCCTCTGGAGCCACTTCACCGTGCAGTTCAGCGGCACCGTCTTCGCGATGACGTGGGGCTACCCCTTCCTGATTTCCGCGCAGGGGCTGAACGCCGGGACGGTGTCCGCGCTGATGGCCCTCTATGTCGCCGCCGCGATCGTGGCCGGTCCGTTGATGGGGAGCTTCGTCGCGCGGCACCCGCTGCGCCGTTCCACCATGGTGCTGCTGATCTCCGGGGCCACCGCCGCCGCGTGGGCCGCGGTCCTGCTGCAGCCCGGGCGGTCGCCGCTGTGGCTGCTGGCCGTCCTGGTGGTGGTGCTGGCCGTCGGCGGCCCGGGCTCCATGATCGGCTTCGACTTCGCCCGTACCTTCAACCCGGCCCACCGGATCGGGACGGCCACCGGCATCGTGAACGTGGGTGGTTTCATCGCCGCGCTGCTGGCCATCTTCCTGATCGGGCTGGCCCTCGACTTCCAGCACGGGGCGGGGCTCTCGCCCGGCGGCCTCTACAGCCTGGACGCCTTCCGCGTGGCGCTCTGCGTGCATTTCATCCTGCTGGGCGGCGGCGCGACGGCGATCCTCATCATCCGCCGCAAGGTCCGCCGGCAGATGGCCGCACAGGGCGTCGTGGTCCCGCCGCTGCGGGACGCGATCGCCCGGCAGCGACGCGTCGTGGCCGAACGACGGCGCGACGGCGGCACCGTCAGCTAGTTCCGGGGCGCTCCTTCCTGCTGCTTATCCACATAGCGTTGCCGACCTGCTGACCGCGTGCGGTGCCCGGGGCGAAGCTGACGGCATGACAGCTCCCGATCACCTGACAATTTCCGGTCCCGCCGACGTTCTCGGTTTCATCCCGCACTCACTGGGCTATTGGCCGGTCAGCAGCGTGGTGGCGATGACCATGCAGGGAAAGCGCCTCGGCGCCACCCTCAGGGTCGACCTTCCCGGCCCCGGCCGATTCGACCGGGCACATCTGCGGGCCTTCGCCGGGTCTGTTGCCGGCTACCTTGTGGCGGACCGGGACGCCGACGGCTCTCTCCTGGCCCTCTTCACCGCGCCGCCCGCGGAGGGCGACGGCGCCGAACCCGGCCCCGTCAGCCACCCGGCGCCGCCGCAGCAGTCCGTGGACCGGCTGCTCCGGGAATTGGAGACCGCGCTGGCCTCCGCGGGGCTGCCGGTCCGGGACGCCTGGATCGTGGGGGAGCGGTACTGGCGGAACGCCCACTGCTCGGACCCGGACTGCTGCGCACCACCGGGCCGGCCCATCGAGGAGATCCGCGACAGCGTCCTCAGCGCCGAGATGGTGTTCCGCGGCAGCCGGGTGGGTGCGGCGCCGGGCTCCGCCGGTCCTGCCGGGTCGCCCGGATTGTCCGGGCCGGCGGGAATGGGCGGTTCGGCGGATCACAGCCGGCCGGGCCGGGACCCGGCCGGAGTGCCCGCGGTTGAGCGGGGCTTCCTCGACGGGTTCGGCACGCGCTGGCGGGACCGGCGGCAGTTCGAGGCGGTCCTCGACGTCTGGGAACACGTCCTCGAGGGGCCACCGGCAGCACCTGATCGGGATCCCGCGCCAAGCAGTGCTGCAGCCCAAACTGCGGGCGGGATGCCGGATGATCTGGCCGGCTACCTTCGGGCCACCCTGTGCGTGGCGTCCTGGCGGGATGCGGTGCTGGTCCTGGCCGCGGCCGGACGGCGGGCGGCCGTCGCCGGAGCGGAGGACTTCGGCCTGCTGGACGAAGGGCCGGGCGCCGACCCCCTGCTGCCGGACGGAATGACCCGGCCCGCAAACATAACCCCGCCCGGAAACGCCCCGGCGGGAAGCCCCGGACCGGCCGCGCGGACCCTTCCGCCCCCGCCGGGGTACGGGGAGGTCCTCCTCGGCCTGGAGCCCGTCACTCCGGACTGGCGGCGGCTGTCGCGACTGGACGCTGTGCTGGATGTTCTCTCCACCTGCGGCGCCGGGGAGTCCCGGGCCGCAGCCCTCACCAGCCGCGGCTGGATCGAGTGGTGCCGGGGCCGCGGCTCCTACGCCGCGGCACTTTACGGCGCGGCCGCCGCCGAGTACCCGGGGTACCGGCTCGCGGAGCTGCTGGGAGAGCTGGCCCGGCGCGGAACCCTCTGCGGCTGGGCGGCCAGGAAGGAGTCGGCCTGGCAGAAATTCGACCCGGACGCCGCCTAGCCCGGACGCCGGACGGGCCCCTGATTCGGAAAAGCATGAGACAATGAAGGTCGAGACCCGGTTGGGTCCGTGTATCTGGTGTGTGTAGCGAACCTTGGAAACAGGGAACATTACGGTCGCTCCGGCAGTTCTACCTAGTGGCTCTGCTGGTCCCGATTTCACCTGATGGAAAACACGGACTTGACAGGGTCATAGTGGTGTTGCCCGTATGGCGATTCCACAGACCACCGCTAGAAAGGTTTTCTGTGACCCCGTCTTCCCAGAAGAAGGACCCCGCCGACCAGGCCGTCTTGTCCCCCGAGGAGAAGAAGGCGGCGGCGAATGCCAAGCGCGCCGCCACCCGTGCAGCGAACAAGGCTGCCAAAGATGCGGCCGCCGCCGCGGGCGACGACTCCGCCGCCGACGCCAAGCCTGCGCCCAAGAAGCGCGGCCCCAAGCCCGGCGCGAAGGCCGCCGCCGAGGCCGCCAACAAGTCCCAGGACGAGGATATTGACGAAGTTGAGGTCGACGAGGACCTCGACGACGTCACGCCCGACGCCACCGAACTGACCGAGGAGGGCGAGGAGGCGGCCGGCAAGACTGCCGCAGCCCCTACCGGATCCGGCTTCGTCTACTCCGACGCGGATGACGACGACGCCCCGGTCCAGCAGGTCATGTCCGCCGGCGCCACCGCCGACCCCGTCAAGGACTACCTCAAGCAGATCGGTAAGGTCGCCCTGCTGAACGCCGAGCAGGAAGTCGACCTCGCGCTCCGCATCGAGGCCGGCCTGTTCGCGGAGGAGAAGCTCGCCGCGGACGACGGATCCATGGATCCGAAGCTCAAGCGCGAACTCGAATACATCATCCACGACGGCAAGCGCGCCAAGAACCACCTGCTGGAGGCCAACCTCCGCCTCGTGGTCTCCCTGGCCAAGCGCTACACCGGCCGCGGCATGCTCTTCCTGGACCTGATCCAGGAAGGCAACCTGGGCCTCATCCGCGCTGTCGAGAAGTTCGACTACACCAAGGGCTTCAAGTTCTCCACCTACGCCACCTGGTGGATCCGCCAGGCCATCACCCGCGCCATGGCGGATCAGGCCCGCACCATCCGAATCCCGGTGCACATGGTCGAGGTCATCAACAAGCTTGCCCGTGTCCAGCGCCAGATGCTGCAGGACCTGGGCCGCGAACCCACGCCGGAAGAGCTGGCCCTCGAGTTGGACATGACCCCGGAAAAGGTCGTCGAGGTCCAGAAGTACGGCCGCGAACCCATCTCGCTGCACACCCCGCTGGGTGAGGATGGCGACTCGGAGTTCGGCGACCTGATCGAGGACTCCGAGGCCGTCGTCCCCGCCGATGCGGTGAGCTTCACCCTGCTGCAGGAACAGCTGCACTCGGTGCTCGACACCCTCTCCGAGCGCGAGGCTGGCGTCGTCGCCATGCGCTTCGGCCTGACCGACGGCCAGCCGAAGACTTTAGACGAAATCGGCAAGGTCTACGGCGTGACCCGCGAACGCATCCGCCAGATCGAATCCAAGACCATGTCCAAGCTGCGCCACCCGTCGCGGTCGCAGGTCCTCCGGGACTACCTGGACTAAGTCCCAGCATCACCGCCGGCACTGCCGGCACACCTCAGCGGGGCCGTGTCCCGCCCGGGCCCACCAGGGCCGGGCAAGGGCGGCCCCGCTGTCGTATACCCCGCCGTCGCATGCGCCGGGTGGCGCCGGCCTTCCCGGTCGGCGTTGCCGGGATATCAGCGCCGCAGGTTGAAACGACGAAGGGCCCCTCCGCAGTGGAGGGGCCCTTCGCAGGTGGAGGTCTTAGTCGACCGGAACCGGTTCCTTTTCATTGAGGCGGCCCGTCTCGTCGTGCCAGTCGGAGCTGAGCGGGCGAAGGTTCGGTTCAACGGCGCGTGCGTGGTGGGCGCAGAAGAGAAGCTCACCGCCGGAGGCTCCGAGGACAACGCGGACATATGCCTGAGCTCCGCAACGGTCACACCGGTCAGCGGTAGTGAGTGTGCGGTCCGCAACTGCTGTGGTCATGTTCGGCCTCCTTAGTAGATCGATACGTCTATATAACCAGCATTCGCTCCCAATCCATGGCACGGATGGGCCACTTTCGCTGTGCGCGTATCACGTCCCCGTAACGGCGTGCGCCGGGCCACATTCCGGCGGGGAGTGGCAACCAAAAGAGCGGCCCGCGGCCGACTACGCTAGGAAGAGTGTATTTTTCGCGTTTCACCGAAGGAGTTCCCCACCCGTGGCACCAAGTTCTGATTACACCGCCCGGCACCTTTCCGTGCTGGAGGGCCTGGAGGCCGTCCGCAAACGCCCCGGCATGTACATCGGATCCACGGACTCGCGCGGCCTGATGCACTGCCTCTGGGAGATCATCGACAACTCCGTCGACGAGGCCCTGGCCGGCTTCGGCCACGACATCAAGATCATCCTGCACGCGGACAACTCCGTGGAGATCCACGACGACGGCCGCGGCATCCCGATCGACGTCGAACCCAAGACCGGCCTCACCGGCGTCGAGGTCGTCTTCACCAAGCTGCACGCCGGCGGCAAGTTCGGCGGCGGCTCCTACACCGCCTCCGGCGGCCTGCACGGCGTCGGCGCCTCCGTGGTCAACGCCCTCTCTTCCCGCCTGGACGTCGAGGTGGACCGCGGCGGCAAGACCTACAAGATGTCCTTCCGCCGCGGCGAACCGGGCCGCTTCAAGGACCCCGGTACCCGCCCCGACCCGGCCGCGGTCTTCGAGCCGTTCGTCGACGGCTCCGTGCTCGACGTCGTCGGCAAGGCCAAGCGCGGCGTCACCGGCACCCGCATCCGCTACTGGGCGGACCGGCAGATCTTCACCCCGGACGCCAAGTTCTCCTACGAGGACCTCACCGCCCGCGCCCGGCAGACCTCCTTCCTGGTCCCCGGCCTCAAACTCACCGTGCGCGACGAGCGGAAAGTTCCGGGCACGCCCGGGGAGGCCGGCCCGCACGAGGAGGTCTTCCACCACGACGGCGGCATCTCCGAATTCGTCGAATTCCTCGCCGCGGACCCGGCGGTCACCGACGTCTGGCGGCTGCACGGCGCCGGCAAGTTCAAGGAGACCGTCCCCGTCCTGGACGAGCGCGGCCACAGCCAGCTCGCCGAGGTCGAACGCGACTGCGAAGTTGATGTGGCCCTGCGCTGGGGCATCGGCTACGACAGCACGGTCCGCAGCTTCGTCAACATCATCTCCACCCCGAAGGGCGGCACCCACCAGTCCGGCTTCGAGCAGGCCCTGGTGAAGACCTTCCGCAAGGCCGTCGAGGCCAACGCCCGGAAGCTCAAGGCCGGCAACGACAAGCTGGAGAAGGACGACATCTTCGCCGGGCTCACCGCCGTGCTTACCGTCCGCCTGGCCGAACCGCAGTTCGAGGGCCAGACCAAGGAAATCCTCGGCACCTCCGCGGTCCGGGCGATCGTCGCGAAGGTGGTGGAGCGGGAAATCAACGCCAAGCTCACCTCCGCCAACCGCAACGACAAGGCCCAGTCGGCGCTGCTGCTGGAAAAGGTCGTCAGCGAGATGAAATCCCGCATCTCGGCCCGCGTCCACAAGGAAACCCAGCGGCGCAAGAACGCCCTGGAAACCTCCTCGATGCCGACCAAGCTCGCGGACTGCCGCACGGACGACGTCGAACGCTCCGAACTGTTCATCGTCGAGGGCGACTCCGCGCTCGGCACCGCCAAACTGGCCCGCTCCTCGGACTTCCAGGCGCTGCTGCCGATCCGCGGCAAGATCCTCAACGTCCAGAAGGCCTCGGTGGGGGACATGCTCTCCAACGCCGAATGCGCCGCGCTGATCCAGGTGGTGGGCGCGGGCTCCGGCCGCAGCTTCGACATCTCGGCCGCGCGGTACGGCAAGGTCATCCTGATGACCGACGCCGACGTCGACGGCGCCCACATCCGCACGCTGCTGCTGACGCTGTTCTTCCGCTACATGCGGCCCATGATCGACGAGGGCCGCGTCTTCGCCGCCGTCCCGCCGCTGCACCGGGTGGAGGTCATCAACGCAGGCCAGAAGGCCAACGAGATGATCTACACCTACTCGGAGGCCGAGCTGCACCAGCTGCTGGGCCGGCTGGCGAAGGAGGGCAAGCGCTACAAGGAACCGATCCAGCGCTACAAGGGCCTGGGCGAGATGGACGCCGAGCAGCTCGCCGAGACCACCATGGACCCGCGGCACCGCACGCTGCGGAAGGTCCGGGTGGAGAACGCCCGCCAGGCCGAGGAGATCTTCGACCTGCTGATGGGCTCCGACGTCGCCCCGCGTAAGGACTTCATCATCGCCGGCGCCGCCAGCCTGGACCGGGAACGCATCGACGCCTAAGGCGCCACTGGCACCCTCCTAGCCGAGCAGGCCGGGCACAATCAGCAGCGCCGTCGGCGCCGCGAGCAGCAGGATGCAGGCCGCCAGCACCGCATAGCGCAGCCCCTGCGGCAGCGGTGGCTGGGGCGAGAGCAGCCGGCTGACCCGGGTCGCCGTCGTCACCATGGCACCGGCCCCGCCGGTGGCCCCGGGCTGGGCGCTGTCCGCCTCTGAACTGCCGAAGGCCATTCGCGCCGCCGGTGCCGCGCCGGGGCCGGTGCCCGTGGCCGAGCCGCTGGCCACGATGGCGATGGCCTTGATCAGCGTGGCCTTGCTCTCGGTCTTGAGCGCTACGTCGTCGGCCAGCATCTCGATCAGTGAGTTGACAGCCTCCTGCGCCAGCCGGGTGGTCGGCAGCCAGGGCAGGGCCTGGCGCCAGGCGGCAAAGGCCCAGAGGAGCAGGTGGTGCCGCTGGCTGAGGTGGGCGTTCTCGTGGCTGAGGACCGCCCGCAGCTCGCCGGGTTCCAGCGCCGCCATGAGGCCGTCGGAGAGGACAGTCACGGAGCGGGCGCCGCCGGGCAGGCAGTAGGCCACCGGGGAGTCGTGGCTGATCACCATGGTCCGGGCGGCCTCCGCCGACGGGGATGCCAGCAGGGCCAGGAGCTCACGGTGCCGCCGGCGCTGCCGCTGGATCTTGTAATAGGTCAGCAGCAGCGTGAAGACCAGGTGGGCGCTCAGCAACGCGGCCGCGGAGAGCGCGAAGATGTGCCAGAAGCCCAGATCGGTGGTGGGTTCGTTGCGGAACACCATGCCCGCCAGGCCGCGCAGGCCGGCGATCAGGTTGTCCCCGATGGGTTCCAGCCCGTAGACCAGCATGGCGCCGATCATGGACAGGCCACCGGCGAGGGCGATCGCCTGCCAGAGCAGCATCGCCGTCGAGGGGGAACGGGCCGGCCAGTGGGCGCGCGACAGGAGGATAGGCACCGGCCAGGCCAGCGCTATCGCCAGGACCGCCAGAAAATATGAGGTCCAGAACACCGCTGTTAGCTGTGGTCCAGCAGTTTGCGCAAAGTCTCGGCCTCGGTGGGCGAGACGGAGCCGATGAAGCGGGCCAGAACGGCCTCACGGTCAGGGGCGGAGCCGAGGACCTCGTGCATCAGTTCGGCGGTGTGGTCCGCGCGGCTGGACACGGCCTGGTAGCGGTGCGGACGGGTGCCGCGTTCACGCTCCACCAGGCCCTTGCGCTCCAGCCGGGAGAGGACGGTCAGGACCGTGGTGACGGCCAGGTCCTTGCCCTCGTGGCCCTCGGTACCGCCGGGGGTGCGGGTGCTTGTGGCCAGCAGGTCGCGCAGGGTGTTGGCCGTCGCGGCCTCCTGTCCCGCCCAGAGCAAGTCCATGACTGCCCGTTCCAGTTCCCCAAGACTTGCCATTGCCTGTGTCCTTCTAAGATGCCTCCCCGCCGGCACCTGCCGCGGGAGGTCGTTAATTACTACAGCTTTCAATTTACCGTTTTTTCGCTTGACTTTCTACATGCAGTAGAACAGGGCTCCGGGCGTGTCACGGTGGGTCGAGTGCGGGGCCCGGCGGCGGTCCGTTGCGGCCCGGGGTGAGCCGTGCCACGCTGGGTGCGTACGGTCCGGCCGATGTTCTACACTCTGTAGAAGTAGCAATTCTACGAACTGTAGAAAACTCTCGGGAACCTAACCAAAGGGACTGCCATGGACGCCTTGGAAATTGCACGCTGGCAATTCGGGATCACCACCGTCTATCACTTCATGATGGTGCCGCTGACGATCGGCCTGGGCCTGGTGGTGGCGGTGATCCAGACCCTCTGGTACCGCACCGGCAAGCCCGAATACCTCCGCATGACCAAGTTCTGGGGCAAGCTGTTCCTGATCAACTTCATCATGGGCGTCGCCACCGGCATCGTGCAGGAATTCCAGTTCGGCATGGCCTGGAGCGAGTACAGCCGCTTCGTCGGGGACGTCTTCGGCGCCCCGCTGGCCCTCGAGGCGCTGCTCGCGTTCTTCGTCGAGTCCACCTTCCTGGGCCTCTGGATCTTCGGCTGGAAGCAGCTCAAGCGCGGCGTCCACCTGGCCTGCCTCTGGATCGCTGTCATCGGCTCCGCGCTCTCGGCCTACTTCATCATCGTGGCCAACAGCTGGATGCAGCACCCAGTAGGTGTCGAGATGATCAACGGCCGCCCGGTCATGACCGACGCGTGGGCCGTGTTCACCAACAACACGGCCCTCGTGGCCGTGCCCCACACGCTCTTCGGCGCCCTCGCCGTCGCCGGCGCGTTCCTGCTCGGCATCGCCTGGTACCACCTGTGGCGCCGCCGGTATGACGGGATCGACACGGTCGGTGCCGACGGCCGGGTCATCCCCGGCGAGTCCACCGTCCCGGGCCGCGACCGTGCCGACCACGCCGTCTGGATCCGCTCGCTGCGGATCGGCGCCGTCGTCGCCATGATCTCCTTCGCCGGCACCGCCGTCACCGGCGACCTGCAAGGGAAGCTGATGTTCGTCCAACAGCCCATGAAGATGGCCGCCGCGGAGGCCGCCTGCCACGACGGGACCGGCTTCTCCATCCTGAGCATCGGCAACGTCGGCTCCAAGAACTGCGACGACGTCGTCGCCGTCATCGAGGTGCCGGGCCTGCTCTCCTTCCTGGCCAAGGGCGACTTCAGCACCGAGGTCAAGGGCGTCAACAGCCTGCTGGAACAGTACAAGGCCGACTACGGCACCCACCTGCCGGACAGCCCCATCTACGGCGACCGCGCCGGCAAGGAAATCCAGTACGTCCCCGTCATGGAGGTCACCTACTGGGGCTTCCGGATGATGATCGGTTTCGGCGGCCTCGCCGCGGCCGCTGCCGCCGCCGCGCTCTGGGCCACCCGCAAGGGCACCGTTCCGGCCTCCCGCGGCCTGATGCGGCTGGCCGTCTTCGGCATCCTGGCCCCCTTCGGCGCCAACGCCGCCGGCTGGATCTTCACCGAGATGGGCCGCCAGCCCTTCGTCGTCGCGCCCAACCCGGACGCTAGCGGCATCGACCAGGTCTTCATGTTCACCGCCGCCGCCGTCTCCCCGGGGGTGTCCGCCGGGGAACTGATCACCTCGCTGGTGGTGCTGACCGCCGTCTACGCGCTCCTGCTGGTGGTGGAGGTGAAGCTGCTGGTCAAGTACGTCCGCGGCGGCGTGGTGTCCGCCATGCCGGAGCTCGCGCACGTCCCGGCGGACGAGAACGAGGACAAGACGCCCCCGGGCGGCACTCCCGGAACGCCGGGCGCCGACGACGTCCTGGCCTTCGCCTACTGAGCGCCCCGCCCACCCCGTACCCGACCCGATACTGACAGAGGACACCCCGCATGGAACTGCTCCCCACGACCTGGTTCATCGCCATTGCGGTGCTGTGGACCGGCTACCTCTTCCTCGAAGGCTTCGACCTGGGCGTCGGCATGCTGATGAAGCTCTTCGCCCGGAACAACACCGAGCGCCGCGTGCTGCTGAACACCATCGGACCGGTGTGGGACGGCAACGAGGTCTGGCTGCTGACCGCGGGCGGGGCCACCTTCGCGGCCTTCCCGCTTTGGTACGCCTCGCTCTTCTCCGCCCTGTACCTGCCGCTGCTGCTGGTGCTGGTGGCGCTGATCTTCCGGGCCGTGGCCTTCGAGTACCGCGGCAAGGTGGACACCCCGCAGTGGCGCGCCCGCTGGGACTGGGCGATCGCCCTCGGCTCCCTGGTGGCGGCCTTCGGCGTCGGCGCCGCCCTGGGCCTGACCACCACCGGCCTGCCGGTGAATGCCAACGGTGACCGCGTGGGCGGCCCCTTCGCTTGGTTCAACGCCTACGCCGTGCTCGGCGGGCTCGCCGTCGTCGGCTTTTCCCTGGTCCACGCGCTGGCGTTCCTGGCGTTGAAGACCGACGGCGAGGTCCGGCACCGGGCGCGGCAGTGGTTCGTCCGGCTGCTGCCGGTGCTCCTCCTGCCCATCGCCGGCTGGGCGGTCGTCATGCAGTTCCAGGGCGGCAAGGCCTGGACCATCGCCGCCGTGGTGGCCGCCGTCGTCGCGGCCGCCGCAGCCTGGAACTTCGCCCGCGGCGGCGCCGAGGGCAAGGCATTCCTCTCCCTGGGCGTGTTCCTGGTCCTCGGCACCGCCTCGGTGTTCGGCGCCGCGTTCCCGGTGGTGCTGCCCTCCACCCTGGATCCGGCCTTCAACCTGACCATCTCCAACGCCTCCTCCTCCGACTACACGCTGGGCCTGATGACGATCGTCGCCTGCATCGGCCTGCCGCTGGTGCTCGCCTACCAGGCCTGGACCTACTGGGTGTTCCGGCGCCGGGTCAGCAGCGCCCACATCCCGGAGGCGCACAGCTTCCTGCCCGCCATCGCCTCCCGGGCCCTGGCGCCCAAGGACTAGGCGCCGATGAGACCGCAGTTCCCCTCCGGCCCTGCCACCCGCTCCGCGCTCTACCTGCTGGGGCTCCTCGCCGCCCTGAAGGCCCTGTCCCTGGTGCTGATGGGCCAGGCGGTCGCAGGCATGCTGACGGGACTGGCCGGCCACCAGGAGGCGTGGGCCGAACAGTTGGGCTGGGGCCTGGCCGGCGTGGTGCTGAGGGCACTCACCACGTGGGGACAGGCCGTCGCCGCGCGCCGTGCCGCGCTGGGGGTCAAGGAGGAGCTGCGCTCGCAGCTTCTGGAACGGGCCCTGCAGACGGGCACCCGCGCCGCCGGGCCGTCCGACGGCGGACTGGCGGTGCTCACCACGCGCGGACTGGACGCGCTGGATAACTACTACACGCAGTTCCTGCCGGCGCTGGTCAACTGCGCGGCCATCCCGCTGCTCCTGGGCGCCCGGATCCTCTTCGCCGACTGGGTCAGCGCCGTGGTGATCGTCCTGACCGTGCCCCTGGTGCCGCTGTTCATGATCCTGATCGGCCGGTATACGGAGGAACGGGTCCGGGAGGCGCAGTCCACGCTGGCCCGGCTCTCCGGCCACATGCTGGAACTGGCCAAGGGCCTGCCCGTGCTGGTGGGCCTGGGCCGGGCCAGCGCCCAGCGCAAGGCCCTGGAGGACATCTCCGAGGAATACCGGACCCGGACCATGGGCACCCTGCGCACCGCGTTCCTCTCCGCCCTGGCGCTGGAACTCATCGCCACCCTTTCCGTGGCCGTCGTGGCGGTGTTCATCGGCGTCCGCCTGGTCCACGGGGAGATGGGCCTCGAGGCCGGCCTGCTGGCCCTGATCCTCGCCCCCGACTACTACCTCCCGCTGCGCGAACTCGGCACCGCGCACCACGCCAGCGACGAGGGCCGTGCCGCGCTCGCCGACACCACCGAAGTGCTGGATGCCCCCCGGCCGGAGCCGCTGCTGCCGGCGGACGGCACTCCGGAGCCCGCTGCCGCTGTGCCTCCCGCTGTCGCCGTCAGCGGGCTGCGGGTGCGCTACCCGGGCCGAGACGGCGACGCCGTCGGGCCGCTGGACTTCACCGCGCCCGCGGGACGCATCACGGCCCTCGATGGCCCCAGCGGCGCCGGCAAGAGCACCATCCTGGGAGTGCTGGCGGGCACCATCGGTGCGGACACCGGGACGATCCTGGAAGGCCGCGTGTCCGGGTATGCGGCCGCCGACGTGGCGTGGGTGCCGCAGCACCCGGTCATGGTGGCCGACACGGTGCTGGATGAGGTGCTGCTGTACCTGGGCGGCGCGGACACGGCCCCGGACGACGCGTCCCGCGAGGCCGGGGCTAAGGCTAAGACTGAGGCGCGGCGCTGCCTTGCCGCCTGCGCGGCGGAACACCTGGCCGCGAAGCACCCCGCCGAGCTGAGTCCCGGCGAGTTGCGCCGGGTGGCCGTGGCCCGCGGCCTCGCACGGATCGCCGCCGGCGCCACCGTCCTGCTGCTGGACGAACCCACGGCACACCTGGACCGGACCTCGGCCGACGCCGTCAGCGCCGCCCTCACCGGGTTGCGCGGCCGGGCCACCGTGCTGCTGGTGGCCCACGACCGGCAGACCCGCGAACTGGCGGACACCGTGGTGCGGATCGGCGCGCCCGCGGCCGACGGCGGTACGACCGGCGGCGGTGCCGTAACGGCCGCGGCACCGGCATCCGCCGGCCCCGCAATGACCCGCCCCTCAACCGTGGCCGTAACCAGCCCAACTCCAGTCGATCGCCTCGCCGAGCGCGCCGTCCTGGCCGCCACGGGCCGTCCGGAACCCTCCGATGGCCTGAATTCCGACCGCGCGGATCAAACGAACGCCCCCTCGGCCTCCGTAGGGACCCCCGGCGCCGTCGCACGGCTGGGGAGGCTGCTGGCGCCGGTGGCCGGACGCTTCACCGCCGCCGGCGTCGTGGGCGTGCTGGCCGCGCTGTTCGCCGTCGCCCTCGCCGGCCTCTCCGGCTGGCTCATCATCCGCGCCAGCGAGCAGCCGCCCATCCTCTACCTGTTGACCGCCATCGTGGGGGTGCGCTTCTTCGGCGTGGGCCGGGCCGCGCTGCGCTACGCCGAACGGCTGCTGCTCCACGACGCCGTCTTCACCGCCCTGACCCGGCTCCGGGGCCAGCTGTGGGAGTCGCTGAGCCGCCGGGCCCTGTCACTGCGCCGCCTGCTGCAGGGTGGCAACGTCCTGGGTGCCGTCGTCGACGACGTCGACACCGTCCGGGATCTGCTGCCGCGCGTCGTGCTGCCGCCGCTGACCGCCGTCGCCGTCGCAGCCGCAGCCCTCACCGGGGTGGGGCTCCTGCTCCCGGAGGTACTCCCGGCGGTGGCCGCCGCCGCCGTTGCCAGCCTGGTGGCCGCACCGGCGCTGGCCCTATACGCCGACCGCAGGTCCGCCAGCGCCGAGCAGCGCCTGCGCTCGGGCGTGCTGCGCCGGGTGGCCGCCGCCCTGGACGCGCGCGCCGAACTCCAGGCCAACGGCGTCGGCGGTCCCGTGCTGGCCGCCATCCGGCGCGATGACCAGGCCGCCACGGATGCGGTCCGGCGCTCCGCCGTTGCCGAGGGGCTGGGACACGCCCTGACGGTCCTGGCCGGCGGATCCGCCGCGCTGGGCTGCGCCGTGCTCGCCGCCCCGCAGGCCCTCGCCGGGTCCGCGCAGCCGGCCGTGGTGGCGGTGGTGGTGCTGCTCCAACTGGCGCTGATCGAACCCTATGCGGCGATGACGACGGCGGTCCGTCAGTACCCCGCGCTTCGCACGGTGCTGCGGCGGATCGGGGAGTCGGGCCTCCTGGCAGCGGACCGGGGCTCGTACGGCGCCGGCGGTCCCGACGGCGGCCTGATTGCGCTGGCGCCGCGGCAGGACGGCCGTCCTGGCCTGGCGGCCGTGGACCTTGCCGCTGCCTGGCCCGGCGGCCCGTCGGTGTTCGAGGGCCTGACCGCGACGGCGGAACCCGGCCGCTGGCTCGCCGTCACGGGCGGATCCGGCTCCGGGAAGTCGACACTGCTGGCCGTCCTGCTCGGGTTCCTCCCGGCCGCCGACGGCGAACTGAGGCTGACCGGCCGCACCGCCTGGTGCCCGCAGGAGGCCCACCTGTTCGACTCGACCATCCGCGGCAACCTGATGCTCGGACTGCCCGGGGGACCCCGCCCCGGCGACGGCGCGGCCGAGGGCGCACCTGACGGATCGCCTGACAGGGTAGACGTGGAGCGCCGCCTGAGGGACGCGGTGTCCGCCGTCGGCCTGACGCCGCTGCTGGCCCGCCTGGAACGTGGACTGGACACCCCCGTCGGCCCGGGCGGTGCCTTCCTCAGCGGCGGCGAACGCCAGCGCCTGGCCGTGGCCCGCACCCTGCTGACTGGGGCGGACATCATCCTGCTCGACGAGCCCACCGCCCACCTGGACGCGGAGGCCGGCCGCGCCCTGCTGGCCGAACTGCGGCGCGGGCTGGCGGACCGGACGGTTGTCCTGGTCACCCACAACCCGGACGACGTCGATCCCGCCGACGCGCGGCTGGACCTGGACGAAAACGCCGCTGTGCGGGAACCGGCCGGAGTGAGCGGCCGGGCCTGACGCCCGTCTCCGGCAGGGCCTGACGCCCGTCATTGGGCCGGGCCAGGTGCTCAGCCCGAGGAGGCGACCGCGAAGAGCCCTGCCACGCCGACCATGTACAGCACCAGCACCACCAGCGAGTCCACACCCATGCCCAGCACCCGGCTCGCCGGCCGGAACAGCAGCCCCAGCATGTAGACCAGCGTCAGCAGGATGGCCAGCGCCGTCAGATAGATGTCCGAGGCGTGGGCCTGGGGGAGTACCGGCGTACCCGAGATCAGGACGGCCACGAGGAACAGCACCGGCAGGAAAGCGTTGCCGCCGAAGATGTCGCTGACCGCCAGTTGGAAGTCACCCTGCCGGACCGAGGCCAGGCCGGTGGATATTTCCGGCAGGGAGGTGGCCAGGGCCAGGAGCGTGGCGCCGAAGAGAACGCCGGAGAGGCCGATCTGACCGGCGATCGCGTCGCCGCTGCGCTCCAGCAGCACGCCGGATCCCAGCGTGGCGGCCGCCGCGACCAGGAAGATCCCCAGCGCCTTGCCGGTGCCGGTCTTATTCCGGGACGACGCGGCGTCGGACCGTCCCGACGTCTGCGACGAATTCTGCGCCGAGGCCTTCGCGTGGCCCTTGGGCGCGGACTGCCCATCGGGGGCCTGACCATGGGCGTGCCAGGGCAGCGACTTCTGCGACCGCTGCACCAGGAGCAGGCCCAGCAGCCAGATCACGGCGATCAGCACCGCGGCCGGGGTGAGCCGGAACAGGACCAGCCCCGGAGGCATCTGGCTCCCGGCGATGACCACGCCCAGCACACCCACCACCGTGATGGCCTCGATGACCAGGGTCAGGGACGCGGCGCGGTAACTCAGCGGCTTGCCGCCCTTGGTCCCGACGACGTCGAGGACGACCAGGACCACCGTCTGGATGGCGATGCCACCCAGGATGTTGCCCACCGCCACGCCCACATTCCCGGCCAGTGCGGCGCTGACGGTAATGGCGATCTCCGGCAGGTTCGTGGCCAGCGCCAACAGGATCAACCCGCCCAGGGCCGAGCCCAGCCGAAATCGGGCATCGAGCACATCCGTCTGTTTGGACAACTGGATGCCGGCCACCCAAATCACGGCGGCGGCCCCGGCGAAGATCAAGGCCAAGGCCCACAGCGGCAACGACTCCATCACGTGCTCCCATCCCGGCCGGAGGAACACCCGGCCACAGCTCCCGCGGCCGTGCACCGCGCAGATCGTCAGGCTACTTACTCTATGACCAGTACCCTGGGAGGGAGCCGGGAGCCGCCCACTGCTGGAGCCGGACCCGAGGGTCGGATAGCCTGACCCGATGATGAGCCGTGACGACAGCGACCCCCGCCAGGCCCTGGATGGCCGGCTGTCCTGGCGCCCCGCGGGGCCCGGCGACCTGGACGCCTGGGCGGCGCTGATCGCCCGGACCGCCGCCGTCGAACACCCCGTCTGGTACGAACGCCGCGAGGACCTGGCGCAGATCCTGTCCTCCCGGCAGAACCCGGTCGCCGCGAACACCATCCTTGGTTTCGACGGGCAGGGAACCGCGCGCGCCTACGGTCGGCTGACGAAGAACACCGACGGCGGGAAGGCCGTCGGGTTCGGCTGCGTGGATCCCGCATGGCAGGGCAGCGGGGTGGGCGGCGGCGTCCTGGCCTGGCTGGAGGAGCGGACCCGGCGGCGCTTTGCCGACGACGCCGAAGCAAACGTGGAACCGGCAACCCCCAGGCTCCGCCTCCACTCCGAGGAAGCACATGCCCGCGAGGCCCGGCTCTTCGAACGGCATGGCTATCGGGTGGTCCGCTACTACAACGAGATGCACCGCCCCCTGACGGACCCACTGCCCGCTTACCGCCTCGACGGCGGGCTCGAGCTGGCCGACTTCGGTCCCGCGCTGCACGAGGAGGTGCGGCAGGCCCACAACGACGCCTTCCGCGACCACTGGGGCAGCGAACCGCGGGACGAGGAGGCCTGGGGCTTTGTCGTGAACGACCCGTTGGCCCGGCCGGACCTGAGCTGCGTGGTCCTGGACGCCGACAACGGCCGGGTCGCCGGCTACCAGCTGGCCAGCCACGACCCGGACATCGCCGTCGAACGCGGCTTCACCGAGGGGTACACGGACCTGCTCGGGGTCCGCCGGGACTACCGCGGCCGGGGCATCGCCCGGGCGCTGCTGGCCGAGGCGATGCGCCGCTTCACCACGGCGGGCATGGACAAGGCCTCGCTCGACGTCGACTCCGAAAACCCCACCGGCGCCCTGGCGCTCTACACCGCCCTCGGCTACCGGGCCGTCAACCGCAGCATGGCCTGGGACAAGGAGCTCTGAGCCCCGCGGAGGCGTAAAATCCTAAGTGGGGGAAGGGCCTGGAAAGGGATATCACCATGCTCAAAGACCAGCCGGTCGGCGCCGTGTTGCCGGCCGCGGATATCGCCCGCGCCCGCGCTTTCTACCGCGACAAGCTCGGGCTCGAACCTGACAACCAGGATGCCCAGGACAACCTGCAGTACACCTGCGGCTCCGGGAGCAGATTCATGCTGTACCTCACGCCGAACGCCGGGACTGCGAAGAACACGCAGATGGGCTGGATGGTGCCGGACCTGCCGGCCGCCGTCGAGGAACTGCGCGGAAAGGGCGTGGTCTTCGAGGACTACGACTTCCCGGGCCTGAAAACCGAGAACGGCATCGCGACCCTGCCGGACGGCAACTCCGCGGCCTGGTTCCTGGACAGCGAGGGGAACATCCTGAACCTCAACTCCGGCATGTGAGCCCTGCCGGCGGGTCCTAGGACTCTGGCCGGGACGGGGAACGCCGGAGACACTCGTCGCATGTGCGCGGAAGCCCTGGTCCGGCTGGACGGCCTCACGAAGAGATTCGGCCGGAACACGGCGCTGGAGGGCGTCAGCTTCGGCATCGAACCCGGCGAGGTCTTCGGCTACCTGGGACCCAACGGCGCCGGCAAGACCACCACCATCCGGTTGCTGATGGGGCTGCTGCGCCCCACGGCCGGGACCGCGCGCGTGTTGGGCCTGGACGCCTGGCGCCAGCCGGTGGAGGCACACCGGAGGGTGGGTTACGTCCCCGGCGAACCGGCGCTCTATGACCGGCTCACCGGCCACCAGCACGTTGCTTACTGCGCCCGGCTGCGTCACCGGGACGACGCCGGGCTGGCCGCTAAGCTGGCGGCCAGCCTGGGGCTGGACCTCGGTAAACCGGCCCGCACGCTTTCCCGCGGCAACCGGCAGAAACTGGCGGTGGTGCTCGCCGTCATGTCCCGGCCGCGGCTGCTGATCCTGGACGAGCCCACCAGCGGCATCGACCCGCTCGTCCAGCAGGTCTTCCACGAGATCCTGCGCGAACACACGGCCGAGGGCGGCTCCGCCCTATTCTCCTCACATGTCCTCGGCGAGGTGGAACGGGTCGCGGACCGGATCGGCGTCGTCCGGGCCGGGCGCCTGGTGGCCGTCGAACGCCTGCAGGATCTCGCGGCCCGCTCCCTGCACCGGGTGCGGGCCCGCTTCGGCGACGACGTCTCCGCCGCCGACTTCGCCGGGCTGCCCGGCGTGCGGGACATTGTGGTGGAGGAGCGGGCACTGAGCTGCAACGCACCGCAGGCGGCCCTGGACGCGCTGCTGAAGCGCATCAGCGCCCGCCGGGTGGAGGATTTCGAGTGCTCCGAGGCGCCCTTGGAGGAGACCTTCCTGAGCTACTACGGCAACGGCGGCACCGGCACGGGGACCAGGACAGCCGCCGGTGCGGGGACAGCGGCCGGCGCGGGCACAGGGGAACCCGTCGAGGCCGGCGACGACGGGGAGGACTCCCGTGCGTCCTAACGTGCTGCTGAAGACCCTCCGCGACCAGGCCCGGGGCCTCGCCGCCTGGTCCGTTTCGCTGGCCCTGATCGTGGCGATGTACGCCGCCGTCTGGCCCTCGATCAGGGCCCAGCCGTCCATGAGCGACTTCATCGACCAAATGCCCGAGGCCTTCCGCTCCATGTTCGCCACCACCGGCGCGGATATGTCCACGCCCACCGGCTACATCCAGATCGAGCTGCTGTCCTTCATGGGGCCGATCGCCGTCCTGATCTACGCCGTCGGGACCGGCGCCGGCGCGATCGGCGGCGAGGAGGACCGGCACACCATGGACCTGTTGCTGTCCAACCCGGTGGGCCGCTGGCGCGTGGTGCTGGAGAAGTTCCTCGCGATGGCGGCGGGCACCTTCCTGCTGGCGGCCGTGACCGGAGCCGCACTGGTGCTCGAGGGCCGGCTGGTGGAGCTGGACCTGCCCGCGGACAAGGTGGCGGCCACCATGCTGCACCTGGCCCTGCTCGGCGTCGTCTTCGGCACCCTCGCGCTGGCCCTCTCAGCCGCCACGGGCCGGACCGGGCTGAGCCGCGGCATTCCGGCCGCCCTGGCGGTTCTTGCGTACATCGTGAACGCGCTGGCCCCGCTGGTGGACGTCTTCGACCGGCTGCAGAAACTCTCTCCGTTCTACCAGTACATCGACCACGACCCGCTGCGCACGGGCATCGCCTGGGACTCGGTGCTGGTCTCGGTGGCGACCATTGCAGTCCTGGCCGGGGCCGCCGTCGTCGGCTTCCGCCGCCGGGACATCCCGGCCTGAACGCCGGGCGGTCAGGCCGCGCTAGCCGGCCACGTCGTGGAGATGATGGACGACGTCGTGCAGGAAGTACTGCGAAAAGGTCAGCACCGTGAACTCCGAGCCGTTGCTGCGGGTGCCCTTCCGGCCCCAGTCGCTCTCCGGGACGCGGGCGAAGGACGCCGCGATTTCCTGGCCGCGGGCCGTCAGCTCGTCGCTCACCGTGGCCGGCTGGGCTCCGGCGTAATCCAGCTCGACCGCGGTCCGGTCCTGGTCCCAGTCCTCGAAGCGGGCGTCGTCCTGGCTGAGCATGAGGTGGAGGCGCTGGTTGAAGAGCTCAAAGACGTCGCGGACGTGGCAGGCATACTCCAGCGGCGACCAGGTGTCATCCTCCGGCCGCACGGCCACGTTCGGTCGCCGGAGGACGGCCCGCCAGCGGGGCAACATGGCCGTAATGTGGTCCGGCGCCATCGCCGGGGTCCAGGCGGAGGCGTGGAAGCCGCACTCGGGGCAGGGGGTGCCGAGCACCCAGGTCCAGTCTTTTGCGTCCGGGACGATAGGCATGCCAGCAGTCTAGGGGACTCGGCCCGTCCCCCAGGTGGCTCAGAGCCGCTCCCGCGACCGGGCGGGTCAGCCCTCCGCGGGCGCCGGGGCGGCGCCGGCGGGAGCCTCGGCCCCGGCCATGCTCGGCCCGATGGCGTCGACGGCCTGGGACAGCGGAATGCCGGAGCCGTCACGGCGGCCGTGCTCCACCGGCAGGGAGCGCGCCACGCCGGCCAGGGACGACGCTTTGGCCGGACCGTGCCCGGCCCAGGCCAGCAGGAGCGTGTCCTCGCCCTTGAGGAACCGGTGCGCCCGGACTCCGCCGGTGCCGCGGCCCTTGGAAGGGTATTCGGAGAGTGCTGTCACCTTCGCGGCGCCCGGGGCGGTGCCCGGCAGGGCCCCCTCGGTTCCGGCGATGGTGACCACGACGGCGGCCTCGTCATCGGCGCGGGCGGTGCCGAAGTGCAGCACCCGGTCCCCGGCGGCCAGCTTAATCCCGGCCATGCCGCCGGCGGTCCGGCCCTGCGGACGGACCGAGGAGGCGCCGAAGCGGAGCAACTGGGCCTGTCGGGTGATGAAGACCAGGTCGACGTCGTCGCCGTCGGCCGCCTCAACGCCCACCACGGTGTCCTTGTCCTTGAGCGCGATGACCTCCCAGTCCTCGCGGTTCAGGGGGTAGTCCGGCTGGACGCGCTTGACCACGCCCTGTGCGGTGCCGATGGCCAGGACCCGGTCCAGCGGCGCGAAGGCCACCAGCGTCTCACCCTTGAGCAGGGTGATGAAGTCCTTGGCGGGGACGCCGCCGGCCATGTTCGGGGTGCCGTTGGTGGGCGGCAGCACGGGCATGTCCACCACCTGCAGCCGCAGCATCCGGCCCTGCGAGGTGATGGCGGCGATCTCACCGCGGGCCGAGGTCTTCACCACGGAGCGGAAGACGTCGTGCTTGGCCCGCGGTCCGGCCTCCGCCAGGCTGTCCTGGTTGGCGGTCCGGGCGATCTGGCCGGAGGCTGTGAGGATGGCCCAGCACGGGTCGTCCGCGATCTCCAGGGCCAGCGGCGCGGCCTTGCCCTTGACCGGGGCGGCGGCCGCGGCGGCCAGGGTGGGGGAGACGGCCTCGGATTCGAGCAGCACCGTCCGGCGCGGCGTCCCGTACTTCTCCGCGATTTCCGCGAGCTCGTCGGAGACGAGGCCGCGCAGCAGTTCCGGGGAGTCCAGGATGGCCTGCAGTTCGGCGATCTCGCGCCGCAGCTCGTCCTGTTCCTTCTCCAGTTCGATCCGGGAGTACTTGGTCAGCTGCCGCAGCCGCAGCTCCAGGATGTAGTTGGCCTGGATCTCGGAGAGGTCGTAGATGGACATCAGCCGGGTCCGGGCCGCGGCCGCCTCGTCCGAGGAGCGGATGATCTGGATGACCTCGTCGATGTCGACGATCGCGATCAGCAGGCCCTCCACCAGGTGCAGCCGGTCCTGCTTCTTCGCCAGCCGGAACGCGGTGCGCCGCCGGACCACGGTGATGCGGTGGGTGACGTAGACGCTGAGCAGTTCAAGCAGGCCCAGGGTCTGCGGCTGGCCGTCCACCAGGGTGACGTTGTTGATGCCGAAGGAGTCCTCCATCGGCGTGTAGCGGTACAGCTGCTGCAGCACGGCGTTGGGGTTGAAGCCGTTCTTCAGCTCGATCACCAGGCGCAGCCCGTGCTTGCGGTCGGTGAGGTCCACGATGTCGCTGATGCCCGACAGCTTCTTGCCGTTGACGGCGTCCTTAATCTTCTCGATCACCTTTTCCGGGCCCACCATATACGGCAGTTCGGTGACCACCAGGCCGGTGCGGCGGGCCGAGAGCTGCTCGACGTCGACCTTCGCCCGGGTCTTGAATGAGCCGCGGCCGGTGGCGTAGGCGTCCCGGATGCCGTCCAGGCCCACGATCCGGCCGCCCGTGGGCAGGTCCGGGCCGGGGACGAACTTCATCACGTCCTCCAGCGTGGCGTCCGGGTGCGCGATCAGGTGCCGTGCCGCCGCGATGACCTCGCCGAGGTTGTGCGGGGCCATGTTGGTGGCCATGCCGACGGCGATGCCGGTGGCGCCGTTGACCAGCAGGTTCGGGAACGCCGCGGGCAGCACGTCCGGCTGGGTGAGCTGGTTGTCGTAGTTCGGGACGAAGTCGACGACATCCTCGTCCAGGTGGTCTGTCAGGGTCAGCGCCGCCGCCGCGAGCCGGGCCTCCGTGTAACGGGGCGCGGCCGGACCGTCGTCGAGAGAGCCGAAGTTGCCGTGCCCGTCGATCAGGGGCAGCCGCAGGGAGAAATCCTGCGCCATGCGGACCATCGCGTCGTAGATGGCGGTGTCGCCGTGCGGGTGCAGCTTGCCCATCACCTCGCCCACCACGCGGGCGCTCTTGACGTGGCCGCGGTCCGGTCGCAGGCCCATCTCGCTCATCATGTAGAGGATGCGCCGCTGCACCGGCTTCAGGCCGTCGCGGGCGTCCGGGAGCGCCCGGGAGTAGATCACCGAGTAGGCGTACTCCAGGAAGGACCCTTCCATCTCGGAGGTGACATCGATGTCGACGATGTTCTCGTGATAATCCTGGGCTTCCCCTGCCGGGGGCGTGGTTTGGCGGCGTGCCATGGGGCTGGTGGGTCCTTCTGCGTGGTGCTCAACGGGTGCTGCGTAAGTTTATGGCTAGGCTAAGCCTATGGTGGATCAGCCCGTGGACGGCGTATATCCGGAACATTGGGAAGCCGATGTCGTGCTGCGCGACGGCGGCACTGCCCACCTGCGGCCCATCCACGCCGCCGACTCCGACGCCGTGCAGGCCTTCCACGTCGGCCAGTCGCAGAAGTCCATCTACATGCGCTTCTTCGCGTTCAAGTCCAAGCTCTCCAGCAAGGAACTCAAGCGCTTCACCGAGGTCGATTACAAGGACCGGGTGGCGCTGGTGATCACCATCGGCGGCGACATCATCGGCATCGGCCGCTACGACCGGCTCGATGACCCGGCCGAGGCGGAGGTGGCCTTCAACATCGCCGACGCCCACCAGGGCCGCGGCATCGGCTCCATCCTGCTCGAACACCTCGCCGCCGCCGCCCGGGAAAACGGCATCCGCAAGTTCAGTGCCGAGGTGCTGCCGGAGAACCGCAAGATGCTGATGGTCTTCTCCGACGCCGGCTACGACGTCAAGCGGCACTTCGACGACGGCGTCGTCAGCCTCGAATTCAACATCGACCCCACGGACAAGTCCCGCGCCGTGATGGAATCCCGCGAGCACCGCGCCGAGGCCCGCAGCATCCAGGAGCTGCTGGCCCCCGACTCGGTCGCCGTGATCGGCGCCAGCCGCCGCTGGGGGACCGTGGGCTACCAGCTGCTTGAACACATCATCGAGGGCGGCTTCACCGGTCCGGTCTATGCGATCAACCCCGAGGCGCTGGAACTGGCCGGCATGCTCTCCTTCGCCCGGCTCTCCGAGGTGCCGGGCCCGGTGAAGCTCGCTATCATCGCCGTGCCCTACGACGAGGTCCCCAAGGTGGTGCAGGAGTGCGGCGAGGCCGGGGTCAAGGGCATCGTGGTGGCCACCGCCGGCTACGCCGACGACGGCGAACGCGGCCTGGCGCGGCAGCGGGAACTGGTCCGCCAGGCCCGGGCCAACGGCATGCGGGTGATCGGCCCGGCGTCGCTCGGGATCGTCAACACCAACCCCGCCGTCTCCCTCAACGCCTCGATGGCCCCCTCGCTGGCCCGCCGCGGCGGCCTGGGACTGTTCAGCCAGTCCGCGGCGATCGGCGTCTCGCTCTACGCCGCGTCCAGCCGCCGCCGGGTGGGGATCTCCACCTTCCTCTCCGCCGGCAACCGCGCCGACGTCTCCGGCAACGACCTGATGCAGTACTGGGAGGACGACGCGGACACCACCGCCGTCGGTCTCTACCTCGAATCGATCGGCAACCCGCGTAAGTTCTCCCGCCTGGCCCGCCGGCTGGCCCGCACCAAACCCGTGATCGTCGCCAAGTCCGACGCGATGGGCCTGAACCTGCCGCCGGGCCACTCCGTCCGGATTACGCAGGCGCCCCCGGAGGCGCTCGATGCCATGATGCGCCAGGCCGGCGTGATCCGGGTGGGGACCATCGAGGAACTCATGGACGTCGCGCAGATCGTCTCCAGCCAGCCGCTGCCCCAGGGTCCCGGCGTGGCCGTCTTCAGTAACTCCCGGGCTCTCGGCAAGGTGGTCTCGGACAGTGCCGAGGCCGCCGGGCTCGGCGTCGAGCGGATCGTCGCCGACGTCGACCTGGACACCGGCATGTCCCGCGCCCTCCCCGCCCTGCGCCGCAGCCTGCAGGAGACCCTGACGCTGGAGAACGTGCACGCCGTCGTTGTCGCGCTGCTGCCCGCCCGGGGCCTGACCGTGGAGAAGATCGGCGCCGTGCTGGCCGAATGCTCGGCCGCCGCCGGGAAACCCGTGGTGGCCGCGTTCACCGGCATCCTGGACCCGTCCATCTACGTCGAGGGCATGGTCGGCGACGCCGGCGAGGCCCCGCCCGTGCCCTGCTACTCGAACCCGGGCGCCGCCGTCGCCGCCCTGGCCGCCGTCGTCCGCTACGCCCAGTGGAAGGTCTGGGACCAGGGCCTCTTCGTCGAACCCGAGGGCTGCGACCCCGACGCCGCGCACCACGACCTCGAAGAACTGTTGCGCCCCGTCGGCGGCGAGCAGCTGGTCCGGCTGGACCCGGCCGCCGCGGACCGGCTGCTGGGCCACTACGGCATCCACGTGCTTCCCTCGGCGGGTTTCGAGACCGACGACGACGCCGTCGCCGCGGCGGAGAGGCTCGGCTGGCCGGTGGCGATCAAGACCACCGACCCGGCGCTCCGGCACCGCCTGGACCTGGGCGGGGTGCGGCTGGATATACAGGACGCCGACTCGCTGCGGGCCAACATCGCCCAGATGCGACGGTCCCTGCAGCGCTACGGCTCGCCCTCCCTGGAGGTTCAGACCATGGCGCCGGTGGGCCAGGCGTGCACCTTCCGGGCCATCGAGGACCCGCTGCTGGGACCGGTGGTCTCCTTCGGCCTCGCCGGGGACGCCGTGAACCTGCTGGATGATTGGGCGCACCGCGTTCCGCCGCTCTCCGGCTCGGACGTGCACGACTTCATCCGCTCGCCCCGGGCCTCGCGGAAACTCTTCGGCTACCAGGGGCTGCCCGCCGTCGACGTCGCCGCGCTGGAGGACCTCGCCGCGCGGCTGACCCGGCTCAAGGACAACCACCCGGAGATCGCCCTCGTGGAGTTCAACCCGGTCCTCGCCGGCACCGAGGGGGCGGTGATCCTCGCCGCCGACGTGCGGATCGCCAACGCAGCCCAGCGCACCGACACGGCCCGGCGCGCCATGCGGGCCTGAGGCTCAGGTGCCTGCGGTCTTGTCCACATCGGGGCGCCGCGGTTAGCAAGTGACTAGCCGATCTGTGAAAATGGAACCCATGACCTCCCAGCCCCCAGCATCCCAGCCACAGGCTTCCCTCTCCGCCCGCCACGGTGCGCCGCACGCCGGCCTGCACGACCACAGCGCGCAGGGACAGAGCCTCACGGATGCGCTGGAGCAGGCCGGCTTCTACCCGCGGCTGGTCGCCGACGTGGTGGCCGACGCCCTCGACGGCCGGGACTGCGTCTCCCACCTGGTGCACCTCGAAACCCACTTCGACCGGGCCGAGGTCCGCCGCCACATCACGGTGCTGGTGCTCACCGAGGACATGCTGGTGATCACCCACGTGGACGACCAGCAGCTGGACGAGGCCGGCGAGCAGATGGTCGCCCAGGTCTCCACCGAGTCCGTCCCGGTGGCCCAGATCCGCTCCGTGGTGCTCAGCTACATTTACGCCCAGCCGCAGGACTACAAGCCCTCGGACCCGGTCCGCGAACTCACGCTCTCCATCGCCTGGTCCGGCGGCCAGCGGCTGGACATGGGCCCGGCCAGCTGCGGGGACCCCCAGTGCGAGGCGGACCACGGCTACAGCGGCACGATCGCCCAGGAGGACATCGTCCTGCGGATCAGCGCCGAGGCGGACGGCCTCCAGGCGGTCCAGGACGCCAAGCTCTTCGCCCGCGCCCTGCGCGCCGTAAACACCGGATCCGGCGCCCCGGCCGGCCACGGCGTCTCCACCCTGCCGCCGCGCTCCCGCGCCGGCGTCTTCGCCAACCGCCTGAGCCGCGGCCATCAGCGCTGAGATGGGCGCCGACAGCACCGCCGGTTCCGTGCCGGGGCCGGGCGGCCCCGGCGTGACCGATGGCCCGGCCCTGCCCTCGCCGCCGGCCTACGGCAGGAAGTCCATCGCCGAGGTCTTCAGCAGTGCGGCGGCCAGCATCGGCGTGCCCGGCTTCGAGAACCGGCTGTCGTTGCCCCCGGCGCGGCGGGTGTGCGTGGTCCTGGCCGACGGCCTGGGCCGGCAGCTGCTGAAGCAGCGCGCCGCCCACACGCCGTTCCTCCGCTCGGTGCTCCAGTCCGGGCAGGGTGAGGTCCCCGCCGGCGTCGATGCCGCCTTCCCGTCCACCACTGCGGCGTCGCTGGCCAGCTTCGGCACCGGCCGCTCCGCCGGCCAGCACGGCATGGTGGGCTACGACGTCGTGGACCCGGACCAGGACCGCGTGGTCAACATGCTCAGCAACTGGGACGACGGCGTCGATCCGCGACGCTGGCAGCCGCTGCCCACCGTCTTCGAACGCGCCTCGGGGCACGCCGACGTCAGCACCGTCGCCCTGCCCCGCTTCAGCGACTCCGCCATGACCCAGGCGGCCCTGCGCGGAGGGCGGTTCATCGCCGGCACCACCGCGCACGCCCGCACCGCCGCCGCGGCCGAGGCGATGGCCGGGGCGGAGAGCGCGCTGATGTACTTCTACGTGCACGAGCTGGACAAGGCCGGCCACCGCTACGGTGCCGCGTCGGCCCAGTGGGAACACCAGCTGGAGGAGCTCGACGCGACCGTCAGCCGGCTGAACTCGACACTCCCGCCGGGAACCACCGTGCTGGTCACGGGCGACCACGGCATGGTGGACGTGCCGGAGTCCCGGCGCCTGGACTACTCCGCCGAACCCGCCCTGATCGAGGGGGTCCGGCACACCGCAGGCGAACCCCGGATGGTCCACCTCTACCTGGAAGAGGACGCGGGGGAGGCCGGCCGCGGCCGGCTGCTGGCGGCCTGGCGGGCGCGGTTCGGCGAACGGATCTGGGCCTTCACCCGCGAGGAGGCCATCGCGGCGGGGCTGTTTGGGGACGTGCGCGACGCCGTTGGCCCCCGGATCGGGGACGTGATGATTGCCGCCCGCGACACCCTGGCGCTCTACGACACCCGGCGGGTGCCCGCACGGGCGCTCGAGGTGGTGGGCCAGCACGGCTCACTGACCAAGGCCGAGCGGGAAGTCCCGCTGCTGTGCTTCAGCGCCGCCGGCAAGACCGGCAGCAAGGCCCGCCGCTAACAGTCCATCGGGGCCGGCGACAATTCGATCGCTCGGAGGCTACTCGCTGCGGGTGCCGAAAACGATGTCGTCCCAGCTGGGGACGCTGGAGCGCTTGGGTTTGGCAGGCTGGCGTTCGGGCGTCTCAGCGGCACGCTCGGCCCGCGCCTCAGACCGCGACAGTTCCGGGTTCCGGTTGCCGGCGGGGAAGATGCCGTCCGGGGTCCGGGGCTGCTCGGGGGACTCCGGCCGTGCCGCGCGCCGCGAGGTTCCGCCGCCCAGCAGTTCGTCCAGTCCAGGGCTCGACGTCGGCCCCTGGCCGGTGCCGCGCACCGGGCGCAGCTGGGAGGCCGCGATCGTGATTTCCCGGGTTTCGGTGCTGACCCCGTCGTGCAGCCGCAACGCGTCGCCGGCGTCTGCGGCGTCGTGCCGCGGCGCCAGCGTCAGCCGGGAGAGCATCGAGGGCCGGGCATCGCGGCGGCGGGTGAAGGCGTCCGGCCCGGGGATGGAATGCGGTTCGGCCTTGGCTGCCGCCGGAGTGGAAGGCTTCTCCGGCTCCGCGGTCGTGTCGGCATCGCCAGCTTCGGCCGCGCCGGTGGTGCCCGTGCCGTTGGGGTTGTGAAGGTCGGCGTCATCGGAGGTACCGGCGTCGGACCCGGCGTCGGTGTCGCTTTCACTGTCGGAGGCATCGCCAGGGGCGGGAACCTCGGAGGGCCGGGGGTGGGCCGCCGGGACGCCCTGGCTCAGCATGAGCGCCAGCGCGTCATCAGCATCCTCGTCCACCCCGATCCGGTGCCCGCGGCGGGAGCGTAGCATGTCCAGCAGCCCGTCGTTATCCCGGTCCTGTCGGGTATCCCCGGGCAGTGACCTGTCGGCGGGGACGATGCTGAGCTGGGCCGTCGCCGTGCGCGCGGCGGCCTCGGCGTCGGTCTCGAAGTCGAAGGGCCGGTCGGAAACGGCCGAGAGCCGGCGGGACGGGACGGGCCCGTCCATCGGCTCGAGTTCGCTGAGCTGCTGCGCCCAGCGGTTGGCGTTCTGCAGGGACTTCAGCGCCGGGCTGAACGTCCACGTGGCGGGTGGCTCCTCGCCGATGGCGGTGTGGCCGCCGGCCGGCAGCGAAAACGCCGCCACCACGTTCCACAGGCCGTCGGAGCGCCGCCAGGAATCCCACTCCACGGTCTCCGGAGCGACGCCGTAGGCGCGCAGCCGGTGGCTGACCATTTCCTCCAGGGTGGCGGGCTGGTCGCCGAAATGTGAGCGGTAACCCTCGTGGCCCGCCGTGGGGGACGCAACCTCGATCCGGCGCGCCTGCTGGGCGACGTATTCGCGCTCGGCCAGCACTGGGCCTTCGTAGCGTTCAACCTTGGCCAGCGGCAGGCCCGAAAGCTCGGCGACCTCCGCGGCAGTCGCGCCGCTCCGGATTCGGGCCTGGATGTCCCGTGGGGACATGGCAATGGGCTCCGGCGCCGGGCCCGGGGCAGTCTTCGAGGGCCGGTTCACGGCAGCCCGAAGCGTTTCATCGATCGGCAGCTGGAACATCTCGCCGCCGGCGCCACTGAACAGGAGATGCTCTCCATCGTCGTGGACGCCTACAAGCCGTAGATCCTGCATACAAATCCTCCACCCTGGCATTGCTAACACTCGAAACTCTGCCACTGCCGGGCACTAAAAGCGGTGAAGAGGGAGGGCGCGCCGCGAATTTCCGGCATTTTCCGACCTTCGAGGGCGTCTCTGGCGGGCATTGGGTGAACGCCCGGGCCATCACGTCCCGACGGCGTCCGCCAGACTCTGGCGTGCTGAACCCGCGTAGGCAAGAATGACCCGACGCCGGGCACAAAAAACACCCGTCCGGCGTTGACGCCGGTGAACCGGACCCGGACCGGGCGGGGAAGAGAAAGACCCCGGCGGACGGCGACGGCGACAACCCCAACAAGTGCGGAGTGTGAGCGAAAAGTAATGGCGACAGACTACGACGCGCCGCGGAAGAGCGAAGAGGACCTCAACGAGGACTCGATCGAGGAACTGAAGACCCGGCGGACCGACAAGCCCTCCGCGGTGGTGGACGAGGACGAGACCGATCTTGCCGAGGGATACGAGCTCCCCGGCGCGGACCTCTCCGGCGAGGAGTTGCTGGTCCGGGTGATGCCCGCCCAGGCGGACGAATTCACCTGCGCGTCCTGTTTCCTGGTCCGGCACCGCTCCCAGATCGCCCGGGAAAAGGACGGCCTGAAGTACTGCGTGGAGTGCGAGGGCTGAGGCGGGCCCTCGAAGCGCCCCGGCGGCGGATTAGCGGTTAAGACGTCAGCGGTTCAGCGGTTCAGGGGCTTAGCGCTTGAGCGCGGCGACGAACTCGGCGGGACGGCGGGTCGAGGCCAGCCAGTACGGCGTCCGGTCCATCGGGTCGGTGATCTCGATCCGCACCACCGGATCGATCCAGCCGCGGATGCACATGAAGGCCAGCCCGTTGAGCCGGGGGCCGCGTTCCGCCGTCGCCTCCCCGCCCTCGAAGGCCTCCACGGCACCGACGAAGCGGCGCTCGATCGTCGCCCGGCCCACTCGCAGGGTCCCCGCGGTGACCTGGAGCGACGGGGTGGAGACAATCAGCAGCACGGCCAGGATCACGAAGAGCACCACCGCCGCGGTGATGCCCGCGGTCATGCTGATCGGGGCGAACACCAGGATGCCGGCCGCCGACAGTCCTGCCGCCACCAGCCAGATCCAGAAGCTCGGCCACAGCTTTTCGCTGAACAGGACGGTGGATTCGTCGGGGGTCTGGTTGGAGGCAGGCACAGCGGCGCTGGATTCGGGCATGAGGCCAGCTTTCCACTTTTCCCGGGCTATTTCACCTTGGCGGGACGTCACGGGAGGGCCCCGATGCCCGGGCACCGAAGGCATCCTCCCGCCCGGCGCCGCGGTAGGCCGAACCTTTCCGCGGGCGTTACAGTGGGGGACTGTGACTGAAGAAACAACCCCCGCGCACGCCGTCCCTGGTCCCACCCTGGCGGTCCAGTTGAAGATGCTCGACGACGGGCTGGAACCGCCGTCGTACGCGCACCCCGGCGACGCAGGCGCGGACCTGCGCGCCCGCGAGGACGTCATCCTGGAACCCGGCGAGCGGAAACTGGTGCACACCGGCGTCGCCATCGCCCTTCCTGTCGGCTACGTTGCGCTGATTCACCCGCGCTCGGGCCTCGCCACCAAGCACGGACTGACCGTGGTGAACGCCCCCGGCACCGTCGACGCCGGCTACCGCGGGGAAATTGCGGTAACCCTGTTGAACACGGACCGCTCCGAGTCCATCGAGCTCCGGCGCGGCGATAGAATTGCCCAAATGGTCATCCAGCGTGTGGAGCACGCGGAGTTCGTTCCGGTCCAGGAGCTCAGCGATTCGGTCCGCGGCACCGGCGGTTTCGGTTCCACCGGCGGGTTCGGCGCGACGCAGGCCTGACCGGCCCCAGCTACACCGCCCGGTCCGTCAGGCCGGCACACCCGGGCCGCCCCGGACGAGCAGCGCCGGAACACAACGAAGGAGACAACCCCATGGTTTTTGGGCGTGGCAGGAAAGCCAAGCAGGAACAGCCGAGCGAGGCCGTCGAGGCCCCGGAGACCGGCGCCGACGAGGCCGCGGACACGGCCGTCCGCGGGTCCGGCCCGTACGACGTCTCGGAGATTGAGAACCAGGACGGCTACGTGGACCTCGGCGCCCTGCTGATCGCACCGCGGGAGAACCTGCAGTTGCGGCTCGAGGTCGAGGAGGCCACCCAGCGCGTCGTCGCCGTGACCATGGACCTCGAGGGCTCCAGCCTGCAGCTGCAGGCTTTCGCGGCTCCCCGGTCCGAAGGACTGTGGGACGAGATCCGCGAGCAGATCGGCCAGTCCGTGGGAAGCCAGGGCGGCCAGGTGGAGGAGATCGAGGGCCACTTCGGCATCGAACTCGTCGCGAAGCTCCCCGCCGGCGACGGCAGCGAGGGCTACCGGGTGGCCCGCTTCATCGGCGTCGACGGCCCCCGCTGGTTCCTGCGCGGTGTGCTCGGCGGCGAAGCGGCCCTGGACCGGGAAGCCTCCCGTGACCTGGAGGACCTCTTCCGCAGGATCGTGGTGGTGCGCGGAGACAACCCGATGCCGCCGCGCGACCTGCTGCAGCTGCGCCTGCCAAAGGACACCAGCGCCACGGTCCCCGGCACGGCCGGACGCCCCACCCTGGACCAGCCCGAACGCGGACCGGAGACCACCCAGATTGGGTGACGCCCCCGGAGGCCTGTCCTCCGACGCCGTCCCGGTCCGCGGCCTGCCCGAGCGCGGCCGCGTCCTCTGCCGCGGCTTCATCGAATCCGTCACCTACGCCCCCGCGGGCGAGGTCGCGGCATTCACCGCGATCATCACGGACCACGACGCCCCCGCGGCGAGGCCCCGCCGAGTCCCGGCGGACGCCGCACCGCCCACCGCCCGCCGCCGCCGTCAGGTGGCCGCGGACCGCCTCCGCGTGGTGTGGCTGGGGCGCCGCCGCATCCCGGGTGTCCACGCCGGACTGGAGCTGAAGCTGGAGGGGATGGTCACCGTCCGCGACGGCCTGCCCACCATGTTCAACCCGCGCTACGAAATCCTGTCCCGCCTGGAGGAACACTGACCATGCCCGAGAGCTCCCCGTTCCAGGACCCCCGCCCCCGCGAATCCCAGTCCGGCTCCACCCGGCCCGGCGAGGCGCAGCCCGCGGGCACCCAACCGACCGTGGCCCAGCTCGCGGAGGACTACGCCGCGAAGGCGGGCCTGCACCGCACCAGCAACGGCAACATCGACGTGCTGAAAAGCGCCGGCGGCGTCCAGGGCCTGGCCGAGAGCATCCTGCCCGGCCTGGTCTTCCTGATCGCCTTCACGGTGTCCCGTGAGCTGACCCCGGCGCTGGTGGGCGCCCTCGCCGTCGCCGCCGCTTTCACCGTCGCCCGGCTGGTCCAGCGCAAGCCGCTGACCCAGGCGCTGGCCGGCATCGCCGGCGTCGGCCTCTCCGCCTGGCTTGCCAACACCACCGGCAAGGCCGAGGACTTCTACGTCCTGGGCTTCTTCACCAACCTGGGCTACATCGTAGCGATGAGCATCTCGATCGCCGTCCGCTGGCCGATCGCCGGGCTGCTGTTCGGCTTCATCCGCAACGAGGGACTGCACTGGCGCAAGGACCCGGCCCGCGTGAAGGCTTACCGGATCGGGACCTGGGTGATCATCACGGTCCTGGCCCTGCGCCTGCTGGTCCAGGTGCCGCTGTACTACATGGGGGAGCAGGGCCTCGCCGCCCTCGCCACCACCCGGCTGCTGATGGGCGCCCCGCTGTACATCCTGGGCCTCTGGGTGGCCTGGCTCCTGACCCGGCCCGCCGCGCCGGCAGCCGACGCCGAGCATCCCGTCGAACCCATCTAGCTCGCAGCTGAGGCCGTTATGAACGCTCATAACGGCCTCAGCTGTCAGTCAGGTGGGTCGGCCCGGCGGCGGCACGCGGGCCGTCGGGCGGTCGGGGCCTTAGCCGTCGAAGCCGTCGTCCTCGATGGCGTGGCTGTGCGAGGGCTGGCCGGAGCGGCCGTCGTAGTCATCGCCGGACCCGGCGGTATCCGCCGCAGTGTCCGAGTCGCCGTCGCCGGTTTCCGGGGCCGAGAGCAGGGCCCGCAGCTCGTCCTCGGCGGCGATGGTGGTGACGAAGAACAGCTCGTCGCCACCGTCGATCACGTCGTCCCGGCTGGGGGTGATGGGGGCCTGGTCGCGGAGGATCGCCACGAGGGTCGCGTCCTCGGGCCATTCGATGGCGCCCACCGTTAGGCCGATCACGTGCGAATCGTGCGGCACGGTGAATTCCACCAGCGACGAGACACCCGTCTGCAGCGTCAGCAAGCGGACCAGGTCGCCGATCTCCACGGCCTCCTCCACCAGCGCCGTCATGAGCTGCGGGGTGTTGACCGCGACGTCGACGCCCCAGGAATCGTCGAACATCCAGTCGTTCTTCGGGTTGTTCACCCGGCCCACCGTGCGGCCCACGCCGAATTCGGTCTTGGCCAGCAGCGAGACCACCAGATTGACCTTGTCGTCGCCGGTGGCGGAGACGACAACGTCGGCATCCTCCAGCCGGGCGTCCTTGAGCGTGCTCAGCTCGCAGGCGTCGCCCACCAGCCAATGCGCGCCGCGCAGGCCGCTGCGGCCGATCACCTCCGGCTTCAGGTCGATCAGCAGGATTTCGTGCTTGTGCGAGAGCAATTCGCGGGCAATCGAGGAACCGACGCTGCCGGCACCGACGATGACGACCTTCACTTAGGACTCCTTGGCGGGGGATTTGGCGAGGATGTGGGCCACCTCGGAGGTGCGGTCCACGCTGAGCATGGCGTGGACGGTGTCGCCGTCCTGCAACGACATGCCGGGCGCCGGGAGCATCCCCTCGCCGAATCGGGTGAGGTAAGCGATGCGGATGTCCGCGGCCTTCTCGATGGCGGTCAGCGGGTGGCCGACCCAGCCGGCGTCGAGGTCCACCTCGGCCAGCACCAGCCGGCCGGAGGGGTCGCGGAAGTCACCGGCGAGGTGCTGCTCGGGCAGGATCCGGCGCAGCACCTGGTCCGCGCTCCAGCGCACGGCCGCGACCGTGGGGATGCCCAGGCGCTGGTAGATCTCGGCCCGGCCCGGGTCGTAGATGCGGGCCACCACGTGCGGGACGTGGAAGGTCTCCCGGGCGACGCGGGTGGCCAGGATGTTGGAGTTGTCACCGCTGGAGACGGCGGCGAAGGCGTAGGCCTCCTCGACGCCGGCGCGCTTGAGCGTTTCGCGGTCAAAGCCGACGCCGGTGACCTTGCGGCCGGTGAAGCCGGTGCGGAGCCTCCGGAAGGCGCGGTCGTCCTGGTCGATGATGGCGACCGAGTGGCCGGCGTCCTCAAGGGTGTGCGCCAGGGTGGCACCCACCCGGCCGCAACCCATGATCACGAAGTGCGCCACATGTGCCTCCTAAAGCGTCTGTCTCACGTTGCTGCGTAAACTCTACCGGCCACCGGGGCCCGGCAGCCGCGCCCCGGCCGCCATGACATCGGGTGCGAATCAGACTAACTTTGTCTGGTGCTGACAATTTTCAATGCCGTGAAGCGGGTGCTGGTGGGGCGTCCCTTCCGCAACGACCGTCTGGCCCACACCCTGCTGCCGAAGCGGATCGCGCTTCCGATCTTCGCCTCGGACGCGCTGTCCTCGGTGGCGTACGCCCCGGACGAAATCCTGCTGACCCTGGCCCTGGCCGGCGTCAGCGCGGTGGCGTTCTCGCCGTGGGTGGGTCTGGCGGTGATGGTGGTGCTGCTGACGGTGGTCGCCTCCTACCGGCAGAACGTCCACGCCTACCCCTCCGGCGGCGGCGACTACGAGATCGCCAACGAGAACCTCGGCAAATACGCCGGCCTGACCGTCGCCTCGGCCCTGCTGGTGGACTACGTCCTGACCGTGGCGGTGTCCATGTCCTCGGCCGCGGCGTACCTGACCACGGCCGTGCCCTCGCTGCACGGCCAGCAGGCCGCGATCGCCACCATCGGCGTCGTGATCCTTGCCCTGGTGAACCTGCGCGGCATCCGAGAGGCCGGCAGCGTCTTCGCCGTCCCCACTTACATCTTCATGGCCTCCATCCTCGGCATGACCGCCGTCGGCGTCTTCCAGGCCGTCACCGGCCAGCTGGGCCAGGCGCCGTCGGCCGAGTTCGAGATCGTCCCGGCGGCCGGCTTCGACGAGGGCCTGGTGGGCCTGACCGGCGCGTTCCTGCTGCTGCGGGCCTTCTCCTCCGGCGCCGCCGCCCTCACCGGCGTCGAGGCGATCAGCAACGGCGTGCCCAACTTCAAGAAGCCCAAGAGCAAGAACGCCGCCACCACGCTGCTGCTCCTCGGTGTCATCGCAGCGTCCATGCTGGCCGGCATCATCTACCTGGCCAACGCCACCAAGGTGCACATCGTGCAGGACCCTGCCAAGGAGTTCCTGCTCAACGGCCAGCCCGTGGACGAGGGCTACATCCAGAACCCGGCCATCAGCCAGATCGCGCAGACGGTCTTCGGCGCCGGCTCCATCCCGTTCTACATCGTGGTGGCCGCCACCGGCGTCATCCTCGTCTTCGCCTCCAACACGGCGTTCAACGGCTTCCCGGTGCTCGGCTCCATCCTGGCCCAGGACGGCTACCTGCCCCGCCAGCTGCGCACCCGCGGCGACCGGCTGGCCTTCAGCAACGGCGTGCTGGCCCTCGCCGCCGGCGCGCTGGTGCTGATCATCTCCTTCAACGCCGACGTCACCAAGCTGATCCAGCTCTACATCGTGGGCGTCTTCATCTCCTTCACCCTCAGCCAGCTCGGCATGATCCGGCACTGGGGCCGGGAGCTGAAGCTCGCCAAGGACCCGGCCGCAAAGCTGCGGATGCTCAAGTCCCGCACCATCAACACCATCGGCTTCGGCATGACCGGCCTGGTGCTGGTGATCGTGCTGATCACCAAGTTCGAGCAGGGCGCCTGGATCGCCCTGCTGGCCATGTTCATCCTGTTCCTGATCATGTGGAGCATCCGGGCGCACTACGACAACGTCGCCAAGGAACTCGCCGTGGACGAGGACTCCTCGCCGCGCGCCCTGCCCACCCGTGTCCACGCCGTGCTGCTGGTCTCCCACGTCCGCAAGCCCGTGCTCCGCGCCCTGGCCTACGCCCGCGCGTCCCGGCCGTCCCGGCTGGACGCCATCACCGTGGACATCAGCCCCGAGGAGACCGAGCAGACCCTCGCGGACTGGGAAAAGCTGGACATCCCGGTGCCCATCACGGTCCTGGCCAGCCCGTTCCGGGAAACGGTCACGCCCATCATGGAATACATCAAGAACATGCGCCGGGACTCACCCCGGGACCTGATCGTGGTGTACATCCCCGAGTACGTGGTGGGCAAGTGGTGGGAGCAGCTGGTGCACAACCAGACCGCCCTGCGGATCAAGACCCGGCTGCACTTCGAACCCGGAGTGATGGTCGCCAGCGTGCCGTGGCAGCTGAAATCGTCCGAAGAAGCCAAGAGACTGCAGGATATTCAATGAGCACCGACCCCCGGACCCCCGCCGCCACCGAACTGGTCGTCGACGTCGGCCGGGTGGCCCACGGCGGCCACGCCGTGGCCCGGCACGAGGGCCGGGTCATCTTCGTCCGGCACGGCATCCCGGGGGAGAAGGTCCGCATCAGGCTCACCGACGACGCCGAGGGTGCCAAGTTCTGGCGCGGCGACGTCATCGAGGTGCTCGAGGCCTCCGAGGACCGGGTGGAACACTTCTGGCACGCCGCCGACGCGCGCCGCGCCTGGGCCCACGGCCACCCGCCGGTGGGTGGCGCCGAACTGGGCCACATCTCCCTGGCCCGGCAGCGCCGGATGAAGGCCGAGGTCCTGGCCGAGCAGCTGCACCGCCTCGCGGGCATCGACGCCCACGCCCTGGCCGGCCTCCCGGGCGCCGGCCACGTCGAGGCGGTGGGGGAGGACGGGTCCTCGGCGGCGCCGGGCCTCGGCTGGCGCACCCGCACCGGCTTCGCGATGACCCCGTCCGGCCAGCTGGGCATGCATGCCTACCGCTCCGATGCCGTCCTGGCGGTCCGCGAGATGCCGCTGGCCGTGGACGGCATCAATGACCTGCGCCTCTGGGACCAGGACCTGCAGGGCATCGAACGGATCGAGGTCGCGGCCCCGGCCAATGGCTCCCGGCCGCTGGTGCTGCTGGTTCCCGCCCCCGGCACCCGCCCGCAGCGGGTCGCCGCCATCGCGGCCCGCCTGCCGGAGAGGGTCTCCGTCGCCCGGCTGGACCCCGCCACCGGTGAGGTCACCCAGCTGCGCGGCCGTACCTGGGTGCAGGAAACCGCCGCCGGCCATGACTTCCGCGTCACCGGCGACGGTTTCTGGCAGATCCACCGCCACGCCCCGGAGACCCTGGTGGGCGCGGTCAAGGAGGCCCTGCACGACGGCGGCTACCTCGCCCCCGGCTCGGCGGTGGCCGACCTGTACGCCGGCGCCGGGCTCTTCACCGCCGCGCTGGCCGACGCCGTCGGGGTCACCGGCTCCGTGCTGTCCGTGGAAGGCTCGCCCGGCACCAGCCGGGACGCCCGCAAGAACCTGCACCACGCCCCGCAGGTGGAAATTGTCCAGGGCAAGGTCGAACGGGTGCTGCGGCAGAAGCCGCGCAGCTTCGACGCACTGATCCTGGACCCGCCCCGGGCCGGCGCCGGCAAGGCCGTGGTCAGCCAGCTCGTGGACTCCGCGCCGCGCGCCATCGCCTACGTCTCCTGCGACCCGGCGTCGTTCGCCCGCGACGTCGGCTACTTCCAGCAGCGGGGCTGGGCACTGAAGTCCCTGCGCGGGTTCGACCTCTACCCGCATACGCACCACCTGGAGACGGTGGCGTTGCTGACTCCCGGGGGCCCGGGCCACTAGGATGGGCGGAGTAGTCCGACGTCGCGCGGGCTCAGCACCCCACGAAGCGCTTGGTTAGGCTTGCCTAACTAGCTTAGGGGTCTGCGGCGCGACAAAGATGAAACAGTTGCGAGAGGAGTCCTGCGATGAGCATTGTGGACAGCTTCGGTGCAAAAGGCAAACTTAATGTAGCCGGTACCGAATACGAGATTTTCCGGTTGAACTCCGTCGAAGGCGCAGACAGCCTTCCGTTCAGCCTCAAGGTGTTGCTTGAGAACCTGTTGAGGACCGAGGACGGCGCCAACATCACGGCCGACCACGTCCGCGCCCTGGCCGGCTGGGATCCCAACGCCGAGCCCGACACTGAAATCCAGTTCACGCCGGCGCGCGTGATCATGCAGGACTTCACCGGCGTGCCCTGCGTTGTCGACCTCGCCACCATGCGCGAGGCCGTCAAGGACCTCGGCGGCGACCCCACCCGGGTGAACCCGCTGGCACCGGCCGAACTGGTCATCGACCACTCCGTGCAGATCGACGCCTTCGGCAACTCCGGCGCACTGGAGCGCAACATGGAGATCGAGTACCAGCGCAACGGCGAGCGGTACCAGTTCCTCCGGTGGGGCCAGACCGCGTTCGACGACTTCAAGGTCGTCCCGCCGGGAACCGGCATCGTGCACCAGGTCAACATCGAATACCTGGCCCGCACCGTCATGACCCGCGAGGTTGACGGAACCCTGCGCGCCTACCCGGACACCTGCGTCGGCACCGACTCCCACACCACCATGGTCAACGGCCTGGGCGTGCTCGGCTGGGGCGTCGGCGGCATCGAGGCCGAGGCGGCCATGCTCGGCCAGCCCGTCTCCATGCTGATCCCGCGCGTCGTCGGCTTCAAGCTGACCGGCTCCATCCCGGCCGGCGCCACCGCCACCGACGTGGTGCTCACCATCACCGAGATGCTGCGCCAGCACGGCGTGGTCGGCAAGTTCGTCGAGTTCTACGGCGAGGGTGTCGCGGCCGTGCCGCTGGCCAACCGCGCCACGATCGGCAACATGAGCCCCGAGTTCGGTTCCACCGCCGCGATGTTCCCGATCGACGACGTCACCCTTGACTACCTGCGCCTCACCGGCCGCTCGGACGAGAACGTCGCCCTGGTCGAGGCCTACGCCAAGGAACAGGGCCTCTGGCACGACCCGTCCCGCGAGATCAAGTTCTCCGAGTACCTCGAGCTGGACCTGTCGACGGTTGTCCCGTCGATCTCCGGCCCGAAGCGCCCTCAGGACCGCATCATCCTCTCCGAGTCCAAGGCCCAGTTCCGCGAGGATCTGCGCAACTACGTCAAGGTCGACCTGGCCGACGGCAGCCTGGACGAAGCGATCGATGAGAGCTTCCCGGCCTCCGACGCGCCGTCGTTCACCGCCAACGCCAGCCACCTCACCGAGGAGGCCCCGCACTCGCACGGACCGAAGGCCAACGGCCGCCCGTCCAAGACCGTGGCGGTCAAGACCGCCGACGGCCGCGAGTTCGAACTGGACCACGGCGCGGTGTCGATCGCCTCGATCACCTCCTGCACCAACACGTCCAACCCGTCCGTGATGCTGGCCGCCGCACTGCTGGCCCGCAACGCCGTCGAAAAGGGCCTTACCGCCAAGCCGTGGGTCAAGACCTCCGTCGCCCCGGGCTCAAAGGTCGTCACCGACTACTACAACAAGTCGGGCCTCACCCCGTACCTGGAGAAGCTCGGCTTCTACATCGTCGGCTACGGCTGCGCGACCTGCATCGGCAACTCCGGCCCGCTGGACGCCGAGATCTCCGAGGCCATTCAGGCCAACGACCTCTCGGTCACCGCCGTGCTCTCCGGTAACCGCAACTTCGAAGGCCGGATCAACCCGGACGTGAAGATGAACTACCTGGCCTCCCCGCCGCTGGTCATCGCCTACGCCCTGGCCGGCACCATGGACTTCGACTTCGAGAGCGACCCGCTGGGCCAGGACGAAGCCGGCAACGACGTCTTCCTCAAGGACATCTGGCCGAACCCGTCCGAGGTCCAGGAGACCATCGACTCCTCGATCGACAAGGGCATGTTCGCCCGCGGTTACGAGGGTGTCTTCGAAGGCGACGAGCGCTGGAAGGCCCTCGACACCCCCGCCGGCGACACCTTCGCCTGGGACCAGGACTCCACCTACGTCCGGAAGCCCCCGTACTTCGAGGGCATGAAGGCCCAGCCGGAGCCGGTTCAGGACATCAGCGGAGCCCGCGTGCTGCTCAAGCTCGGCGACTCGGTGACCACCGACCACATCTCCCCGGCCGGTTCCTTCAAGTCGGACACCCCGGCCGGTAAGTACCTGCTGGAGCACGGCGTGGAGCGCAAGGACTTCAACTCCTACGGTTCGCGCCGTGGCAACCACGAGGTCATGATCCGCGGCACCTTCGCCAACATCCGGATCAAGAACCAGCTGCTCGACGGCGTCGAGGGTGGCTTCACCCGCGACTTCACGCAGGCAGACGGCCCGCAGGCCGCCGTGTACGACGCCGCCCAGAACTACCAGGCCGCGGGCACCCCGCTGGTGGTCCTGGCCGGCAAGGAGTACGGCTCCGGTTCGTCCCGTGACTGGGCCGCCAAGGGCACCGCGCTGCTGGGCGTCAAGGCCGTCATCGCCGAAAGCTACGAGCGCATCCACCGCTCCAACCTGATCGGCATGGGCGTCCTGCCGCTGCAGTACCCGGCCGGCCAGAACGCCGCCAGCCTGGGCCTGACCGGCACCGAGTCCTTCTCCGTCGAGGGCGTCACCGCCCTCAACGAGGGCACCACGCCGAAGACCCTCAAGGTCACCGCCACGGCAGAAGACGACACCACCACGAGCTTCGATGCGGTCCTGCGCATCGATACCCCGGGTGAAGCCGACTACTACCGCAACGGCGGCATCCTGCAGTACGTGCTGCGCCAGATCTCGGCGTAGGGCCCCGTGGTAAACCCGGCAACGCTTTTCCGCCGGGTTTACCACGGGATCGCCGAGATCGTTTCGGCCAGCTAGCACCACCGGCCGAGCCTTCCCGGCGAGGCCACCCGAAGCCCCGGACCGTCACAGACGGGCCGGGGCTTCGGCGTTCCCTGGCCCGGCGGGGAGCGGTACGCGCGGCTGGCGGCCCGGGGTGCGAAACCGGCGGACACGCCGAGGCGTTAGAGTTGTAAGGCATGTCTACTACCCGCAAGGAGGGCCGTTGGGAATCTTGGAGAGCATCCGGAGTCCGCAGGACCTGAACACGTTGTCCCAGGCGCAGCTGGACCAGCTGGCCGCCGAGGTCAGGGAATTTCTGATCGGCAATGTGTCCCAGACGGGCGGTCACCTCGGGCCGAACCTCGGCGTCGTCGAACTCACCATCGCCGTGCACCGCATCTTCGACTCGCCGCGCGACAGCATCGTCTTCGACACCGGACACCAGTCCTACGTGCACAAACTCCTCACCGGACGGCAGGACTTCAGCACCCTCCGCCAGCAGGGCGGCCTCTCCGGCTACCCGGACCGCGGCGAGTCCGAGCACGACATCGTCGAAAGCTCCCACGCCTCCTCCTCGCTGTCCTGGGCGGACGGCATCTCCCGCGCCCGCCGGCTTACCGGCGACGGCGACCGGTACGTGATCGCCGTCGTCGGCGACGGCGCCCTCACCGGCGGCATGGCCTGGGAGGCCCTGAACAACATCGCCGCGGACAAGAAGCGCCGCGTGGTGATCGTCGTCAACGACAACGGCCGGTCCTATGCCCCGACCGTCGGCGGCCTCGCCGACTACCTCGCCTCGCTGCGCCCCACCATCGACTCACTCCGTGCCGCCCCCGCCTACGAGGGTGCCCTGGACTGGTGGAAGAAGCGGCTGCAGAGCGGTGGCCCGGTGGGCCAGTTCACCTACAAGAGCCTCCACGCCATGAAGAAGGGCATCAAGGACTGGTGGGCCCCGCAGGGCATGTTCGAGGACCTCGGCATGAAGTACATCGGCCCCGTGGACGGCCACAACCTCCAGGCGATGGAAAACGCCCTCTCCACGGCCAAGAACTACGCCGGGCCCGTGATCGTGCACGCCATGACCGAGAAAGGCCACGGCTACGCCCCGGCCCGCGCCCATGAGGCGGACCAGTTCCACGCCGTCGGCATCATCGACCCGGAAACCGGCGAACCCACCGAGGCCGGCGGCGCCAAGTCCTGGACCTCCGTCTTCGCCGACGAGATCGCCGACATCGCGGACGAGCGCGAGGACATCGTGGGTATCACCGGCGCCATGCTGATCCCCGTGGGCCTGCACAAGTTCGCCGCGCGGCACCCGGAGCGCGTGTTCGACGTCGGCATCGCCGAACAGCACGCCCTCACCTCCGCCGCGGGCATGGCCTTCGGCGGCCTGCACCCCGTGGTGGCCGTCTACGCCACCTTCCTCAACCGCGCCTTCGACCAGCTGCTGATGGACGTGGCCCTGCACAAGGCCGGCGTCACCGTGGTCCTGGACCGCGCCGGCGTCACCGGGCCCGACGGCGCCAGCCACCACGGGATGTGGGACATGGCGATGGTTCAGATCGTCCCCGGCCTGCACCTGGCCGCCCCGCGCGACGCCACCCGGCTGAAGGAAGAACTCCGGGAGGCCGTCGCCATCGAGGACGCCCCCACCGTGCTGCGCTACTCCAAGGGCAGCGTCGGCGCCGAGGTCGAGGCGCTCGAACGCCTGGCCGACGGCGTGGACGTGCTCGCCCGCCGGCCCGCCGGCTCCACTGACAACGACGTGCTGATCGTCAGCGTCGGCGCCATGTCCGAGCTGGCCCTCGACGTCGCCGGCCGGCTCGGGGCGCAGGGCATCAGCTCCACCGTCATCGACCCGCGCTGGGTGCTGCCCGTGCCCGCCTCGGTGATCGCCCTCGCCTCCCACCACCGCTTGGTCATCTGCATCGAGGACGGCGTCCGGGCCGGCGGCGTCGGCTCCCGGATCCGCCAGGAGATGCGCGCCGCCGGCGTCGACACCGCCCTGAACGAGGTTGGCCTGCCGGTCGAATTCCTGGACCACGGCACCCGCAGCCAGGTACTCGAACGCGTCGGCCTGACCGCCCAGCAGATCACGCACGACGTCGTGGCCCAGGTCCTCGGCACGAAGGTGCCGTTCGCGCGCCCGCTGCCCGGCCAGGAACACCCCAGCACCGGCAGCCTGCCGATCCTCTGACCGAACCACCAAAGGACACACAGCATGAGCGGCATCATCCGCGTCTACAAGCGCGACGAGGAAGGGGTCCTGCACTTCCGGGAGGCCTGGATCGACGAGGAATACTCCGAGTTCGTGATGAACCACGGCGTGGTAGGACACCAGAGCAAGACCGAGGAGACCGAGGTCGCCGACCCGGACGCCGGCGAATCCCTCATGGAGGCCTTCGCCGCCCAATGCGCCGAGGACGGCTACGCCGAGATCCCCGAGGAGGAGCAGTCCTGGGTGGTGGCCCAGTACGCCCTCAAGACCAAGGAGGGCACCAGCCGGGACCGCTACCTCGAGGAGAAGGCCAAGGACGCGCTGATCAGCCACCTGGCCTGGCGCGGCCTGGGCGTGGTGGACCGGTCCGAGTTCTCGGACGCCAAGCTGAACATCTTCTGCCTGACCCCGGACGTGGCCAAAACGGTCAACGCGATCAAGGTCTGCATCCGCGGCGAGGCCCTGGACTTCACCAAACTCAGCATCGGGGCGGCGCCTTATGGCTCCACGGACTATAAACTGAAACACTCCGCCAAGCCGTCCTCCAGCTTCTCGCTGTAGCCGGCGGCACCTGCACGGAGCCGGACCCGGCTCACCTGGAATTGGGGGCAGCGACTGGAAGGACACGCAATGACGCGCAAATCCCCACGACCCGGCAGCACCCCTCTCCCCGCGGGACTGGCCGCTCCGGCCCGCCGCTCCCTGGCGCACGCCGGGGTGGAGACGCTGGAACACCTGGTCCCGCTGGGCCGCCGCCAGCTCGCCGGCATGCCGGGCATCTGCCCGCGCACCCTGGCCCAGCTGCAGGACGCCATGGACGAGCACGGATTGGAACTCCCCGCCGGGTAGGCCGTTATAGGCTGAATTCCATGACTGATTACCGACGCGTAGGAAATTCCGGACTGACCGTCTCCGCCGTAGGCCTCGGCTGCAACAACCTGGGCCGGGCCGGCACCGCCACCGAGACGCAGGAGGGAACAGACGCCGTCGTCCACGCCGCGCTCGACGCCGGCATCACCTTCTTCGACGTCGCCGACGTCTACGGCCGCGAACCGGGCCTGAGCGAAACCATGCTGGGCAAGGCCCTCGCCGGCCGTCGCGACGACGCCGTCATCGGCACCAAGTTCGGCCTCGACATGAACGGCGCCAACGGCAACGACTTCGGCGCCCGCGGCTCCCGCCGGTACATCATCCGCGCCGTGGAGGCCTCCCTGCGCCGGCTCGGCACCGACTGGATCGACCTCTACCAGTTCCACACCCCGGACCCGCACACCCCCATCGAGGAGACCCTCGAAGCGCTCAACGAGCTCGTGACCAGCGGCAAGGTCCGCTACATCGGCCACTCCAACCGCGCCGGCTGGCAGATCGCCGAGGCCGAATACGTGGCCCGCGCCCGCGGCGGCGCCCGCTTCATTTCCAGCCAGAACCACTACAACCTGCTGGACCGCCGTGCCGAACAGGAAGTCACCCCCGCCGCGGAGGCCTACGGCCTGGGCGTCCTGCCCTACTTCCCGCTGGCCAACGGCCTGCTGACCGGCAAGTACGCCAAGGGCCAGGCCCCCGAGGGCTCGCGCCTGAGCCACACCCGCACCAACCTGGTCAACGACGCCGACTGGGACCAGCTGGGCCGGTTCTCCGCCTTCGCCGCGGAACGGGACCTCACCGAGATCCAGGTCGCATTCTCCTGGCTCGCCGCCCAGCCCTCGGTCAGCAGCGTCATCGCCGGCGCCACCCGCCCCGAACAGGTCCGGCAGAACGCCGCGGCCGTCGCCTGGGTCCCTGACGCCGCCGAACGGGCCGAGCTGGACGAGATCTTCCCGCGCACGCCGAAGGTTGCCCTGTTCTGAGCGAGCCCGTCCCCGGCGCCCCGGCCGCCGGTCCCCGCATCCTGATGGACGTCGACACCGGGATCGACGACGCCCTCGCCATCGTCTACCTGCTCTCCCGCCCCGAGGTGGAGGTGCACGCCATCACCTGCACCGCCGGGAACGTGGGTGCCCGGCAGGTGGCGCTGAACACCCTCTCGCTGCTGGAACTCTGCGGCCGCAGCGGGATCGAGGTGGCTACCGGCGCAGAGGTCCCGCTGCAGGTCCCTCTGGTCACCACCGAGGAAACCCACGGGCCGCAGGGGATCGGCTACGCCGAGCTCCCCGCCCCGGCCCGGCCCATCTCGGACCGGCACGCCGTCGACCTCTGGATCGAGGAGGCCCGCGCCCATCCCGGCGAGCTCACCGGCCTGATCACCGGTCCGCTGACCAACTTCGCCCTGGCCCTGCGCCGGGAACCGGAGCTGCCGCGGCTGCTGAAGACCCTCGTGATCATGGGCGGCAGCTTCTACTACCAGGGCAACACGACGCCGACAGCGGAGTGGAACACCCACGTGGACCCGCACGCGGCCAAGGAGGTCTACGCGGCCTATCGTGGCCTGCCCGAGGACAAGCTGCCGATTGTCTGCGCACTGGAAACCACGGAACGGATCGAGATGCGGCCCGAACACCTGCGGCGGCTGGGGGAGGCCGCCGGGCTGCCAGCGCCGGAGCTGGTGCTGCCGGAGCAGCCCGAGGGCCTGCGCAGCACCGCCGCGAATCCGCTGGTGGCCTGCCTTTCGGACGCACTCCGGTTCTACATGGAGTTCCACCGGCTCTACGACCAGGGCTACGTGGCGCACGTGCACGACGCGTTCGCCGCCTGCGCCGCCGCCGGGCGGACCCCATTCAGCACCCGGCTGGCGACGGTCGACGTCGAAACGGACTCGCCGCTGCTGATGGGAACCACGGTGGCGGACTTCCGCGGACTCTGGGGGCTGCCGCCGAACGCCCGGATTGTCTCCGGCAACGACCCCGATGCCTGCTTCGCCGAGCTGGTCGGCTCGGTCGGGGCGCTGGCCCGCACCCTGGGCCCGGAACCGATGCCGAACCCCGGGCCGGATCCCAGCCCGAACCCCGGGCCGGTCACCAGGGTCCGAAAAGGCTAAGATGGTAGCTGCGCCGAGGTGACATCAGGCGGACTTTGCCGACCCCAGCCGAAGGATCCCCATGTCACAGCAGCCCCTGACTCTCCCCGCGACCAGACCCCGCGACGGTGAACCCCGCGGCCGCCGTCGCCTGCTGCTGGAGATCGTCGGCGCCGTGGCCATCGCCGCCACCTACGTCTACTTGGTCCTGACCCAGCCCGTGGAACTGGCCGACGGCCCCACCAGCGCCTCCGCCCTCGTGGCCCTGGGCGGCTTCCTGCTCGGCGCCGTGCTGCTGCTCGTGGCCGTCCTGCCGACCCTGCCCACCTCCACCCTGGTGCTGATGCCGGTGGCGATCGTGCTCAACGTCGTCCTCGGCCAGCTGATCGGCACCACCGGGCTACCGTTCTACATCGACGCGGTGGGTACCGTCCTGGTCGCGGTCCTCGCCGGACCGGCCGCGGGCGCCGCCACCGGCGTCCTGGGCAGCATCATCTGGTCCTTCTTTAACCCCACCGTCCTGCCGTTCGCCGCCGGCGCCGCGCTGATCGGCTTCCTCGCCGGCATGGCCGCCCGCGCCGGGCTGTTCCGCCGCTTCTACCTTGCGCCCGTGGCCGGGTTCGTCACCGGCATCCTCGCCGGCGTCGTCTCCGCGCCCATCGCGGCCTTCGTCTACGGCGGCACCGCCGGCCTGGGCACCGGCGCCCTGGTCAGCGCCTTCCGGGTCATGGGGGACACCCTGCTGGCCGCCATCACCAAGCAGGCCCTGATCTCGGACCCGATGGACAAGGCGATCGTCTTCACCATCGCCGCCCTCCTGGCCTACGCCCTGCCGCGCCGCACCACCTTCCAGTTCCCCTTCGTCCGCCGCTTCCGGGTCCTGGCCGGCAAGGCCCCGGCCGCGCCCGACGCCTAGGGTGCGGCTGCACCCGCTCACCGCGCTCACGGCGGCGGCCTGCACCGCCGTCGTGACGACGGCGGCCGGCAGTTGGCCGCTGTCCCTGGCGGTCGCCGCCGGTGCGGCGCTGCTGGCCGCGGGGGCCGGCGTGGCCGGACGGGTGCTCGGCTCGGCGGCGGTGATCCTCGCCCCGCTCCTGCTCTCCCTGCTGGTGCTGCACGGGCTCTTCTTTCCCGAGGGACGCACAGTCCTGGCCGAGTGGGGACCGGCCCGGGTCACCACCGAAGGTCTTGCCTTCGCCCTCGAGCTGGCCACCCGCACCACCGCCTCGGTGCTGGTGCTGCTGCTGTTTTCCTTCACCGTCAGCGTGCCCGACCTGCTGGCCGCCCTCGCCGCCCGGCGGATCCCGCCACAGTTCAGCTTCGTGCTCGCCTCCGCCCTGACGCTGGCGCCCGGGATGGCCGCCCGGTTGGAACGCATCCGGCAGGCCCAGGAAGCCCGCGGCCTGGTGGTCTCCGGCGGCTTCCTCTCCCGGCTGGTTGCCGCCCGGCTGCAGGCTGTCCCGCTGGTCCTGGCCCTCGTGGACGACGCCGGCCTCCGTGCCCAGGCCCTGGACGCGCGCGGCTTCGGCAACCCGGGCCCGCGGACCAGCTACCGGGAACTCGAGGACCCGGTCGGGCAGCGGGTGTTCCGCGCCTGTGCCCTGCTGATCGCGGCCGCGGCCGTTGCGGTCCGGCTTGCCGGCGGCTGGTTGGCTATTGGCTTGCTGGGGGCTGGAGCATGAGCCTCCTTGCCGCCGAGATCCGTGGCTTCAGCTATCACGGCGACAACGCTCCGGCGCTGCGCGACGTCGACCTCACCCTGCGGCCGGGCACCCTCACCGCCGTCCTCGGCGGCTCCGGCAGCGGCAAGACCACCCTCGGCAAGATCCTAGCCGGCTGGCTCCGCGCCGGCTCCGCGGGCACCCTCCGCGGCGGCCTGGCGCTCGGCGGGGAACGCCTGGAATTCACCGGCGAGGACGGCGACCCCCGGATCGACCCCGCCGCCTGGTCCGTCCGGGTGGGCTACGTGCCGCAGGACGCCGCGACCATGCTCTCCACCGTCCGCCACACCGTGGCGGAGGAACTTGCCTTCGGCCTGGAGAACCGCGGTGTGCCCCGCCCCGAGATGCTCCGGCGGGTGGCCCTCACGGCCGAACGGACCGGACTCGGCGGCCTGCTGGAACGGAACCCGGAACGGCTCTCCGGCGGCGAACTGCGACGCCTGGCCGTCGCCTGCGCCGTGATCGGCGAGCCCGAGGTGCTGATCCTGGACGAACCGCTCGCCTCGCTGGACCCGGCCGGGGCCCAGGGCATCGCGCGCCTGGTGGGCGACCTCCGGGCGGCCGGGACCGCCGTCGTCGTGCTCGGACAGGCCGCCGACGGGCTCGCCCGCAGCGCCGCCCACTGGCTGGTCCTGGCGGATGGAACGGCCGTGGCGGCCGGGGAGCCCTACGACATCCCGGGGCAGGTGCTCCGGGACGCCGGGGTCCTGGCGGGCGACGCGGCCGGGGGAGTCCGGCACCCGGCGCCGGTCGACCCTGCCGCCGCCCCCGTCCTGGAGTTGCGGGACGTCGGCTTCGGCTACGCGCCCGGCGGCACCGGCCCGGCGCGTTCGAGGCGCCTGCTGTCCCGGCTCCGGGCCACCCCGCCCCGGCTCGGCAGTGAGCAGGCGGACGATGCCGGCACCCCTCCGCTGCTGCGCGGGCTCGACCTCGCGGTCGTGCCCGGCGAGATCGTCGCCGTGACCGGCCCCAACGGCGCCGGGAAGTCCACCCTGCTGCGGCTGGCCAACGGGCTCCTGCGGCCGCGACAGGGTGAGGTCAGGGTCCTCGGCGATCCCATCGCCGGGGTCCCGGCCGGCCGGGTGGCGGACTCGGTGGGCCTGCTCTTCCAGCAGCCCCGGGACCAGCTGTTCGAACGGACCGTGCTGCGCGAGGTTGGCTTCGGCCTGCGCCGGCTGGCCGGCCCGGACGGAGACCCCACGGCGCGCGCCATGGACGCCCTCACCGCCGTCGGCCTGGCCGGCGCCGCCGCCGCGCACCCCGCCGAGCTGCCCTCGTCCCGGCAGCGGCTCCTGGCCCTGGCCACCGTGATTGCCCGCCGCCCGGCCCTGCTGGCGCTCGACGAACCCACCGTCGGCCTCGACCGGCACGGCCTGGACCGGCTGCATGCCGCCGTCACGGACGCGGCCGCACGCGGCACGGGAGTCCTGCTGGTCACGCACGACGCCGCCTACGCACGGGCGGTCGCACACCGGGTCCTGGAACTCGACGGCGGGAGGCTCCGGGAGACGTGGCGGCGGCCCGCGCCCTGATCGCTGGCGATCTCCAACCCTTTTCCCGGTATTCCCCCAGCCACGGCCGATACCGTCCAGCCATGACCTCAAAAACCCTTGTCATCAACTCTGCCCTGGGCGCCCTGATTCTGGCGCTCGGAGCGGGCACCTACCTCTCCGTCACGGCCGCAGGGTCCACCACCCCGGCCGCCTCGGTGCGGACGGTTGCGGTGACCAAGGCCGGCATCTCCTCGGTGGCCACCGCCTCGGGCAACGTCACCTCCGCCACCACCACCGTGGTCAACGCCCAGAACTGCACCGGCGCCATCATCTCCGTCAGCGCCGCCGCCGGCCAACAGGTCGCCGCGGGCCAGCAGTTGCTGACCATCGATCCCACCAACGCCCAGAACGCGCTCAAGACCGCCGAGGCCCAGCTCGCCTCCGTCACCGCGCAGGCCAACCAGCAGGAGGTCAGTGCCGCCGGGCAGGTGTCCTCGGCGAACCAGAGCCTCGTCAACGCCCAGCAGTCCGCCAACCTGGACGCCGCCCAGCAGGCCGCGGCCGTGGCGGCGGCGCAGAAGGCCGTGGACGCGGACAACGCCGCCGTCACCGCGGCCCAGACGCAGCCGGTGCCCAACCCCAAACCGGCCAACTGGACGGACCCCGTCGTCGCGGCCCAGAACCAGCTCGCCAAGGATCAGCAGGCGCTCACCAACGCGCAGAACCAGTCCTCCTCCACCCAGCTCAAGGACAAGCAGCAGCTCGCCACCGCCTCCACCGCGCTGGGTAACGCCCAGAACTCCGCGGCCTCCGCCGGCGGTACCAACATCACAAGTGCCCAGGTGGCTGTGGAGACCGCGCAGGCCAACCTGGCCTCCTGCAACGTCAACGCCCCGGCTGCCGGCACGGTCACCGCCGTCAACGCGACGGTGGGCGCCCTCGCCGGGTCCTCCGGCGGCTCGGGCTCCGCGGCGGCGGGGTCCACCGGAAGCGGCGCAAGCAGCGGCGGGACGTCGGGCGGGTCCGCCGCCTCCGCCGGCAGCAGCACCACCGCGGCCAGCGGCGGCTCCTCCGCGGGCTTGGTCACCATCAGCGACACCACGCACCTCCAGGTGGTGGCCGGGTTCTCCGAGTCGGACATCGCCGCCATGAAGCCGGAGCAGACCGCCCAGTTCGTCTTCCCGGCCCTGAACGCCCAAGGCAACGCCCAGCCGGCCACCGCCGCACCGGTGACCGGCAAGGTGGTCTCCATCGCGCAGACCTCCAGCACCACCAACGGCGTCGTAACCTACCCGGTGACCGTGTCCATCGCCAACCCGCCCGCGGGCCTGCGCCTGGGCCAGAGCGCCAACATCACCGTCACCACCGCCGTCGCGGACAACGCGCTCCTGGTCCCGAGCCTCGCGGTGACCACCAGCGGCGACCGGCAGACCGTTAACGTCACCCGGAACGGCGTCACCACCCCCACCAAGGTCACCACCGGAATCACCGCCAACGGCAGGACCCAGATCCTGACCGGGCTCTCCGAGGGCGACCAGATCGAGCTGCCCGCCATCTCCAATACCCTGGACAGCGGCACCGGGACCACCCAGCAGGGCGGCGCCGGCTTTGGCGGGGCCGGGTTCGGCGGCGGCACCCGCGGCGGCGGCAGCCGGAACGGCGGCCAGTAGGCCATGGCGGCGGTCATCGAGCTGACCAACGTCAGCAAGGTCTATGGCAGGGGAGAGGCCGAGGTCCGGGCCCTGGACGGCGTCAGCATCGGAATCGAGCGCGGTGACTTCGTGGCCATCATCGGCGCCTCCGGGTCCGGCAAATCCACCATGATGAACATCATCGGCTGCCTGGACGCCCCCACCTCGGGCGGCTACTTCCTCGACGGCATCCGCACCGCTGACCTGGACGAGTACCAGCAGGCGCAGATCCGCAACCGCAAGATCGGTTTCGTCTTCCAGAACTTCAACCTCATCTCCCGCACCAAAGCCGCGGACAACGTGGCCATGCCGCTCGCCTACGCGGGCGTCGGCCGGCAGGAACGGCACACCCGGGCGCTGGCGATGCTCGACGCCGTCGGCCTCGCCAGCCGCGCCGACCACAAACCCTCCCAGCTTTCCGGCGGCCAGCAGCAGCGCGTGGCGATCGCCCGGGCGCTGGTCACCAACCCCGTGCTGCTCCTCGCCGACGAACCCACCGGCGCCCTCGATTCCCGGTCCTCCGACGAGATCCTGGACCTGTTCGAACGGCTGCACGCGGCCGGCCGCACCATCGTCATGATCACCCACGAGATGGACGTGGCGGAGCGCGCCGGCCGCGTGGTCCGGATGCAGGACGGGCGGATCATTTCCGACGTCCGGCAGCGTCCGCTCCGCGTCCCCGCCCTGGCGGCGGCGCAGTGAGCCTCCTGGAGTCCGCGCGCTTCGCCCTGGCCGGCGTCGCGGCCAACAAGCTGCGCTCGGTGCTCACCACGCTGGGCATCCTCATCGGCATCGCCGCGGTGATCGTCCTGCTCGCCGTCGGCGCCGGCACCAGCAACGCCATCAAGGCGCAGATCGGCAAACTCGGCACCAACGTGCTGACCGTCAGCCGCTCCACGTCGGTGGGCGGACGGGCCGGGGCCGGCACCGCGGTCAGCGGCACCCGGACCAGGAGCACCAACCTCACCCTGGACGACGAGAAGGCGCTGACGGACCCGGTGCTGGCGCCCGACGTCGCCCGCACCGCGCCGATCGTGCAGGCACAGGGGGTGACCGGGACGTACAACAACGCCACGCACTCTGTGGCGAGCTTCCTCGGCACCACGGCGCCCTACTTCACCATCAGCAACAGCACGGTGGCCGCCGGCAGCCTCTTCACCGACGCGGACCAGCAGGGGGCCGCTCCGGTCGCGGTGATCGGCGCCACGGTGGCCTCGGACCTCTTCGGCGCCTCCACCGCCTCCGCCGTCGGCCAGACCATCCAGCTCAACGGGCAGAACTTCACCGTGTCCGGGGTGCTCACCGCCAAGGGCTCCTCCGGCCTGAACGATCCCGATGACATCGTGGTGGTCCCGCTCTCGACGGCGCAGAGCAAGTTCACCGGCTACGCGCCGACGCTTGCCTCGATCACGGTCCAGGCGGCGTCCGCGGATGTGATGAACCAGGCGCAGAACGAACTGCAGATGATCCTGGACGCCCGGCACGGCGTGGATGCGACCAACCGCGATTACCAGATCCGGAACCAGGCACAGATCCTTACCACCGCCACCAACACCACCCAGACCCTGACCATCCTGCTGGGCGCCGTGGCGGCGATCAGCCTGCTGGTGGGCGGCATCGGCGTCATGAACATCATGCTGGTCACCGTCACCGAACGGACGCGGGAGATCGGCATCCGCAAGGCGATCGGCGCCTCCCGCGGCAGCATCGTCGCCCAGTTCCTGATCGAGTCGCTGATCATCTCCGTGATCGGCGGTGTGGCCGGGATCGTGATCGGGTTCGCCGGCAGCGCCTTCCCGGTGCTCGGTGTGCAGCCCGAGGTCCAGCCATGGACGGTGTGGCTCTCGCTGGCCGTCTCCGCCGTGATCGGCCTGGTCTTTGGTGTCTATCCCGCCAACAAGGCCGCGAAGCTGCGGCCCATCGACGCCCTCCGCTACGAATAGGACAGCCATGAAGAACGTATTTGCCGGCGCCGAGGGCGCACGCCGCCGCCGCGGGACCGTTGGGGAGAACGACGGCGGGGCCGACCTTGGGGGCACGGCCGCCGAAGCGGCCGGCACCCAGGCGCTGCCGGTGACTGCGGAGACCGGGTCCTGGGGAGGTCCGCACCCGGCCACGGACGCGCTGCCCGCCGAAGCTCCTGCCACTGCCGCGCCGGCTACTTCCGCGCCGGCTACCGGGACCGAGGCGCTTCCGGCGGTTTCCCCGGACCTCACGGACGCCGCGGATGAGCCGTTCGTCCCGCGCAGCCGCTACGTCATGGGCCGGTCCACCAAGATCCTCGTCTGCGTCGCCCTCGTGGCCGGCGGCATGTTCGCGGGCTCGGCCGTGCAGAAACAGATCGACGCCGGCAACCGCTCCCAGCGGGCCACCTTCGGAACCTTCCAGAACGGCGGCAACGCCGGATCCCAGAACGGCGGAGGCGCCGGTAGCACGACGCCGGGCCAGGGCCGCCGCGGCGGACAGACGGGCACCGGCGGGACCACCGGCACCGCCGGCGGCAGTGGAACCGGCGCGGGCGGGCAGTCGTCGGCGCCGGCCCAGGGCGGGAGCAAGTAGGGCGGTCCCGGTGGTGCCGAACGTTCCGGCGCACCGTACGGGCTTCCGCGGTGCGGTCCGCCCCTCCCGGTAGAGTGCGGGGCAGTTTCCTATCCCTCTCCCGTCCCGAGGAGAGGCGCATCAATCAACCGGAGGTCCGCCGCCCATGAATCCTGTCCGCGCCGAGATCGGCGCCGTCTTCGTCCCCGTCAGCGACATCGCGGCCGCGAGGGACTGGTACTGCGGCCTCTTGGGCGTACCGGCGGACGGTGAGATTCTCTTCGGCCACCTCTACCTGCTGCCGATGACCGGCGCCGGGCTGGTCCTGGACAGCAAAATCTTCTCCCCGGACGCGGTGTTCCGGGCGCCGGCCTTCCACCTGAACACCGGCGACATCGACGCCGCCCACCGCCACCTGACCGGCCTCGGCGGGGAAGTCATGGACATCACGGACGGCCGGTGGTTCACCTTCCGCGACCCGGACGGCAACCTGCTCATGGTGTGCGAGTGCTAGGCCGCCAGCTGCTGCAACGGTAGGGTCCGAAGGCAAAGCGCCGCCGCTCCCTGCCCGGAAAGGCAGGGAACGGCGGCGTTTGGTTGCCGGGTGATCCGGCAGCCTACGCGGCCGGCTCCGAGGCCACGCCCGCGGGCAGGAACTTCTTCCCGTTGACCCGCTCCGAGGCGCCCACCCGGTCCAGATAGGGGGTGATGCCGCCCAGGAACATCGGCCAGCCGGCACCCAGGATCATGCAGAGGTCGATGTCCTCCGGCCCGGCCACGACGCCCTCGGAGAGCATCAGCCCGATCTCCTCGGCCAAGGCGTCCTGCACCCGGCGCAGCACGTCCTCGCCGGTCGAGGGCGAGTCGCCGAAGCTCATCAGCGCCAGCGTTTCCTCGGGGATGCGGGGGGAGCCGGCCTTCACGGAGGCGGGGTCCCAGACGGAGGTCACGCCGTTGTCGATCAGGGCCTGCAGGTTCTTCGAGACCGGGAAGCGGTCGCCGAAGGCCGCGTGCAGGGATTCCTGGACGTGCTGCGCGACCGGCAGTCCCACCATGGCGCCGAGGACGAACGGCGTCATCGGCAGGCCCATCGGGCGCAGGGCGTTGTCCGCGACATCGGCCGGGGTGCCCTCGTCGAACGCGGCCGTGACCTCGCCCATGAGCCGCAGCAGGATCCGGTTGACCACGAACGCCGCGGCGTCCTTGACGAGGACGGCGGACTTCTTGAGTCCCTTGGCGAGGACGAACGCGGTGGCCAGGACGGCGTCGTCGGTCTTCGGCGCCCGGACGATCTCCAGCAGCGGCATCACGGCCACCGGGTTGAAGAAGTGGAAGCCCACCAGGCGTTCCGGGTGCTCCAGGTCCTCCGCCATGGCGGTGACCGAGAGCGAGGAGGTGTTGGTGGCCAGGATGCACTCGGGCGAGACGATCGCCTCGACCTCCTTGAACACCTGCTTCTTGACGTTGAGTTCTTCGAAGACAGCCTCGATCACGAAGTCGGCGTCGGCGAAGGCTTCCTTGGACACCGAACCGCTGACCAGTGCCTTGGTGCGGTTCGCGGCGTCGGGGCTGATCCGTTTCTTCGCCAGCAGCTTGTCCACCTCGCCGTGGACGTAGGTGACGCCCTTGTCCACGCGGGCCTGGTCGATGTCCGTCATCACTACGGGGACCTTGAGCTGGCGGGCGAACAGCAGCGCCAGCTGGCCGGCCATCAGGCCCGCGCCGACGACGCCGACCTTGGTCACCGGCCGGGCAAGCTTGCGGTCCGGGGCGCCTGCGGGCCGCTTGGCCCGGCGCTGCACCAGGTCCAGGAAGGCGTACACGGTGGAGCGGAACTCGTCTGTCTGCATCAGGTCGGCGAGGGTCTCGCACTCCAGCTCGGCCGACTCGGCCTGGGTCATGGTGCGGTTGGCCTCGAGGACGTCCAGGACCTTGGCCGGGGCGGGGGAGGCGTTGGAGGTCTTGGCCTCCACGAACGCCCGCCCCGCGGCGACCGCGCCGGCCCAGCGCTCGGCGACCGCGGGATCCGCGGGGTCGACGGCGGAGGCGCGTGCCGGGGTTTCGACGCCGGCGATCACCTTCGCGGCCCAGGCCACGGACTGCTCCACGAAGTCGGCCGGTTCGAAGATCGCGTCCGCGACGCCGAGGTCGAAGGCCTGCGGGCCGGTCAGGGTGCGGTTGTTGCTCAGCGGGTTCTCGATCATCACCTTGACGGCGTTCTCCGGCCCGATCAGCCGCGGCAGGATGTACACGCCGCCCCAGCCCGGAACCAGGCCGATGAACGCCTCCGGCAGCGCCAGGGCGCCCGCGCCGGTGGACACCGTGCGGTAGGTGGACTGCAGCGCGATCTCCAGCCCGCCGCCCAGGGCCAGGCCGTTGATGAACGCGAAGCTCGGCACGCCCAGGTTCGCCAGGGTGGAGTAGACCTCGTGGCCCAGCTGGGCCATCCAGAGGCCCTGCTCGCGGCCGCTGACCGATTTGACCGTGGACAGGTCCGCGCCGGCGACCAGGAAGTACGGCTTGCCGGTGACGCCGACGCCGACGATCTCGCCGCGGGCGGCCCGCTCGCGCAGGCCTTCGAGGACGGTGCCCAGCTCCACCAGGGTGTTCGGGCCCAGGGTGGTGGGCTTGGAGTGGTCCAGGCCGTTGTCCAGGGTGACCAGCGCGAACGTGCCCGGGCTGGTGCCGTTCACGGCTGGAAGCTCGATGTCCTGGACGTAGGAGTGGGTCACCGTCTCGTTCGGAAACAGGGTGGCTAGTTTCTGGAAATCGGCGGCGCTCATACTGCTGCTCCCGTCTCGGTGGCGGTGTCGCCCGTGGTGGTGGTCTCGGTGCCGTAGTCGGCGTGGTGCGGGTTCTCCCAGATGACGGTGGCGCCCATGCCGAGGCCGATGCACATGGTGGTCATGCCGTAGCGGACGAACGGGTCCTCTTCGAACTGTCGGGCCAGCTGGTTCATCAGGCGCACGCCCGAGGAGGCCAGCGGGTGGCCGACGGCGATCGCGCCGCCGTATCGGTTGACCCGGGGGTCGTCGTCGGCGATCCCGAAGTGGTCCAGGAAGCTGAGCACCTGCACGGCGAAGGCCTCGTTGATCTCGAACAGGCCGATGTCCTCGATGCCGAGGCCGGCGTTCTTCAGCGCCTTTTCGGTGGCCGGGACCGGGCCGATGCCCATGACCTCGGGTTCGACGCCGGCAAAGGCGTAGCTGACCAGGCGCATCTTGACCGGCAGGCCCAGTTCCTCGGCGGCGTCGGCGGAGGCCAGCAGTGCGGCGGTGGCGCCGTCATTGAGGCCGGCGGCATTGCCGGCGGTGACCCGGCCGTGCGCGCGGAACGGCGTGCGCAGCCCGGCGAGGTCCTCGACCGTTGTGCCGGGGCGGGGAGGCTCGTCCACGGAGTTCACGGTCCAGCCCTGGCCCGGCTTCATGGTGGCCACGGGGACCAGGTCCGGCTGGATCTGCTCCTTGGCGTAGGCCGCCGCGAGCTTGTCCTGGGAGGCGACGGCGTAGGCGTCGGTGCGCTCCTTGGTGATGGCGGGGAACCGGTCGTGCAGGTTCTCGGCCGTGTTGCCCATGTTCAGGGCGGCGGGGTCCACGATCCGCTCGGACATGAACCGCGGGTTCGGGTCCGCGCCGGCGCCCATCGGGTGGTTGCCCATGTGCTCGACGCCGCCGGCGATGACGACGTCATAGGCGCCGAAGCCGATGCCGCTGGCCGTGGTGGTCACGGCGGTCATGGCGCCCGCGCACATGCGGTCGATGGCGAAGCCGGGAACGGTGCGGGGCAGGCCGGCAAGCAGGGCCGCGGTGCGGCCGATCGTCAGGCCCTGGTCACCGGTCTGCGTGGTCGCGGCGATGGCAACCTCGTCGATCCGCCCGGCCGGGAGGGAGGGGTTGCGGCGCATCAGCTCGCGGATGCACTTGACCACCAGGTCATCGGCGCGGGTCCCGGCGTAGATGCCTTTCTCGCCGGCGCGGCCGAACGGGGTGCGCACGCCGTCGACGAAGACGACGTCGCGCACGGCGCGGTGGGCGGAGCGGGGGGTGCCGCTGCTGCGGGCTCCGCTGGGGCTGTCTTGGCTCACGTGTAACTCCTCATTGAGACAGGGGTGCCGGGCCCGTCCCCGCGGCCGGTGACGGCTGGTGCGCAGGACGGCCCTGGCGGCATCGCTAGCAATGTTACTCGTGAGTAACATCACAAGCAAGGAGCCTGTTCAACGATGTCGGAGCGTTCAATGACGTCGGAGTGTCTCCATACCGTCAGACGGCGGGCGGCGTGACCGGCTTGGGTTCCTTGGGCGGCAGCGGCTGCGGGTTGAGGAACGAGTCCGCGATCAGCCCGGCGGTGAGCTCGATCTGCCACTGGCGGGCGCCGAGGTTCTGCAACTCCTCGGCGATGCCCTCCTCGCTGACCTCGGCCGGCGGGCGCCAGGCCACGCGGCGCAGGAAGTCGGGGGTGAGCAGGTTCTCCACCGGCAGGTTCAGTTCCTCGGCCAGCGCCTGGAGCCGGGGACGTGCGGTGGCCAGGCGTGCCGCGGCCTCGGGGTCACGATCGGCCCAGACGCGCGGCGGCGGGGGAGCGTTGGTGGGCAGGTGCAGCGGAGGCAGGTCCTCAAGGTTGCGGGCGGTGCTGATGCAGCGGAGCCAGCGCGGGGCCTCGCGCTGGGCGGCACGGCCGTGGAAGCCCTTGGTGCCCAGCAGCTGCGGGACCGTGGTGGGCATCGCCTTGGCCGCGGCCACCAGGGAGGAATCGGGGATCAGCCGGCCGGGGGCGACGTCGCGCTTCTGGGCCAGGGAGTCACGTTCGAGCCAGAGTTCGCGGACCGCTGCGAGTTGCCGGCGGTCGCGGATCTGGTGCAGGCCGGAGGTCTTGCGCCACGGGTCCACCCGCGGCGGCGCCTGTCCGGCCTCAAGGATCGCGGTGAACTCCTGCTCGGCGTACTCCAGCTTGCCGTCCGCGGTCAGCAGTTCGATCAGTTCCTCACGGAGCTCGGTGAGGACCTCGACGTCGAGGGCGGCGTAGCGCAGCCAGGGCTCGGGCAGCGGCCGGGTGGACCAGTCTGCGGCGGAGTGTTCCTTCGCCAGGCCGAAGCCCAGGAGCTGTTCGATCACGGCGGCCAGGCCCACCCGGGGAAGTCCGGCCAGCCGGGCGGCGAGTTCGGTGTCGAAGAGTTTGTCCGGCCACATGCCCAGCTCGGAGAGGCAGGGGAGGTCCTGGCTTGCCGCGTGCAGGATCCATTCCACGCCGCGGAGCGCGTCGTTGATGATGGTCAGGTCGCGGAAGGGTTCCGGGTCGATCAGCCAGGTTCCGGCCCCCTCGCGGCGGATCTGGACCAGGAAGGCCCGCTGGCCGTAGCGGAAGCCGGAGGCCCGTTCGGCGTCGACGCCGGCGGGGCCGTGGCCGGCGGCGAGGGCCGCTGCGCACCGTTCCAGGCCGGCCTGCGTTTCGATCACGAGGGGGACGCCGTCGCGCGGGGCGTCCAGGTCGATGACCGCGGGAACCAGGCTGTCGAAGCCCTCGACGGTGATGTGCTCGGCTCCTCCGGGCTCCGGCGTGCCGCCCGCTGTGGCGGCGGCGGTGGGGGCGGCGGCTGGTGCGTCAGCCGTGTCTGCGGGGCTGGAGTCCGGTATCTGAGCGGTCATGGTAACTCCAGTTTACCGATAACCCCGCTGAGCAGGCCGAAAGCCGCTTGACGGGACACCGCGGCAGGGTCCGGCAAGGGGCGTAAACGGTGCTCCCAGGGGCGCCGGAGGGGTGCTCAGGCGAGCCGGGGGCGCCGGCGCGGGAGCACGGCCACGCCCTCGGGAAGCGGCGGCAGTCCGGCGAAGGTGCAGACCATGTCGGCCCAGGCCTCCAGGTGGGCGCCGATGTCCCGTCCCTCCGGGGTCCAGGAGGCCCGCAGCTCGATGTCGATGGTGCCGGGACGGTCCGCCAGCGTGCCGAAGCTTTCCGAGAGGACGCGGGTGGCGGTCCCGCCGGCGGAGCGGTACGGGGCCCGGTGGTTTTCCAGCGCCTCGACCAACCACGTCCAGGCCACGGAGCCGAGCATTTCGTCGTTGCCCATGTCGGGTTCGAGCTGGGCGCGGATGTAGGTGACGATCCGGAATTCGCCGTCCCAGACCTCGGAACCGTCCGGGTCGTGCAGGAGGATGAAGCGCCCGGTGGCGAGTTCGACGTCGTCGCTCCCGGCGGCCGGTGGCAGCGCCGCAGCCGCGGGGCCGTGGACCGGTGCCCCGTCGCCGGGTCCCACTACCTCGGCGCCGAGGGCGACGGCGAAGGGGGCCAGCCGGGCGGGGGCGGGGATCTCGTCGAGACGCAATTCGCTGCGGCAGCGGGCTTCGCGGAGGGTGCCCAGGGCGAAGAGGAAATCCGCCGGCGCCTGGTCGAGTGCAGTCACAGGGACAGGGTAAGCACGGGGTCCGCCCCGGCCGGGCAGGCTCGCCGCCGGGCCGGAGCGGAGGGACGCCTAGTGGTCCGCGAGTTCGTGCCGGATGGCGGCGACAAAGGCATCGACGTCGTCCTCGGTCGTGTCGAAGGAGCACATCCAGCGCACCTCGCGCCGCGCTTCGTCCCAGTCGTAGAACCGGAACGAGGCGCGGAGCCGGTCCGCCACGCCGGGAGGCAGGATGGCGAAGACGCCGTTGGACTCGGTCTTCTGGCTCAGCTCGACACCGGGGACGGACTCGACGCCGGCGCGCAGCCGGGCCGCCATGGCGTTGGCGTGCGAGGCGGATCGCAGCCACAGGTCGCCCTCCAGCAGGGCAATGAACTGCGCGGACATGAACCGCATCTTGGAGGCGAGCTGCATGTTCATCTTGCGCAGGTAGATCAGGCCGTGGGCGGCCTCGGGGTTGAGGGCCACCACCACCTCGCCGAACAGCAGGCCGTTCTTGGTGCCGCCGAAGGAGAGGATGTCGACGCCGGCGTCGCGGGTGAAGGCGCGCAGCGGCACGCCCAGGTGGGCGGCGGCGTTGGCCAGCCGGGCGCCGTCCATGTGCAGTTTCATGCCCTTGGCGTGCACGTGCTCGGCGATGGCCCGGACTTCCTCCGGGGTGTAGCAGGTGCCCAGTTCGGTGGTCTGGGTGATGGAGACGGCCAGCGGCTGGGCGCGGTGCTCATCGCCCCAGCCCCAGGCCTCCTGGTCGATCAACGCAGGGGTCAGTTTGCCGTCCGGCGTCGGGACCTGCAGCAGCTTGATGCCGCCGATCCGCTCCGGGGCGCCGTTCTCGTCCATGTTGATGTGGGCGGTGGAAGCGCAGATGACCGCACCCCAGCGGGGCAGCAGCGACTGCAGGGAGAGCACGTTCGCGCCGGTGCCGTTGAAGACCGGGAAGCACTCGATGCCGGTGCCGAAGTGTTCCTCCATCAGCTGCTGGAGGCGGGCGGTGTAGTCGTCCTCGCCGTAGGAGACCTGGTGGCCCTCGTTGGCGGCGGCCAGGGCGGCCAGCACCTCGGGGTGCACGCCGGAGTAGTTGTCGGAGGCGAAGCCGCGGACCGCGGGGTTGTGCAGCCGGGCGATCGTGGGTGCTTGTTCGGGGGTGTGGACCGCGCTGGTCATCGTTTCGTTCACGCTTTCAGTGTAGGCAGGTGCCGGTTCAGCGGCTAAGCGGCAGGCGCCGGCCGTTGAGTTCCCCGGCAGGGGTGTCGAAGAGCCGGACGACGGCGGCGCCCAGGTCGGCGACGTCCGTGTAGCCCGGGAATTTCCGCTCCGGCGCCGCGGCGCGCATGTCGTCGTCAACCAGCGACTTGACCACGAAGACCGCCGCGGCGCTGTGCTGTTCCACCGGGTGTTCCTTGTGGCCGGACTGGTCCCGCCGGAAGCCGTCGGCCACGGCCAGGGTCCAGGCCTCGGCGGCGGCCTTGGCCGCGGCGTAGCTGGCCGCGCCCGCGGTCGGGGCGGCCGCGGTGGTGGACGAGACCATCGCCAGCCGGCCGGTGCCGGAGGCGGCGAGGTCGTCGTAGAAGGCGCGGCTGACGTTGCGGAGCGTGGTCACGGCGTTCCGTTCCAGGAAGTCCCAGTCCTCATCCGGCTGGTCCGCGATGCCCTTGGCGCCGCGCCAGCCGCCCACCAGGTGGATGACGCCGTCGAGCCGGACGCCCCGCCCGGCGAGGTCCTCGCGCAGGGCGGCGACGGCGGCCGGGTCGGCCAGGTCGCAGGTCAGCGGAACTACGCCCTCCCCGGCGGCGGCCGCGGCGGCCGTGATCCGGGCGGCGTCGGAGCCGACGGTGAAGACCGCGTGCCCGGCGCCGCGGAGGGCGCGGGCGACGGCGATGCCGGAGGCGCCGCTGCCGCCCGCGACCAGGACGTTCAGCACGTCAGCGCTCATGCGGCGGTTTCGGAGGTGCCGGTGATGCCCGCGGTGGACTCGATGACGGTGCGCATCTTCTTCTCCAGCGCCTCGTAGAACATCGAGAGCGGGAACTCATCGTCCAGGACCTGGTCGGTCAGGCCGCGCGGCGGGCCGTCCAGGGGGAGCGCCTCCGGGCCTTTCGCCCAGACCGAGGCCGGGTTGGGCGTGACGGTCGAGGAGATGAGCTCATATGCGGCCAGCCAGTGGGCGGTCTTGGGACGGTCGATGGAGCGCCAGTAGAGTTCCTCGATCCGGGCGCCGAGTTCGACGACGACGTCGGCGGCCTCGTCCCAGTCGATGCTGAGCTTGCTGTCGGTCCAGTGCAGGACACGGTGCTGGTGCATCCAGGCGAAGAGCAGCTGGCCGCCGAGGCCGTCGTAGTTGCGGACCCGGCTGCCGGTGATGGCGAAGCGGAAGATGCGGTCGAAGATCACGGCGTACTGCACCAGCTTGGCGTGCCGGCGGGCCTCCGGATCGGCGTCCTCGTCCTTTTCGATCTTCACGGATTCGCGGAAGGCGGTCAGGTCGCAGCGGAGTTCCTCCAGGGAGTAGAGGAAGAAGGGCATGCGCTGCTTGATCATGAACGGGTCGAAGGGCAGGTCGCCGCGCATGTGGGTGCGGTCGTGGATCAGGTCCCACATCACGAAGGTTTCCTGGGTCAGCTCCTGGTCCTCGAGCAGGGCCGCGGCGTCGGCCGGCAGCTCCAAAGAGGTGATCTCCGCGGCGGCGCGCAGCACCCGGCGGAAGCGGGCGGCCTCACGGTCGGCGAAGATGGCGCCCCAGGTGAAGGTGGGGGTCTCGCGGACGGCGACGGTTTCCGGGAAGAGCACCGCGGAGTTGGTGTCGTAGCCGGGGGTGAAGTCGAGGAAGCGGATCGGCACGAAGAGCTTGTTGGAGTACTCGCCCGCCTCGAGGCCGTCGATGAATTCCGGCCAGATGACCTCGGTCAGGACGGCTTCGACCAGCCGGTTGGTGCTGCCGTTCTGGGTGTACATCGGGAAGACCACCAGGTGCTGGAGTCCGTTGACCCGGTGCTGCTGCGGCTGGAAGGCCTGCAGCGAGTCCAGGAAGTCCGGGACGCCGAACCCGCCGTCGGCCCAGCGGCGGAAATCCGTGACGAGCAGGTCCAGGTAGGCGGCGTCGTGCGGGAAGGCCGGGGCCAGTGCGGCGACGGCGTCCGTGATGGTGGCGACGTGGTCCGCGGCGGCGGCGTGGTCCGCGGCCTCGGGGACCGAACCGTCCTTGATCTGCAGGGCCTGGAGGGCGGTGGCGGCGGACTTCAGGCGCTGCCAGTCCGGGGACTCGGCGGTGATCGGGGCGGAAACGGTGAGGGCGGTAGCGGTCACGTCGGCGGCCTTTCTGGTTGCTCGGGAATCTACGGCGAGCGTAGCAAGCAAGCAGCATTCCTAACGCAAAATTAGCGCGAGCATAAGAAAGACTGGGGCAATCGTGGCTGCCCCAGTCTTCCAGCTCAAGCTGTCCGCGCCCTTGGCTAGTCCTCGGCCGGGACCAGGGTCAGCGACACGGAGTTGATGCAGTATCGCTGGTCCGTGGGGGTGCCGTAGCCCTCGCCCTCAAAGACATGGCCGAGGTGCGAATCGCAGGCGGCGCACCGGACCTCGATGCGCTCCATGCCCAGGGTACGGTCACGGATGTAGCGGACGTTGCCCTCCGCGAGCGGTGCCCAGAAGGAGGGCCAGCCGCAGTGCGAGTCGAACTTCTCGGCGCTGGTGAAGAGCTCGGTGCCGCAGGCGCGGCACTTGTAGACGCCCTGGGTGTGGGTGTCCCAGTACTCGCCGGTGTAGGGCCGTTCGGTGCCGGACTGACGGAGCACCTGGTATTCGGCCGGGCTCAGTTCCTGGCGCCACTCATCCTCGGACTTGACCACCGGCCGCACGCCGGTGCCGGCAGTCTGCTCCGTGTCGGGTTCGGCGTCGGTGACGGGGGAGGGGACGGGTGAATTCTTGGGTTTGTTGCCAAAGATACTCATGGCATCCATAACGCTTAGGAGTCCCCGATAAATCCCGAGCCGGCGTACAGGTGCAGCACCGGCAGGCCCAGCTTGTCCTGCGCCTCGTTGGCCCAATCGGTGTGGAAGGTGTCCGCCACCGCGTGCGGGCGGGTGATGACCACGGCCTGGCCGGCGTTGAGCTCCCGTGCCTTGGCAACCAACGCGTCCACCGGCTTGCCTTCGACTACCTCTCCGGTCACGCCGCCGCCGATGCCGCCCAGGGCGGTCAGCGAGGCCGCGAGGGTCTCCGCGGCGGCCGTGCGCTCGTGCTCCGGATCCGGCTGCTTGCCGGAGAGCTCGCGGAATGCCTTCGCGAACTCCAGCATGGAGAGGTTCTCCAGGAAGTCCACCAGCAGGTGCCGTTCGGTGTTGGCCGGGACCAGGACCACCAGCGGCATGTCGCCGTCGGCGACCAGGGTCTCGATGTTGACGCGGTCGTCCGCGTTCAGGGGCTCTTCTGTCAGGATGACAATCGGGTCGCTCATGCCCCCAGCCTAGTCCCCGCGGTAAGCATCGGGGCGGGTCCCGCGCCCGATGCCGGACTGGCGTGCCGGGTGGGTGAGAATGATGGCATGGTCTCCCTTCCGCGTCCCTCCCGGCGTCCGGTGCCGGTACCGATGTCAGCCGCCCTCGCCTGGCAGAGTCCGCCTCCGGCGTCGCGCGCCATGCAGCGTTTCTCCGGCGGAGCATTCCGCCGCGGCACCAGCCGCCGCGTCCTGCCCGTCCCGGTGGCGGCTGCCCCCGCGCCGGCCGCGTCCCTGACCCGCAACGCGAAGTGGGCGGCAGCCGGGATTGCCGGCGGCGGAGCCGCTGCCGGACTGCTGGCCGCCGGCTCGTCGGCGCTGGCGGTGTACTTCGCCCGCCGCGTGGTCACCCCCGTCCGGGTGCGGGAGGAGGACCAGGAGGTCCTGGCCGTGATCCGCGACGGCAGCGGGCAGCCGCAGGTGATCCTCAAGGCCACCCCGGACGCCGTGGTGGACGGCGTCTATGGGCTGTTCTTCGACGGCGGCCGCGGTCACGCCCGGATCGGCCGGATCGTCTCCTACTCCCCGGCGGAACAGACCGTACTGCGCGAGGTGGAGGCCGTCTACGGCGGCGACCTCAGCCAGGTCCGGCGCGCCTATTGGAGCGGCGCCGTGCATCCGGATCCCGCGGCGCTGGGCCTGCCCGCGGAAGACGTCGAGATCGAGGTCGACGGCGGCACGGCGCCGGCGTGGCTGGTCCGCCCCGCCCCAGCCGTCGACGCCCCGTCCGGCGCTCCCACCGCAGCCCCTGCTGCCGGAGAAGATCCCGACGCATCCTTCTCGCCCGCCGCAGGTGAAGCCCACGCCGCTCCCGGTTCCGGGGCGCCGTCAAGGGAATCGGCGCCGTCGTCGGACGTGTGGGCGATCATGGTCCACGGCCGCGGCGCCTCACGGCAGGAGGGCCTGCGGGCCGTCCGCGTTGCCCGCGACCTGGGCCTGACCAGCCTGCTGATCACCTACCGCAACGACGGCCAGGCCCCCTCCGCCCCGGACGGCCGCTACGGTCTGGGCTGGACCGAGTGGCGCGACGTCGAGGCGGCCATCGGCTACGCCCTGGAGCACGGCGCCCGCGAGGTGGTGCTCTTTGGCTGGTCCATGGGCGGCGCCATCAGCCTGCAGACCGCGGATCTCTCCCGCTACCACCACCTGATCCGGGCCATGGTGCTGGACGCTCCGGTGATCAACTGGGTGGATGTGCTGGCCCACCACGCCCAGCTGAACCGGATTCCCTCGGGCATCGGTCGCTACGGGCAGCTGATGATGAGCCATCCGCTGGGCCGGCGCCTCACCGGGCTGGCCGCGCCGGTGGACCTCAAGGCGATGGACTGGGTGTCCCGCGCCGTGGAGCTGCGGACGCCCACGCTCATCATCCACTCGGTGGACGACGAGTATGTTCCGTACGGCCCCTCTGCGGTGCTGGCCGAGAAGAACCCGGAGATGGTCACGTTCGAATCGTTCACCACCGCGCGGCACACCAAGGAATGGAACGTGGACCCGGAACGCTGGGAAGCCCTGGTGACGGCCTGGCTGGGACAGCGGTTGGCCCCGCGGGCCACCCCGGTGGACTAGGCGGAACGCCCGGCCGTCAGCGGCCGGTGCCGATCCGGGCCGTGCGGGCGCCGGTTAGCCGAATCAGGTCCTGCGGGCTGAGCTCCAGGTCCAGTCCGCGCCGGCCGCCGGAGACCAGGATGGTCTCGAGGGCCAGGGCGCTCTCGTCCAGCACGGTAGGGGAGGCCTGCCGCTGGCCCAGCGGGGAGATGCCGCCGAGCACATATCCGGTGCGGCGCTCTGCGGTCGCCGGGTCAGCCATGGCAGCCTTCTTCCCGCCGAGGGCCGCCGCGAGGGCCTTGAGGTCCAGGTTGCCGCTCACCGGCACCACGCCGACGGCGAGCCGGCCGTCGACGTCGACCATCAGGGTCTTGAACACCCGGGCCGGGTCGATGCCCAGCACCTCCGCCGCCTCCATGCCATAGCTGGCCGCCGCCGGATCGTGGGTGTAGGGGTGCGCGGTGAAGGAAACCCCGGCCGCCGCGAGCGCCGCGGTGGCCGGGGTTCCCTGGGAGGCAGTCTTGCGTGCCATGGTGCCGTTTAGCCCTGCTGCGGCAGTTCGGCGACCTTGCGCTTGATCCGCCCGAGCATCGCGGTCATGCCGCGCATCCGCAGCGGGGTGATGGCGCGGGTCAGGCCCAGCAGCTCGGGCATGTCGTCCGGCACCGCCAGGATCTCCGCGGGGCTGAGCCCGTCGAGTCCCTCGTGCAGGACACCGGCGAACCCGCGGGTGGTCGGAGCCTCCGGCGGGGCCTTGAAGAACAGCCGGACGCTCTGGGCCCCGGACTGATCCGCGGCGGGCTCGGTTTCGATCGTAAGAAACAGCGGCGACTGGCACTCGACCACCTGCTCCAGCAGCTCCGGGTGGTCCAGGAGCCGGGCCGGCGGGTCGGGCAGTTCGCGGGAGAACTCCAGCAGCAGCTGCAGGCGCTCGGATTCCTCGAGTGCCTGGAAGTCGTCAACGATCTCCGCCAGGGCGGTGGGCAGGGCAGTGGAAGTCACGATTCCAGCTTACTTTCCCGCGGGGACGGTGCCGCGCTCGGCGCCCCTGGCGATCGGGACGCGGACGGCGTTGCCCCACTCGGTCCAGGAGCCGTCGTAGTTGCGGACGTTCTCGAAGCCCAGCAGGTACTTCAGGGCAAACCAGGTGTGGCTGGAACGCTCGCCGATCCGGCAGTAGGCCACGACGTCGTCGCCAGGGGTCAGCCCGGCCTCGCCCAGGTATAGCGCCTCAAGCTCGGAGCGGTCGCGGTAGGTGCCGTCCTCAGCGGCCGCGCGGGCCCACGGGATGGAGGCGGCGGTGGGGATGTGGCCGCCGCGGAGGGCGCCCTCCTCGGGGTAGGCCGGCATGTGGGTGCGCTGGCCGGTGTATTCCTCGGGGGAGCGGACGTCGATCAGGGGCTTGCCCAGGTGGGCCAGTACGTCGTCCTTGAAGGCGCGGATCGGTGCGTCGTTGCGCTCGACCACGGGGTACTCGGCCGGTGCGACGGCGGTCTTGTCCGTGGTGAGCGGCCGGCCCTCGGCGATCCACTTGTCGCGGCCGCCGTCGAGCAGCCGGACGTCCTCGTGGCCGAACAGGGTGAAGACCCAGAGCGCGTAGGCGGCCCACCAGTTGGACTTGTCGCCGTAGATGACCACGGTGCTGTCGCGGGAGATGCCCTTGGCGGAGGCCAGAGCGGCGAAGGCTTCCCCGTCGACGTAGTCGCGGGTGACCTCATCGTTCAGGTCCGTATGCCAGTCGATCTTCACGGCGCCCGGGATGTGGCCGGTCTCGTAGAGCAGCACGTCCTCGTCGGATTCGACCACCACCAGCTGGCCGTTCCCGACTGCCCCGTCCTCCAGCGCGGCGGCGAGCCACTCGGTGGAGACCAACCGCTCGGGGTGGGCGTAGCCGGCAAATTTCTCGTTCTGCTCAACGGGGTAGGGCATCAAGAGCGCCTTTCACTGGAAGTCGGGGGTGCCCGGCGGACGCGTGTCGCGGCCCCGGGCCTATGACAACACTAACCACGGGCGCGCGGGATTGTTCCTTCGGGGTTCTCAGGGGGAAATATGGTCTTCGTCACGGCCGCGGCCGCCGCCGGTAGCCACTGCGGCTTTGCCGGTAGTCTTTCTGGGGACACGAGACCAGCAGAACGGACCACCTTGGTACAGATCGAACAGCTCGCCGCCAGAACCCCGGCGGTTTCCGTGGATGAACTCCTCAAGGGTTTTTATCCGTCGCCGCGCTTTGGTGAGGTCTCTTTCGCCAGCTACCGCCCCGATCCGGCCCAGCCCAGCCAGGCTCACGCCGTCCGGGCGCTGGAAACCTTCGCGGCCGGCGTCGGCGCCGGAAGCGGCGATGGCCTGTTCAAGCGGCTCTTCGGCAAGAAGGAAACGTCCCGCGCGGGCATCTACCTCGACGGCGGTTTCGGCGTCGGCAAGACCCACCTGCTGGCCTCTCTCTGGCACGCGGCGCCCGGGCCCAAGGCGTTCGGCACCTTCGTGGAGTACACCAACTTGGTCGGCGCGCTGTCCTTCCGGAAGACCGTGGAGGCACTGAGCAGCTACAAGCTGGTCTGCATCGACGAGTTCGAGCTCGACGATCCGGGGGACACCGTGCTGATTTCCCGGCTGATGCGCGAGCTCGCCGACGCCGGCGTCAAGCTCGCCGCGACCTCCAACACACTGCCCGGTTCCCTGGGCGACGGCCGCTTTGCCGCCGTCGACTTTCAGCGCGAGATCCAGGTGCTGGCGGACCAGTTCGACGTCGTCCGGATCGACGGCGAGGACTTCCGCCACCGCGGTCTGCCGAAGGCTCCGTCGCCGCTGCGCAACGACGAACTCACCCACCACATGCAGCGGGAATTCGACGGCAAGACCGTGGCCAAGGACGAATTCAGTACCTTGATCAACCACCTGGCCGGCGTGCACCCCAGCCGCTACCGGCAGCTGATCGACGGGATCGACGGCGTGGTGTGGCGGAACGTGGAGACCATCACCGAGCAGGCCGTGGCGCTGCGCTTCGTGGTGCTCGCCGACCGGCTGTACGACAAGGACGTCCCGATCCTGGCCAGCGGTGTGCCCTTCGACCGGCTCTTCACCGAAGAGATGATGACCGGCGGCTACATGAAGAAGTACTTCCGGGCGGTCTCGCGCCTGACCGCCCTGGCCCGCGAGGGCCAGAACCACGAACCGTCGTAGGACTCACGGCGGCGGTGGTCCCGCCGTCCGCCCCGGCGCCGCCGGCTGCCCGCGGCAGCCGCGCCGCGTCGGCGTCTCGGCGTCTCGGTGTCACTGATTAAACGACGAAGGTGCCGGCGCCGCCTCACGGCGGGACCGGCACCTCGCTGACGTACCTGGGCTAAAGGCCCTGCTGCCGGGGTTCCCCGGCTACTGGCGGGACCCCCGCGACGTGGGGTTCGCTGGCGGGACCCGTTTCGGGCCGTCCGTTGGCGTTGTCCACGTAATCGGAGGCGCTCCGCTGAACGGTGTCGACGCGGTCGGCGTACTTTCCGCCGGTCTTGGAATCGACGAAGTCACCGGCCTTCTCGATGCCGTCCTTGATAGCCGTTTCGTTGCCATCAATCAGCTTCTGAGCCTTGCCCTTTAGATCGTCAAGTAAACCCACGGGCACCTCCTTTCAGTCGCGGAGCCAGATCGCTCCTAGCGCTTTCGATCCTAGCCCCGGCCCGGAGGCATGCCAAGGGAACTGACGGTTTGTACGCCCAGAGGAGAAAGCCATGATGGAAGGGGCATCACGACGGCGGCCGGTCGTGGTGCCGGGAGGCGAGGAAACGAAAAAAGCAGCTCCCGGGGGAGCTGCTCTGAGAGTGGGCGATACTGGGATCGAACCAGTGACCTCTTCCGTGTCAGGGAAGCGCGCTACCGCTGCGCCAATCGCCCGCAACCGGAAGAATCCGGAGTGGATGGTAAAGAGAGCGGACGACGAGATTCGAACTCGCGACATCCACCTTGGCAAGGTGGTGCTCTACCAGCTGAGCTACGTCCGCATTTAGTCCGTCCGGCAATGCCGGCGGTACTGGATCAAGCAAGTTTCCTTGCTTTGGTGGGCGATACTGGGATCGAACCAGTGACCTCTTCCGTGTCAGGGAAGCGCGCTACCGCTGCGCCAATCGCCCTTATGCATCCGGCCGGAACCGGAAACCAGGGTTTTCACCGAGGTGGGTACGGGATTCGAACCCGTGTATACGGCTTTGCAGGCCGCTGCCTCGCCTCTCGGCCAACCCACCGTGTAGACAGAATCCGTGAAGATCCTTATCCGTGACAGTGTCCTGCGAGCGGACGACGAGATTCGAACTCGCGACATCCACCTTGGCAAGGTGGTGCTCTACCAGCTGAGCTACGTCCGCAGTGTTGATTGTTGATTTCCCGCCGCACTCGGCAGTTCCTCGCGTTCCAACGAGTAAGAACTCTATAGGAGGTTCAGGCAATCTACAAATCGAGGGCGCTCCGCCGGCTGCCAACCCCCGCGGATCCCTGTAACCACGCGGATTTTGCTAATTACAGGGCTGTAATTCGGGGCCGTTTCCGGCATCGTCGCGAGGGGCGGAGGCGACAGCTTGGCTGGGGACACGACCGGCCCGGCGCCGCTCCGGCGTCACGAATCGCTGGTCCGGCCATCCGAATCCTGGCTTTGTACGGCCGAAGGCTCTGCGGAGGATCCGACGTCGTCATCACGATTCGCGGACACCCCCGATATGGGCCCGGCCCGGGACCCGTCAGGCCGCCCCGCCCCAGTTGAAGGCCGATTTTAGATTTCCGCCGGGGTGGGCTAGCATTCAAGGGCACCCGGGGCGATTGGCGCAGTGGTAGCGCGCTTCGTTCACACCGAAGAGGTCACTGGTTCGAACCCAGTATCGCCCACCAACAGATGGTCCGTTCCGCTCTTAGAGCGGGGCGGACCATTGTTTTTTTGCGGTGAGGCGTCGTTATCGGCTGGGCCGGTCGGGCCGAGGACTGGACGGTCTCGGACAACTCGACGGACACCGACCGCGGGCAGCGCCTCCCGGCGATGTATTTGGCCACCGGCTACCGGCTACGCACACGCGGCGCCCGCAACCGCCGTCGTCGTTGATCGCCTCCACAGTTTCATATCGCGTCAGACCCCTGTGAAAGAGTTTTTGCCATGACAGCCCCACTCCTCGCCCACCCCACCGAGTATGGACGGATGTACGCCCGTTCCACCTCGGCCCAGTTCACGGTTCCCTCGATCACCACAGTGATCGGCCAGCAGCCGCACGGACTGGATGGCTGGTTCGGCTACATGGGCGCCAACAGCCTGGCCGCAGATCCATCGCTGCCGGAGATCCTGGGCAGCCCGGCAAAGGTCCGCCAGGCCGTCAGCCGGGCGGCGAAGGCAGCGGAAACCTATCGGGACGACGCGGCCAAGCGCGGCGACCGGGTACACAACTACTGCGAACAGGTTGCGTTGCGTGCCTTGGGCCGGCCGCACCAGATGAAGGAAACCCGCGAGGCACTGGCGGCTAACGGCGAGGAAGCCTTCGCGGCCCGCTTCGACGAGTGGTGGGAGCTGTTCCAGGTCGAACCGATCGCACCGGAGATCACCGTCTGGAACCAGACCGTGGGCTACGCGGGAACCCTCGACCTGGTAGCGAAGATCAACGGCCGCACCTGCCTGATCGACTACAAGACCAAGGGCACCACGCGGGACGGCATGGTAAAGCCGCTGGACGCCAAGGTGGTGATGCAGCTGGTGGCCGGTATGAAGGCCGAGGAGAGCCTGGTTGACCCGGTGGCCGGGGAGTGGGAGCCATGGCAGCACGGTGATTCGCCCATCCTGCTGGCCGTGGCCATCGGCGAGACCGAGGTCCGTCCGGAACGCGCCAACCCCAACGTGCTGAAGCATCACTGGTGGAAGTTCTGCGCGCTGCGACGGGTCTGGGAGATGTCGGCCGACACCGTGGCGGCGGGTCCCGCGCTGCTGCCGATCGCCCCGCCGATGGCACGCTAAACCTTCGCCTTAGCGCGTCTTTCGGGCCGAAACGCCCTTCCGCGAAGCGGTGCCGGCAGGCACGCTAGGGCATGACAGTTCGGCGTAGCTCTCGTTATCACTGCATGGTCGGTGCCCTCACGATGGCACTGCTAAGCGGTTGCGCGGCTCCCGGCGGGCCGGGAGAGGGGACGGCATCCGCAGCACCTACCGTGGATTCGGGATCCCCGACCGCTCAGGCTCCTGGACCAGCGACCACGCCGGCATCCCGGTCGGGCGCCCCAGCCACTACGGCCGTGCCGGCGTCTGAGACTCCTGAGGCCGTGCCGTTCAACCTCTTCACGCATTGCGGTATCCGCGAGGCATTGGTGGACGGGACGTACTTCCTCGCCGACAAGATCCTCTACGACGGCAATGGCAACCCACCCGCCGGCTGGGACAACCCCTACCAGGCCGGCACGATGACGGTCAGTGGCTCCACAGCGGTCTTCCGGGACGCCGCGGGACACACAGTGACTTTCCATTCGCGGCCGGGAGCCACCGGTTTCCTGAACATGTGTTCGTGAGAGCAATCCGGGCAGGCCCAGTCACGACGGCGGCGCCAGCCACTAAACGGCGGGAGGTAGCAGCCGGCCCCGCGGCGCCGGCCGGATGACCGCGGGACGTTGCGGCGGGTCCCGCGGCAATGGGACGAGGGAACCGGCCCCCGGTAGCGGGACGCAAGAACCGGCTAGGCAGCAACAGGACGGAAGAATCCGTTGCGGCACGGTCTTCGGCCGGGGTCCACGTGCGGTGGCGGGATGAACCATGGCACCCCCAGGCGGACTTGGATCTCCCACTGTTCCTTGTGGACGACGTGATGGTGGTGCGAGCACAGCAGCGCTCCGTTGTCAGTGCTCGTCGCGCCGCCCCTGGACCAATAGTCGATATGGTGCGCCTCGCACCACGGCGCCGGAATGGAGCAGCCGGGAAAGGCACATCCTTGGTCCCGAGCGACCAGTGCTTTCCGGATATGCGGCGGGAACACCCGTGACGCCCGGCCGATGTCCAAAATGCGGCCCTCACCGCCGAGAACCAAGGGAATGATGTCCGCGTCGCACGCAATCTTCCGCACCGTCGAGGCGGTGACCGGGCCCGAGAAGAGCATGGTCCCCGTGCCCTCGCTTGATTCGATCCGTTCCAATAGGTCCCGGTAGTCGATAGTCACCATCACCTGCGGCCTGAGCCCTCCGGCGGCCGGTAGCCCATCTGAGCCGGAGGCAACCTTGCAGCCACCGACAAGTCCATCGAGCCGCTTCTGGGCAAGGGAGCGCAGGTCGAGTCCCACCCCGCCGTCCACATCCGGGGGTGAACCAGAGACGCCGCCCTCGGTGCCCAGCCCTCCGCAGTTGGCGCCATCGCGGCCCTCTGCAGGGGTTACGGACCCGCCGTCGTCGTTCCCGATCCGCGGGTTCGTTGCCGTGTTCATGACGGTGATCAGGTGCTCGAACTGTTCGTCCGTGGCGAAAATCTCGAGGTGCTGCAGTCCGTGCCGCCGCCTCCGGATGAAAGCGCCCTGCAGCTGCCGGAGTAGCTCCTCCGACGGTTCGCTCCCGTCCGGGTCCACAGCGTTCAACCACCGCTGCGCGATCCGGACCAGGAAATCGGGGTCCTGTTCGACGGCCGTGCGGGTGAGGGCGTGTTCCATGCGCCGGAGCGTTTCCGTGTCGCAGACGGGTTTGGCCTTTGCCAGGGCCGCCACGGTGACGCCGGCCGACCGCGCAGAGACGTCGCCCGCTGCCACCGCGGCTCCGAGTTCCTCGTGGACCAGCGGCAGGAGTTTCCCGGTGAGGTCCTGCCGCGGCAACACCCCCTCGGCCAGCCGCAGCCTGCTCCGTGCCTCGGCGAGAGGGATATGCAGCCTGGCTCGGAGGAATTCCGCGCTATTCCGATAGCCATCGTCCGAGGCAGCGAACGGGGTGACGGCGGACTCATCGGTATCCGCCAATCGCGCGGGTACCGCTGTCGCTGCCGCCTCCGCGATTGCCGGTCGGGTCGGCTTGGCAGACTCCTGCCAGCCGGTGGTCCACCCGGGAGCGGCCTGAGCCTCCGGTGCGGCAAGCTTCCTGGTCCGGTCCACCGCCGCTGCGGCCACGAGTTGCCAATATTCGGTGAGCCGGGACAGCTCTTCAGCAGCGTCCGCCAGGTCAGCGGCCGCGTGGACATCGAGCAGGTAGGCGTCCCGCACCGCCTCCGGACCGGCCTCCCGCATCAAGGACAGGGCCGCATAAACTCCGGCGACCGACGTCGGTCCGGAATCGAGATCCGCGATGAAACCCCCGATGGCTTCCATGAACCAAGTCTCCTGCGGGGGTCTGACATTTTTAGCGGGGCGATGCACAAGGCAGGGAAAATCCCCGCCACGGAATCTGGCACTAAACTGGATGGAATCCCTGACCGCCCAGCTCGAAGGACAGATCACCCATGGCCATTTTGAACATCCGCATCATCGGGGACCCTGTGCTGCGCACAGTTGCCGATCCCGTGACGGAGTTCGGGCCCGAGCTGGAGAAGCTGGTGGCGGACATGCTCGAAACCATGGAAGACGTCGAAGGCGCCGGCCTGGCCGCCCCGCAGGTGGGCATCAGCCGGCGCGTCTTCACATACCGGATCCGCGGCGTCGAGGGTCACATCATCAACCCCGTCCTGGACAACAGCGAGGACTTCCAGCCCGACGAGGTGGAGGGCTGCCTCTCCATCCCCGGCCTGGGCTTCCCCGTCCGCCGCTTCCGCCACACGCGGGTGACCGGCGTCGACGTGCACGGCAACCCGGTGGAGCTCGAGGGCGAGGGCATGATGGCCCGCGTCTTCCAGCACGAGACGGACCACCTGGACGGGATCCTCTTCACGGACCGTCTCGAGGGTGAGGACCGGAAGGCCGCCCTGCGCGCCATCCGCAACGCCAACTATGACTCCATCACCGAACAGACGACGTCGAAGCGCGCCAAGACCGTCGGCTCCAGCTTCGGCGCCGGCGCATCCTTCGGTTCCGCCCAGTGAGGGTCCTCTTCGCTGGCACCCCCGCCGTCGCCGTCCCCTCACTTGACGCCTTGGTCGGCGCAGGGTTCGACGTCGTCGCCGTCCTGACGCGCCCCGACGCGCCGCTGGGCCGCAAGCGCGTCCTGACCCCGTCGCCGGTGGCGGCGCGGGCGGCCGAGCTCGGGATTGAGGTCATCCATGCAGCCAAGGTCGACGCCGATGTGACGGCCCGGATTGCCGCCGCCGCCCCGGACGTCGCCGCCATTGTTGCCTACGGCGGCCTGATTCCTCGGGCCGCGCTCGACGTCCCAGCCCACGGCTGGATCAACCTGCACTTCTCGCTGCTGCCGGCCTGGCGTGGCGCCGCCCCGGTCCAGCGCGCCCTGATCGACGGCGACGACGTGACCGGCGCCGTAACCTTCCGGCTCGAGGAAGGCCTGGACACCGGCCCCGTCTACGGCACCCTCACCGAGTCGGTCGGACCCGAGGACACCGCGGGGGAACTCCTGGAACGCCTCTCCCACAGCGGCGCCGTGTTGCTGGCCCAGACGCTCTCCGCGGTCGACGCCGGCAAGGCCGCCGCGGTCCCGCAGCAGGGGGATGTCACCCTTGCCCCGAAGCTCACCCTCGAGGACGGCCGCCTGGAGTGGCAGCTTCCGGCGCTGGCAATCAGCCGCCGCTCCCGCGGCGTGACGCCCGAACCGGGGGCCTGGACCACGCTGGACGGCCAGCGGATCAAACTTGAACCCGTCCGCCTGCGGCCCCAGGCAGCGGCGCTCCCGCCGGGACACGTGGCGTTGGATGGCAAGGCCGTCCTGGTGGGAACCGGCTCACACCCCGTGGAACTGACCCGGGTACAGCCCGCAGGCAAGAAAATGATGGCCGCCGCCGACTGGGCGCGCGGGCAGGCAACACTGGAAAGCGTGGTCTTCGAATGAGCGAGTCCGGATCGAACGGAAACGGCCGCGGCCGCAGCGGAGGCGGCGCGGGCAACCAGCGCGGCCAAGGCAACTCCGGCAGCCAGCGCGGAAAGGGCGGCGCCGGGGCCGACAGCTCCCGCGCCGGCGTGCGCCGCGACGCGCAGGGCCGCGAACGCAACCGGGGACCCAAGCGCAACTTCACCGAGAACGCCCCGGCCCAGCGCACCCGTCGCGCCGACCCGGCCCGGCTGGTGGCCTTCGAGGTGCTCCGCGCCGTCGCCGCCGAGGACGCCTATGCCAACCTGGTGCTCCCGGCGCGGATCCGCCACCACGGCCTGGACAAGCGCGACGCCGGCTTCGCCACGGAACTCAGCTACGGCGCCCTCCGCGGCCAGGGCACCTATGACGCCATCCTGGCCCGCTGCGTGGACCGGCCGCTGGACCAGCTGGATCCGGCGATCCTCGATGCCCTGCGGATCGGCGCGCACCAGCTGCTGGCCATGCGCGTTCCCGCCCATGCCGCGCTGGACGAGACTGTCGGCCTGGCCCGAGCCGTCATCGGCGCCGGCCCCTCCGGCCTGATCAACGCCGTGCTGCGCAAGGTCTCCGCCCACACGCTCGACGAATGGCTCGAGCTCCTGCTCGCTGGCGAAACGGATGAGACCAAGGGCGCCGCCATCCGCTACGCCCACCCTGAGTGGATCGTCCGGGCCTTCCGCCAGTCGCTGGTGGCCCACGGCCGCCCGGTCTCCGAGATCACCAGCCTGCTCGAGGCGGACAACGCCGCCCCGGTGGTCAACCTGGTGGCCCTGCCCGGCCTCGGAAGCCTCGACGAGGCACTCGAAAACGGCGCCACCCCCGGCGAGCTGGTGGAGGGCTCGGCGCTCTCCAGCGGCGGCGACCTGGGCCGGCTCGCCTCCGTCCGGGACGGCAGCACCCGCGTCCAGGACGTCGGCTCCCAGCTCGTGGCCCGTGCCCTCGCCGCGGTGGACCTCGCAGCCGAAGGCCACGGAGAAGCCAAGAACGACGACGGCGAACGCTGGCTTGACCTCTGTGCCGGCCCCGGCGGCAAGGCGGCCCTCCTCGGAGCCCTCGCCCGGCAGCACGGCGCCACGCTGCTGGCCAACGAACCCGCCCCGCACCGCGCCAAGCTGGTCAGTCAGGCCCTCAGCGCCGTTCCGCGCGAGACCTGGCAGGTCCGCACCGGCGACGGCCGCGAGGTGGGCACCGAGATGACCGGCCAGTTCGACCGCGTCCTCGTCGACGTGCCCTGCACCGGGCTCGGGGCCCTGCGCCGCCGCCCGGAATCACGCTGGCGCCGCACGCCCAAAGACCTCGCCGACCTCGGTCCGCTGCAGCGGGAGCTGCTCAAATCCGCACTCGACGCGGTCAAGCCCGGCGGCGTCGTCGCCTACGTGACCTGCTCGCCGCACCCGGCCGAGACCACCGCCGTCGTCAGCGACGCCCTGCGCAAGCGCGAGGACCTGGAGCTGCTCGACGCCGGCGCCGCCCTGGACGCCGTGAGCCTCACCGGTCACCTGGACGCCGGCCACGAGTCGACCGCCCAGCTCTGGCCACACCTGCACCGGACGGATGCGATGTTCCTGGCGCTCATCCACAAAAAGGCCTGATCCAGCGGTCATACTGGCACCACACCGGCACCACAGCAAAGGACTTCCATGTCGCACACCTGCATCAACCCCAGCATCCTCTCGGCCGACTTCGCGAACCTGCAGACCGAGCTGGCGAAGATCCGGACCGCGGATGCGGTGCATGTGGACGTGATGGACAACCACTTCGTGCCCAATCTCTCCCTGGGCCTTCCGGTGGTGCAGCGGCTGCAGGAGATCAGCCCGATCCCGCTCGACGCCCACCTGATGATCGAGCATGCGGACCGCTGGGCACCGGCCTATGCCGACGCCGGCGTCGCCTCCGTGACCTTCCACGCCGAGGCGTCCATCGCTCCGGTGAAGCTGGCGCGCGAATTGCGGGCCAGGGGAGCAAAGGCCGGGCTGGCGCTGCGCCCGGGCAGCGGCGTCGAGCCGTTCTTCGACATGCTCGGCGAACTGGACATGATCCTGATCATGACGGTGGAGCCCGGCTTCGGCGGCCAGGAGTTCCTGGAACTGACCCTCCCCAAGATCCGCCGGGCCCGCGCGGCCATCGACGCGTCCGGCCTGGACGTGCTGCTGCAGGTCGACGGCGGCATCACCGAGGACACCATCTGGCGGGCTGCCGAGGCGGGGGCGGATGTCTTCGTCGCCGGTTCCGCGGTCTATGGGGCCGACGATCCGGCTGAGGCGATCGAGCGGCTCCGCGAGGCCGGAAAGCGCTAACACCGGACCGAGCGTCTGGACGACGCTGCGGCTTCTGGACGACCCCGCGCCTGTTTCGTCCGGTGACGGCCGCGGGCCCGGAATACCCGGCCGCCAGGCGCGGTTGTGTCAGAATAGCTACACACATACGTGCTCCGGGGTCGGTGTAAGTCCGAACCGGCGGTGATAGTCCGCGACCCGCGAGCCGGCGCCTTCCCACAGGAGGGCAACGGCGGACGGTTGAACCGGTGGAATTCCGGTACCGACAGTTAAAGTCTGGATGAGAGAAGCACGTACAGCTGTTACTGCGGCGCCCTTTCGCGCCGCGGCACTGTGCTGTCGTATACCCCCGGAGCCATCGCGGTTCAGAGGAAAGGTATAGACAGACACATGAACCCCCTGCGATGGCTCTTCAACCGCACCGCGGTCCTCCGGGACCGGGCGGGCGGCCGATGAGCGTTCACCACACCACACCTGACTTCAGCGCAGCCGAATCGGCGGCCATGGACGCCGCCCTCGCCGCGGCCGCCCTCGGTCCCCGCGGCGCAAATCCGCTGGTGGGAGCCGTCATCATCGCCCCCGACGGGTCCCCGCTGATCACCGGCTACCACCGCGGCGCCGGCACCCCGCACGCCGAGGCCGACGCGATCGAGCAGGCGAAGCTGGCCGGGTTCGACCTCACGGGAACCACCATGGTGGTTACCCTCGAGCCCTGCAACCACGTGGGCCGCACCGGCCCCTGCGCCCGGGCCATCATCGACGCCGGCATCGCCAACGTCGTCTACGCCGTGGACGACCCGCATGATCCCGCCGCCGGGGGAGCGGCCACGCTGCGCGCCGCCGGCGTCACCGTCCGTTCCGGCCTTGCCGAAAAGACGTCACTGGAGCTCAACCGGCGGTGGTTCGACGCCGTCGCCGCCCAACGGCCGTTCGTCACCCTGCACATCGCCCAGACCCTCGACAGCAGGATCGCCGCCGCGGACGGCACCAGCCAGTGGATCTCAAGCCCCGAGTCGCTTGAAGATAACCACGCCCTGCGCGGCCGGATCGATGCGATCCTGGTGGGCACGCAGACCGTCCTGGTGGACAACCCGCGGCTGACGGCCCGCACCCCCGACGGCCGGAACGCGGACAAGCAGCCGCTACGCGCCGTGATGGGTCTGCGGGGCATCCCGGAGGACGCCGCCGTGCACGGCGACGACGGCAAGGTGCTGCACCTGCCCACCCGCGAGCCGGCCGAGGCGCTGGACCAACTGTTCGACGCCGGCGTCCGGCACCTGATGGTCGAGGGCGGCTCCAGGATTCTCAGCGCGTTCCTGTCCGCCAGCCTGGTGGACGAGCTGATCCTCTATCTCGCGCCCACCCTGCTGGGCTCCGGCACGGCCGCCCTCGAGGACCTCGGCATCGGCACCCTTGCCGACGCCCAGCACTGGGACTGGGACGAGGCCACCGGCGGCTCCGTGCAGCGGCTCGGCCGCGACCTGCGGCTGCACCTGCGGCCCCGCTCCGCCCACCCGGGCGCCGAGACAGCCACCCCTTCTTCATCTGAGACCACCCCGCGCCACGCCGCGGTCACCGCCCCAGGAGGCAACTGATGTTCACCGGAATTATCGCCGAACAAGGAAAAGTACTCTCGGTCGCCCGCGACGGGGACACCAGCGCCACCCTCCGGCTGCACGCACCCACCAGCACCGAGGGCCTGGCCCACGGCGGCTCCATCGCCGTCAACGGCGTCTGCCTGACCGCCACGGACATCGACGGGACCGACTTCAGCGTCGATGTCATGGGCGAGACCCTGGTCCGGAGCACCATTGGCAGCCTTGCCGCGGGGGACCGGGTCAACCTGGAACGTTGCCTCCCGGCGGGCGGCCGGCTGGACGGGCACGTCGTGCAGGGCCACGTCGACGGCGTCGGACAGCTCCTGGAGCGCGAGGCGCTGGGCAACTGGGACCGGCTGCGCTTCGGTGTGCCCGCGCCGCTGGCCCGCTACATCGCCGAGAAGGGCTCCATCGCCGTCGACGGCGTCTCCCTCACCGTCACCGCGGTCAGCCCCGCCCCGGCGTCCGAGCCATGGTTCGAGGTGGGCCTGATCCCCACCACGCTGGCCGAAACCGGGCTCGGTGCCAAGGAGATCGGCGCGCCTGTGAACTTGGAGGTGGACGTGCTGGCCAAGTACACCGAACGGCTCCTGGCCTTCGCCCCCGCCCGCACCGCCGGAGAGGACGCATCATGAGCACGCTGCAGAACCGCCAAGAGGACGCCGTCCGCGCCGCCGGCGCGGGCGCCCCGGTGCTGGACCCCATCGAGGACGCCGTCCGCGCCATGGCGGAGGGCCGGCCGGTGCTGGTGGTCGACAACGAGGACCGCGAAAACGAGGGCGACATCATCTTCGCCGCCGCGCACGCCACCCCGGCGCTGATGGGCTGGACCATCCGGCACAGCTCCGGCGTGATCTGCGTGCCGCTGGAGGACGACCGCGCCGACGCCCTGGCACTGCCCCCGATGGTCACCATCAACGAGGATGCCAAGGGCACCGCCTACACCGTCTCCTGCGACGCCGCGATCGGCGTCAGCACCGGAATTTCCGCCACGGATCGGGCCCTCACGGCCCGGATTCTGGCCGATCCCACCAGCGAACCCAGGTCCTTGACCCGGCCCGGGCATGTTTTCCCGCTCCGCGCCGTTAAGGGGGGTGTGCGGGAGAGGCCCGGCCATACCGAAGCAGCCGTCGAGCTGTGCCGGTTGGCCGGCGTCGAACCCGTCGGTGTGATCGCAGAAGTAGTGCACGACGACGGAGAGATGATGCGGCTGGACGGACTTCGGAGCTTCGCGCTGGAGCACGGCTGCCCGCTGATCTCGATCGCCGACCTGGTGGCGTACCTTGAGGCCGGGAACACCGGTAGCCACGCGGCGGCCTCCGCCTAGGACCTTGGACAGAGGAGAAACAATGACGACTTCCCCAGCGCAGCCGGCCACCCCGGCGCAGCAGCCGCATCCGGTCAGCGGCGGCCCGATCGTGCAGCTTCCCACCGCCTTCGGCGAATTCGTGGCCCAGGCCTGGACGGACCTGGAAACCGGTGCCGAGCACCTGGCGGTCAGCTCGCCGCTGCCCGCCACCGATGGCAAGGCGCCGCTGGTCCGGCTGCACTCGGAGTGCCTCACCGGCGACGTGTTCGGCTCCTACCGTTGCGACTGCGGCGAGCAGCTGGCCTACGCCCTGGAACTGATCCACGAGCACGGCGGAACCCTGCTCTACCTGCGCGGCCAGGAAGGCCGCGGCATCGGCCTCGCGAACAAGATCCGGGCCTACGCGCTGCAGGAAGCCGGCTTCGACACGGTCGAGGCCAACGAGCAGCTGGGCCTGCCGGTGGACGCCCGCTCCTACCAGGCCGCGGCCCAGATCCTGGCGGAGATGGGCCTGAACGAGGTCCGGCTCCTCAGCAACAACCCGGACAAGCAGGACCGGCTGGCCCAGGCCGGCGTGCACGTGGTCGAAATGGTCCCCACCGAGGTGCCCTCCCGCGAGCAGAACCTCCGCTACCTGCAGACCAAGAAGGACCGGATGGACCACCGCCTGGTCCTCGACATGCAGCCGGCCGCGCTGGACCCGGGAGCCGGTGCCGGAGCCGGTGCCGGCGCCGGCGTCGAATCCGGCGTCCAGGCCGGCTAGGCCGCACCTCCTCCCACCCACTTTCTCCCCACAGAACCAACAGCAAGGACACCCTATGAGCGGCCACGGCGCCCCCACGATCGACCTGACCACCCAGTCCGCGGAAACCGGCAGCCTCAAGGTGGCCATCGTTGCCGCCAGCTGGCACACCGCCATCATGGACGGCCTGCTCGACGGTGCCCTCCGCGCGGCCAAGGAGGCCGGCATTGACGATCCCACCGTCCTGCGCGTGCCGGGCACCTTCGAACTGCCCGTCGCCGCCGCCCGGCTGGCGCCGCACTTCGACGCCGTCGTCGCCCTCGGCGTCGTCATCCGCGGCGGCACCCCGCACTTCGAATACGTCTGCGAGGCGGCCACCATGGGCCTGACCGAGGTCAGCGTCCGCACCGGCACGCCGGTGGGCTTCGGCGTCCTGACCTGCGACACGGAGCAGCAGGGTATCGACCGGGCGGGCCTGCCCGGCTCGAACGAGGACAAGGGACACGAGGCGTTCACCGCCGCCGTCGCCTCCGCCGTCACGCTCAAGCAGTACCGCTAGGCTGTGGAATCCCTCACATCAGGGGAGTCATCAGGAGACCCGGCAGGCGGGGCTATGCCCCGAGCAAGTAGGCTGGAGGGTGTGAAGAATTTCGAGTCGCTGTTCGCAGAACTGAGTGAGAAGGCCGCCAGCCGTCCGGCAGGCTCCCGCACCGTCGCCGAACTTGAGTCCGGCGTCCATGGCATCGGCAAGAAGGTCGTGGAGGAAGCCGCCGAAGTGTGGATGGCTGCCGAGTACGAATCCGACGAGGCCGCAGCCGAGGAAATCTCCCAGCTGCTGTACCACCTGCAGGTCCTGATGCTCGCCAAGGGACTGACCCTGGAAGACGTCTACAAGCATCTCTAGCCACGCGGTTCCGCGTCCCCGGCCCACGCCGGCGGACGCGGAGTAGCCCGTGGCCCGCAGTGCCTGTTACCCCATGACGATCCACCCAGAAAGAAACCTCCCATGCTGAGAGTTGCCGTCCCGAACAAGGGATCCCTGTCCGAAGCCGCCTCGGCCATGCTCGCCGAGGCCGGTTACCGCCAGCGCCGCGACAGCCGCGAACTGGTCATGGTCGACCCGGACAACGACATCGAATTCTTCTTCCTCCGCCCGCGCGACATCGCCGTCTACGTCGGGCAGGGAACGCTCGACGTCGGCATCACCGGCCGCGACCTGCTGCTGGACGCCGAGGTCGACGCCGAGGAGCTGCTGCCGCTCGGCTTCGCCGCCTCCACGTTCCGCTTTGCCGGCCCGGTGGGTGACTTCAGCTCCATCGACCAGCTCGAGGGCAAGCGCCTGGCCACCAGCTACGACGGGCTGCTCCGCGGCTACCTGGCCGGGCGCGGCATCAACGCCAAGGTGGTCCGCCTGGACGGTGCGGTTGAATCCTCGGTCCGCCTGGGTGTGGCCGACGCAATCGCCGACGTGGTCGAGACCGGGACCACGCTCAAGGCCGCCGGCATGGAGATCTTCGGCGAACCGATCCTGAAGTCCGAGTCGGTGCTGATCGGCCGCAAGGGCGAGCAGAACCCCGCCGTCGAGATCCTCATCCGCCGTCTCCAGGGCGTGCTGGTGGCCCGCCAGTATGTGCTGATGGACTACGACATCCGCAACGAGCTCGTGGAGCAGGCCGCCGCGCTGACCCCGGGCCTGGAGTCGCCCACGGTGTCTCCGCTGCGCGACTCCGACTGGGTTGCCGTGCGCTCGATGGTGCCGAAGAAGGACACCAACCGGATCATGGACGAGCTCTACGACCTGGGCGCGCGCGCCATTCTGGTCAGCAGCATCCACGCCTGCCGGATCTAAGTCAGCCGGTCTTAGGTCAGCCAGGGCCCCCGAACAGCACGTCAACAGCAGGAGCAGTCATGTCAGTAGCCGTCCGCGTCATCCCGTGCCTGGACGTCGACGCCGGCCGCGTGGTCAAGGGCATCAACTTCGAGGGCCTGCGCGACGCCGGTGACCCGGTGGAACTGGCCCACCGTTACGACAACGGCGGCGCGGACGAGCTGACCTTCCTCGACGTCACGGCCTCCTCGGGCAACCGTGAGACCACGTTCGACGTCGTCCGGCGCACCGCAGAGGAAGTCTTTATCCCGCTCACCGTGGGCGGCGGAGTCCGCGGGGTGGCCGAGGTGGACAAGCTGTTGCGCTATGGTGCAGACAAGGCGGCGATCAACACCGCCGCCGTGGCCCGGCCGGACGTGATCGACGAGATCACCCGGCACTTCGGTTCGCAGGTGCTGGTGCTCTCCGTGGATGCCCGCCGCACCCGGCCCGGGTCCAAGCCCACGCCCTCCGGCTTCGAGGTCACCACCCACGGCGGCCGTCAGGGCACCGGCATCGACGCGCTCGAGTGGGCGCGGGAGGCCGCGGACAGGGGAGTGGGGGAGATCCTACTCAACTCCATCGACGCCGACGGCACCAAGGACGGCTTCGACCTGGAACTGATCCGGCTGGCCCGAGCCGCCGTCAAGGTCCCGCTGATCGCCTCCGGCGGCGCCGGCCGGCCCGAGCACTTCCCGCCGGCAGTGGCCGCCGGGGCCGACGCCGTCCTGGCCGCCTCCGTCTTCCACTTCGGCCCGCTAAACATGATCGCCCAGGTCAAAACCGCGATCCGCGACGCGGGGTTCGAAGTCCGATAGATCGGGCTGGGCTTTACCGAACCTTTTGTGGTGAGGATGGCGTGTTTAGGTCACCTGCGCTGGCGTCGCGAGTTTTGCGAGGTGCCTGGCGATGCGGTTCGCACGCAGACCTCTTGTCCGGGCGGTGGTTACATCGAGCAGTATCCGATAGCGGGCGCCGCTCGTGAGGGCATTGAAGGCAGCCTCTGCATCGGGCGCTGTGCGGAGAGCGCAGCGCAAGTCGTCGTGTACCTCTATTGACGCGGGCCCAGCATAGGCCCGGTCCCAGCGCCCGTCTGTCTGGGCGAGAGCTACTTCGGCGTGACCGCGTTCGCGCATGCGGCCCGCAGCGGTAAGTGCACCGACAATTTCAATGTTGCGTTCTGACCACATGGATCGTGCCCGGCGCGGAGTGAAGTGCTGGCTGTACGTTCGGGCATCGATCTTATTCTTGCGTCCATCGATCCACCCGCTGCACAGCGCTTCCTCAAGTGCTTGGGTGTACGTGAGTGTTGTTGGGGTACTGGTGTCCTTCTTGGCGAGGGTCAACCACACACCGTCGCTAGTGTGCTCGTTCTCGTTCAACCACTCCCTCCATGCACTGGCGTCTGCCACGGTCAAATGGGAGTGGATCATGGCTTCCCTGGCTCACAGCGGGTCGTGTCGTTGCCGCCCACCAGGGCACCGGCGTTGGCCGGGTGCGCGGACCAAGTGAAGTCAGAGCGGGCAGGGAACATGATTCTCTTTTCATGGAGGGTGGTGCGCAGCTGCGGAGGCCGTGGCGGGAGTCGACTGGACCCCGCGCCACGGCGTTTGGAGCAATTAGGCGGTAGTGACGCTGAAGCTCCAGGTAACACCGAACTGATCGGTAAGCATCCCGAAACCAGCGCTCCACTTCGAAGCGGCAAGCGGTTCGATGATGGTGGCATCAACGGCCAGCGCGTCCCAAAAACCCTGAAGCTCTTGGAGGACGTCGGATTCGATGGCGACGAAAAAGGCCTGGTCGGTGACAGTGGTGTTGTTCTCACGGCGGGTGGAGCCGCCTCCGACAATCGTGTTTCCGCTTTGGCCGGGAATGTCGTATCCCATCACGCGGAAACCGTTTTCCGCTCCGACGAGGCCAAAGACGATCTTGTCGGCCCCGGGTAGTTCAGTTGGCATGCCGAAGTCAGCGTAGGTGTTCAGCACGGTGTGTCCGCCGAATACGGACTGGTAGAACTCCAGTGCTTGGCGTGCGTCGCCTCGGAAGTTGAGGTGTGTGGTTGTTTGAATGGTCATTGGGCTCCTCGGTGAATTCGGCCTACCGGCTCGATGGAACCAGCATTACAGGTGTTTAGGTCAGGTTGTGTCCTAGACCTCCGATTATGCTGGAGTGCATGACAACGACTTCACGGCTGCTGAATCTGCTGTCTCTATTGCAGACCCGGCAGGACTGGCCAGGGTCACTCCTTGCCACCCGGCTGAAGATCAGTGACCGTACCGTCCGCCGAGACATCGACCGGTTGCGTGAGATGGGCTACAGCATCCAGGCCACCATGGGTCCGGACGGCGGGTACCGTCTCGACAACGCCGGCAGAGAGCTGCCACCGCTGCTCTTCGACGATGATCAAGCCCTCGCCGTGGCCATTGCCCTGCAGGCAGCCCCCGCCCTCGGCGCGGGAATTGAAGAAGCCGCAATCCGCGCCCTTGGCACTGTCCGCCAAGTCATGCCCTCAAGGCTCCGGCGCCGACTCGATGCGCTCACAGTCACGCCCGTCGGGCGCCCCGGCGACGCCGCGCCGAGAAACGTCTCCTTGAATACCCTTGTCACTGTGGCTAACGCCATCCGTGACCGGGAATCCCTTCGCTTCGACTACGCCGCAGACGAAGACACCTCCGAGACTGGAAATCAGGCGCCAACGCCCCGCCGCTCGGAACCCCATCACCTGGTGAGCTCTCACGGGCGGTGGTACCTGGTGGGCTGGGATCTGGACCGAAGCGACTGGCGCCTCTACAGAATCGATCGGCTCCACCCCCGTGAACCCCGTGGCGCCCGCTTCACCCCTCGCACGGTACCTGGCGGCGACGTCAAGGACTTTGTCTCCGCCCGCTTCAAAGGGTCCCATCTCAATCAGTGGCAATGCCGCGGCACAGTCATTCTTCACCTCCCCGCGCAGAAAGTCCTTCCCTTCGCCAACGACGGAACAGTTACCGCCATCGATGCCCGAACCTGCAGCCTCGAAGCAGGAGCCTGGTCCTGGGAAGCGCTGGCCGCCTCATTTGGAAAATTTGAAGCGCACATGGAAGTCGTAGGTCCCCCCGAACTCACCTCAGCCTTCACCAGCCTCGCCCAGCGATACTCCACCATTGGCAGAGTCAGCGAGCCGGACTAAGAGCGGGTGGAGACGAAGTCGATAGTCCGGCGCCGGATTCCCTTTAGGGCATCTCCGCCCGGCAGATTGCGGGCGGCCTGCACGGGACATCCTGAACGAGTATTCCGCAGTGTCGTACGTCAAACCTCGGTTGTCGCAGTGGGGGACCGGCATACGGGCGCGGTCAGGTCATTCCTTATCGCAGCGGGTTACTTCTCCTTATGACCGCATATGCGTCATCAAATGCAGCCGGCAAAGGTCGAGCGATAAACTTAAGAACCATATGTTTTCCCCAATTCGAAGACCTCAAACTACACGGCGCCCCGGCCCGCATCGTCTGGATCAATGAAGCGGGGTCCGCAGGCCGTGCTGATGCTCCGAAGACATGCGCCGTGAATCGTGCACTGTCCTACTACTGTGGGGCCATGACATTTGCGAATGTGGGAACGCTTGGCACAGTCTCTGGTAAGCGCAACGAACTGGTGCGTCATTTGACGCGGCGCAGCGAGACCCTTCGGCAGGTCGGCTGCCTTGCCTACGAGGTGGGAGTCAACGAGGATGACCCGGACACCGTGTTTGTCGTGGAGCTGTGGGAAAACGAGGAGGCGCATCGGTCGTCCCTCACATTGCCGGAGGTTCAGGCGTCTATCGCCCTCGCACGCCCGCTACTGTCCGGCGCATTTGGAGGGTTCCGATTCGAGGTTGTCGGGTCACCGCTCCGTGACTGAGCCACGACAGCAGCGTCGGCGCCAACAACGGCTCTTGCCGCTGCTAGGCAGAAGCGGCGGCCCCGACGCCATCGTTGGGTCCATGCTCGATGAGCGGGCCCAAGACGTCTCCGATCCGGGTACCCTTCTCGGTTGTTGCGCCCATGACCATCACTCCAAACTCGAAGCCCGAGTACCGCCTCCGCTTAAATGGGCCGGCCTTCGGCTCAGCATGCCCGCCGGGCCCGACCGCCGATATGAAGACGTCACGGGCCTCGTCACCACTGGCGACGAAGGTCACCCGACGGTGGAATGTCTCCGAGTCGAAACGGGCGCGTAGCTCGATGACAAACTCGCCACCCACCTTCACATCAGGATGCAGGATGCGCAGTTCGCCCAAGACGACTTCTCCTGAAGGCTCCAGGGTCCCGTCAGCCTGGCGGACCAAAATCGTGGCGCTACCTTCCCGGACCCTGCCATCTTTCGCCCAGGAGACGTCGTCGCGCGGATAACACCCCACAGTCACTTCGTCCGCTTTCACAACATGCGCCCTTTCCTGGTCCATTGGGCACAACCTTACGGTGAGGCGAATGGGATTCCGCCGGCATGTGGCTGGCGCCTTCACCAAAATCGCATAAACAGTCAGTGCGCCGTAACGCCGTTGGATTAGGGCGGCGGATACTTCCGCGGTTACGACCCGCTGCGGCCCGGGATTATCGGCGGTGGCCCGTATTATCCAGGCCGACAAAATGTGAATTGCCCAGGGTCTGGCCGCGGTGAAAGTCGCGAAGCGCCCGTTCCGAATCCGGGCCCGATACCGCTGGCGGCCGTAGCGACTTTCTTGAGACATCGCGCCAAATAGATGCAACGATAATGACCAGAGCGGCAATGCCTAAAAGAATCCATTCCATGACTTCCCCCTAGGTCATCAGTCTAGCCCGGGGCCTGCGGGCCGCCTTGAATCAGGGCTTTCCCACATGCGCAGCACGTCGGTGGGTAGCATGCGGAGGATGACGATCAAACTGGAGAACGTTGGGATTGCCGTCCGCGACATCGAGGCGGCGATCGCCTTCTTTGTTGACTTGGGCCTCGAACTTGTCGGCCGGGACACCATTGCGGGGGAGTGGGCGGACACCGCCGTCGGCCTCGACGGTAACCACGCCAAAATCGCCGTCCTGACGACGCCGGACGGGCACGGGCAGATCGAGCTCTTCGAATACCTCCACCCCGACGCCATCGAGACAGGCCCCACCCTGCCCAACGAGATTGGCATGCACCGCGTTGCGTTCTCCGTGGACGACATCGACGCGGCGCTGGACATAGCGTCCCGGCACGGCTGCTATCCGCTTCGCGGGGTGGCAACGTACCGGGACATCTACAAGCTCACGTACCTCCGCGGTCCGAGCGGCATTTTGGTCATGGTGGCCGAGGACCTGACGAAGAACAGAGGGCCGGCTGAGTAGCGTCCCTACTTGCGTCGGGCGGCCAAAAAAACAAGTAGTGCACTCTCTGTTGCCTCGCCGTCGCTTTGGATAGTTTGGGCGCCATCGCGCCAGCGAGCGGCGCGCGAGGGGGACGCGCTGCACCTGCCGTTGAGTCTGCGGGGCCCGGACCCGCGTGCTGCTTACCTGCGTTGAGCTAGACGCCGCACGGTCCGGCTCCTATCGGGGCACCGCATCCGGGTGGTGCCGGAGCGCGCCCCCCGGATCGGGAGGCGGACCGGTGATCCGAGAAGGGACGCCTCATGCAGCGAACATCCACCACGGCGGCGATCATCACGGCCGCCTTGCTTTCCCTCACCGGCTGCGGAACGGGGTCCGGCACCGGAGGAGGTACCGCGACGGCGGAGGCTACGCCGGCGGCGGCCCAGCCATCCTCGTCCACACCGACCCCCGTGAAGACCTTCAGCAACGCAGACCTCAGCGGCTTGCTCTCCACGCTCAGGGATGACCAGGGCCAGCCCCTGACCGTCGTTCCGGCCGCGCAGATCGATCAAGGCATTCTCAGGGCCAAAGAGCTGCTCAAGACCGCAGTGGTGAGCCCCGAAACCTGCAAACCTCTCGTCGACAGCAACGCCAATGTCCCGGACGGCAGTACCTACGCCGGAGGCACGTCCATCTCCGCGGCCGACAAAACGACGATCGCGGTGACGGTCATCGCACTGAAGGACACCAAAACCATGACCCAACAGCTTGCTGCCTCACAGGCTGCGGCCGCTCCGTGCAAGTCGTTCACCATCGAGGTGGGCGGCCAGAAAATAACCACTGAGACCACGCCCGTTGACGCCAAGTCCGACGGCGACGCGTCCTTTGCGGCGCTCACCACCCAGCACCTTGCCACCGGACAAGCCCAGACCGCACTGACCGTCACCGGCGTCAAGGGCAATCTCGCCATCACTGCGGTGAAGGCGGGGCCGGCGGTGACTCAAACGGCGTCGGCCGAGCTCATCAAGCTGATCAACACGGTCCTCGCCCACGACTGACGCGATGGTTGGTTCAGGGTCCCGCAGCGGACCCTGGACCAACGGCCGGCCTACGGGCCACCATGTTGGGTCTCGCGGCGCTGCTCGATCTCTGTGGCTATCCATCCGCTACACCGGGGCGGAGAATGACAGGATGAACACCATCGAGTGGTGGCCAAATTTGGACGCCGATGCACGGGCGTGGCTGATCGAACACAACGGCGAGGCTATCGCCGCTGATGTCGTGATCAAGATCGCGGCCGCCGGCGGCGACGTTGCATCGAACGCCTGGTGGATCGGGGAACAAAATCCCGAAGGAATTTATCTTTCCGACTAAGCCGTCGATTGGATCGAGGGAACCGCCAACGGCGAATGAACCGGAGCGTGCCAGAGGGAAGATTCACTGGCCCCGAAAGTCGTGATGGACCAGGCGGGTCGGTGATGACTGGAGGGCAGCACAGAGGGGAACCGCCCGGCCTCCGCGCGTAGGATCGGGTGATGAGCTGCCAGAAGGAATCCCCAGCCACGCAGGTCAAGAGAACCGGAATCATGCGGTGAATCCAGTGGATAGCCTGCTTTGATGTACTCGCAGGGCGGTCTTGGGGCCAGTCGGGGCCAGCTTTCCCGCCCTCCGTGGCCCAGCTCGCGGTCTATCCGGTGGGACAAGCGATTCCCTTGGGCGTGACGCCCGGCCTGTTGATACCTCAGGGCATGTTTTTACGCATTGAACGCCCCGCCAAACGAACAGAGAAGAGCAACCTCATGACCACTGTCCTCGTTGCCGGAGCCACCGGTGATCTCGGCCATCGGATCGTCCGCGAGCTGCTCGCCGCCGACGCCGAAGTCCTTGTTCGTGTTTTGACCCGCCCAGGCGGCGGCGCCGCTCAGGCGCAATACGGCGGGTGTGACCGCGTTGAGGTTCGCGCGGCGGCCTATACGGACCACACCGGCCTCGTCGACGCCCTCCGCGGCGCCGACGTCGTCGTGTCTGCCGTCAGCGGCGCGCGCTCCGTCATCGTCGACGCCCAGGAGGCGCTGCTGGCTGCGGCCGTTGAGGCCGGTGTGGCACGCTTCATCCCGTCCGACTACTCGGCTGATTACCGCCGGGTAACCCCTGGCAGCAACCGCAACTTCGAGCTGCGCCGGGAGTTCGCCGCCGCCGTCGATGCCACTCCGCTCCGGGCCACGTCCGTGCTCAACGGGGCCTTCGCGGACATGCTGACCGGGCAGGCTCCAATGATCCTGTTCAGGAGGCACAAGGTCCTCTACTGGTCCTCGCCCGACCAGCTGCTCGACTTCACAACCAAAGACGACGTCGCCCGCACCGTCGCTCGCGTGGCACTGGACGACGCCGCGCCACGCGTCGTCGAGGTGGCCGGGAGCCGGGTGACAGCCCGGGATATCGCGCGGATTATGACAGAGCTCACCGGCGCCGCGTTCAGCACCCAGTGGGCGGGCACCACGGGATTGCTGTCCGGCATGGCCCGGATCGGACGTCGCATATCAAGGGACGAGGACGCGACGTTCCCTGCCTGGCAGGGTATGCAATATTTCGTCAGTATGTTCAGTGGCGAGGGCCAGCTGCATCACGTGAACAACGACCGCTACGGGCCGCAGGCGTGGACCAGCATCCGTGACGTCCTTGAGGCGCACGTGAAGGACGGTGCGACCAGGGGCTGACGACGGCGACGCCGCCTCGGCTTGGCCCGCGGGAACGAGAAGGCGAGCTTGCGGTACTCGGCGGGGAGCATCACCCGCAGAAGTGTCATGATGGTCTGAAAGCCGGTGGGGCCGAGCTGCACGGCGCCCATGGGACAGGGGTGTGACTGTTTCGGTAACAGCGGCGTGGAAGGGCAGCCATGATTGATGAGCGGGTAGCCGCCGAGCGCTTTGACCGGATTGTCCTGATCTTCAATCCCGGCAAGCCCGGGATGGGTGCCAGGATCGATGAGGTGCGGCGAAGCCTGGCTGACGGATTGCCGGGTCTGCCGGTTGAGTCGATGCCGTCGGAGTTCGCCGGGCATGCCCGGGAGCTGGCGCGGTCCGCGGCCGCCAGGGGTGCGCCCCTTATTGTTTCCATCAGCGGCGACGGCGGGTACCACGAGGTCGTCAACGGGGTCATGGATGTACGCGACAGCAGGGCTGTGTGTACCGTCGTCGCGGCCGGCAACGCCAATGATCATCACCGCAGCATGCCCGCGCGTTCGTTGCCTGCTGCCGTGCGTGAAGGCCGGATCCGCCACATCGACTTGTTGCGCATCCGATTCAGCGGGGAACACGGCGAGCAGACGCAGTACGCCCATTCGTATATAGGCTTCGGACTCACACCCTTGATGGCGATCGGCATCGAGAAGGGCCGCAAGGGAAAAATCCTCGAACTCATATCCGTGGCCCGCACCCTTTCGGCGTTGAGTCCGTTTGAGCTCATTCGGGGAGACGGAGCCACTGCGCGCTTTGACAGCCTGATCCTTGCCAACATTTCCCGGATGGCCAAGTACGGAACGGTCAGCGAAATGGGCACTCCGGACGACGGCATGTTCGAGGTGGTGACGCTGCCACATGCCGGGCGGTGGAAGATGGCGTTGATGACGCTGCGGGCTGTGACGCTGGGCCTCGGCCACCAGCCAAGCGTGAGCAGTTACGCCTTCACCACGAGGGACGCCGTTCCGTGCCAGATCGACGGCGAGGTCCTTCACCTTCCGGCGGCAACGCACGTGCTGGTGGAGAGCGCCAAGGGGGCCTTGGCAGTCGTGTGACTCCTGAGGCCTTGCCCCAGTCGCTGGATGGTGGACCGCCGGGCGATCCGAACCCACCGCTTGACCATTGATGTGTCAGTTTCCACCTATCTCAGCGGACGAGGGCGTACAGTCAGAGTATCGGGACGGCCTGACTGGACATCCGGTATTCCGACTATTTGAAACTAGCTCCGCGCCCGCCGCCGGCACCATGCGGCTGCGACATCCGGTCACTGCAACCTCGTGGTGATGAGCTGGGATGACGAGGGCGGCCCCACCGTTCTGCCGCGTGCAGGCCGGACTCTTGCGGCCCTGCCCTCCCTACCGATAGGCCCGGTTTCGGGTTCGTCGACCTCCAGCCGCCGTTGATCCGCCCGTTTTCCGGCGTTGTCGACTGCGCATCTCCAAGAAATGTTGGCGCTATGCCATGACCACCACCCCAGTACAGCCCGTCCAAACCGTGGGGAGACTCGCCCTCAGCGGGGTTCTCGCCTCCGCCCTGCCTCACGACCTCGGCACGGCGAAGGCCGCGTCTCGATACATTGTCCCTGTCGTCTTCTCCCGTAGGCCCCAGCCCCGGGAACTGGACCTGCTTCATGATCAGAGCGTCACCCGGCGCTTGGCGGAAGAGGGCTACAGCGACGTCGAGCTGCGAGTCTCTGACCGCCGCCTCCTCATTACCAACACCAATCTGCAGGACCTTAAGTCAGGTCTTGCGCACCTGGTTGGCACGATCCTGCGCGAGATCTCAGTGCAAGCCGACGCGGAACGCGCGCATAGATCAGAAGAACTGGATACTTTGGGGCTTCTCGAAGAGCAGCGAATCGAAGCAGTCCGCCGGTCCGCGGCCGACATCAGCTTCGACGAATACTCCCAGGCGCACTGGCGCGAATTCTGCGCCGCGGGTTGCTTTCTCGGCACGTAGTTGGGGGCCGAGAAAGCATCGTCCTGGAACGACCCGCAACGGAAAAGGAAACAATGACTTCCATGCATCTTGAGGAACACTGGCACCGCCTGTCTCCGGCCAGCAAGCAGTGGTTTATCGACAACCCTGGTTGTGTAGTTCTACCCCGGACCATCTCGGCCGAAATCAATGCCGAATCCGGAGAGAACGCCGATTCTGATAGACACGGCGAAACGGTCCTGTCGCAGGAAAATATCGATTTCATCCGATCCAAAACACACCCGGAAGAACCTTCCATGGCGCAGCCGCCCTATCGGTTCTTCGACTCCGTGCAGCCCTGAACTGCTGCCGGCGGCCACCCAGGATTGAGGCCGGCCGGTTCCCTCGTGCCCGAATCATGTGGGCCCGCTCAAGAAGCAAACAAACAGATCCGCACGTTGCTGAGAAGACGGCTCGGCGGGGGATAGTTGGAGGTGTGGCAATTTACGACTCCCGGAGTTTTTACACGCGGGGTGATTCCATTAGCGTCGGTGCTTCACGGGAACACATCGAACGTTCCCTGCTGAACTTTGGGGCAACCGAGATTATTTTCAGCCAACGTGGCCATCTGAACGCTATTTCGTTCAGGGCCTGCGGAAGGCAATTCCGGATGGTGCTTCCGCTGGTGCCGGCAAAGGCGCACGCTACTGCTCCGGATGGAGTCTCCGAGGTCCCCGGCCGGGACGCTTCCGCACGAGTGCTCGAACTCGATGCCCGTCGCTTCTGGCACGCCTTAGCCCTGTCGACGGATGCCAAACTCGCGGCAGCGACAGCGGGCGTTGCAACGCTGGAGTCCGAATTTCTGGCCCATGTGGTGCTCCCCGGGAACCATACGGTGATGGATGAGCTTGGACCCGTCATAGCCTCGGCCTACAGGTCCGGGCAGCGACCCACGATCGGCACTGCGTGTCCTCCGACCGCGGCCAAGGCGAACACCATGACGTGAATCACCGGATTTCCCTGATTCCTATCGGACCGTTCCCGAGGGTTTAGAGTCGAGGCACAACTAATGGGGGGGAGTCTCGGTGCAGCAGCTGACTGGTCAGAACAGGCCGAATACAACGCCGGCGCCGGAACGTGGGCCGGCAATTGCTGTTGTCACCGCTGTGGCGGGTTCGCTGCTGCTCATTCTCTTGACGGGCTATCTCACGATGCAGCTTGTGATGTCCGGGATGAGCGCATTCATGACCTTTGATTCCCGCGCCGTTGGGATCTCAGCCGGCTGGTTGCCATACGTGTGGCGGCTGAGTCTGATTCTCCTCGCCCTCGCAGCGGTGATGGTGCACCGCAATATCCTCCGGGGCACAGCCGGCCGGATCGTAGCGCTGGCAACCCTGGCTGCTGTTGCGTTCATCGGCACTACGATGACGACTGGACAGCACCCCGCCGGGGAGCAGCAGTCCCTGATCCTGGTGATCGCTGCAGAAGGTGCCAAATCACCGCTAATCCTGGCTCTCATTGGGGTAGGTGTTGCCGACCTGGTTGCCCGCCGCCAACCGACGCGTGCGCAGTAACCTGCCGCGGCACCTGACAATTGACAGCTAGGGAAGCGTCCTTTGCGCGGTCATGCGACGGCGGGAATCCGCGGCGGCCTGCTCTCGGGACGTTGGGCACTGTCTCGTGGGCTCGGTGGGGTCTAGGGTTTGGACCCCTCTTGGTCGGCGTCGTGGGGGCGGTGCGCGGTTCCCGGGAGGGCCTGCTAGCCTCGGGCGGGAAACTACCCGCGTTGTCCTAAGCGGGCCCAGTGATTCATGGACGGCGCCTTTGGAGGCAAAGGCGACAGATCGGAACAGCAATGATGGCTGACCCGGAATTCCCTCTGCCCGTTGCCGCTCCTGGCGGCGGAGTGTACCTGTTGGACGACCACGAAATTGTGCGGCGTGGCGCGCGCTATTTGGTGGAGTCTGCCGGATTGGTCGTTGTGGGCGAGTCCGGGTCGGCGCGTGAGGCGTCCCGCCGGATTCCTGCCCTGCGCCCTGCCTTGGCCATTCTCGATGATGATCTTCCGGACGGCTCGGGAGCGGAAGTATGCCGCGCCGTCACCACGGCCGACCCATCTATCCGGTGCATCCTCATGACAGCCAGCGACGACGAATCGGTGCTCATCCGCTCAATCCTCGCGGGTGCCTGGGGTTGCCTTTCGAAGCTGGATGACAGCGGTGAGCAGCTCAGGCTGATTTCCCGCGTCCTCTCCGGCCACGCCGCGTACAGCCGCAGGTTTTACCCGGCCCTCATGGGACCGGCCCGGGATGTGCATCCAGGGGTTGACGAGATGAGGCTACGGGACCTGTCGAAGCGCGAATCAACAGTTGCCCTGGGCATCGCCACCGGGCTCAGCAATCGGCAGATTGGTCAGGAGATGTTCATCGCGGAGAAGACGGTAAAGAACATGGTCTCCTCGATATTGAGCAAGCTTGGCATGGCCCGAAGAACCGAGGTGGCCGTCATGGTAGCCGGGACGCTCAACCGTTCACGTGCCGTCGCTGCCGACGGCGCGGACTACCGGTCCTGCGCTTTCCCCGACCTGGTCTCCGATGTCACGGCCGCACTGCGGGAATGCGTCAGCGAGGATCCTTCACAATCCGAGGCCACAGGGGGGCGGACCGCAGCTGCTGCCAGGCTCGCCCGGACGCTGGCCGCCACCAAGCCTTGAGCTGTCCCAGCTCATGGCTTCCCTGCAGTCGTGCCCGCGGGCAGTCGCCTAGAGCCCGACTTCGGCGGACTGCAGGAGGGCGACGGCGTCGGGCTGGCCCTCGAAGGTGACCAGCGCGTGCCGGGTGCGGCCGTGGGCATGCATCAGCAGTTCGCCGGGCTCGCCGACGATCGCCACGGAGACGGGGGCCCGCTTGGCGACGTGCCGGGGTCCGGACGGGCTGACCAGCACGATGCCCAGGTCGACGCCGCGGTAGAGGATGGCGGCGCGCTTGATCAGGTCATCCCACAGCGCATCCGAATAGCCCTCGTCCAGCGCCCGCGGGGCCCAGCGGTCCACAGCCCGGCGCACGTCCTCTGTGTGGACGAAATATTCGGTCAGGTTGGAGCTCTCATCCAGCGCCTTGATCCGCATGGGGGACAGGGCGGGCGGACCGGCGCGGAAGGTGTTGACCAGCGTCGCGTACGCCTCAGGGCTCTTCAGGGTCTCCGCGAGTTCCGCCGTCGCCTCATCCGAGGTCTTCCTCAGGCTCTTGATCAGCAGGCCCAGTCCCACGCGCGCCTTACGCTCGCGCAGGTACAGGTGCGCGGCAAGATCACGCGTCTGCCAGCCCTTGCAGAGCGTGGGGGAGTCGGGGCCGGCCGCAAGCAGGGTTTCGGCCAGGACTTCTCGGGACGGGTCGACGAAATGCATCACTTGTGAAACTAGCACGAGACGCCCCTCCCTGCGCACAGGAAACGGCCGTCATTTCGCAACCCGTGGCCGTAACCCGTGGTGCGGGTGATGAAGGAGATAGGGCGACGACGGCGGGCCAAGCCCGGCGGCTGCCCCGGTGCACGGCGTCGAGGTCGCCCGGAGGTGGTTCGGTGGCGCCGAAGACTTCGCACTGGGACCCGGCGGGTGGCGTGTCCCGCGCAGGCACTAGACTTGGGGGTGATGTCTGAGCAGCCCGCCCCCGCCCCCGCCGCGCCTTCCGGCCCCCTCCCCGAGGACCTCGCACGGTCCCTTAAGCGGGACGCCGCCGGACTGGTCGCCGCGATCATCCAGCAGTTCGATACCGGCGAGGTGTTGATGCTCGGCTGGATGGATGACGAGGCGCTGCATCGGACCATGACCACCGGCCGGGTGACCTTCTACTCCCGGTCCCGCCAGGAATACTGGCGCAAGGGCGATACCTCCGGCCACGTCCAGTGGGTCAAGTCGCTGGCGCTGGATTGCGACGGCGACGCCCTGCTGGTCCGCGTGGACCAGGTGGGCGCAGCCTGCCACACCGGCACCCGAACCTGCTTCGACGGACGCGACCTCGACGCCGTCGTCGGCCACGCCGGCTGACCCGTCCGGCACCATCCGGCGCAGCCGGCGCCGCCGCAGCCGGGAACTACCGCAGCCGAACCAACCCGCACACCTTAGACCTACAGAACAGGTGGAAGTACGCAGCCATGCAGGACCTCGGAATCATCAGCCCCAGCCTGGAGGAGTTCCGCGAGCTCGCGGCCGGCAACCGCGTCATCCCGGTCCGCCTCAAGGTGCTGGCCGACGCCGAAACACCTATCGGCCTCTACCGCAAACTCGCCCAGGGCCAGCCGGGAACGTTCCTGCTCGAATCCGCTGCCGTGGGCGGATCCTGGTCCCGGTACTCCTTCATCGGTGCCCGGTCGCGCGCCACGCTGACCACCAAGGACGGCCAGGCGCACTGGCTCGGCGAACCGCCGGTGGGCGTCCCCCTGTCCGGCAGCCCCGTGGACGCCGTCCGGGACACCGTCCGCGCCCTGCACACCGAACGCTTCGAGGGCCTGCCGCCCTTCACCTCGGGCCTGGTCGGCTTCCTCGGCTGGGAGTCCGTGCGCCACTGGGAAAAGCTCACCAGCCCGCCCGAGGATGACCTGCAGCTGCCCGAGATGGCGCTGAACATGGTCACCGACATGGCCGTGCACGACAACATGGACGGCACCGTCCTGCTGATCGCCAACGCGATCAACTTCGACAACAGCTCCGAACGCGTGGACGAGGCCTGGCACGACGCCGTCGCCCGGGTCAAGGAACTGCTCGCCAAGGTCAGCACCCCCACGGCGCAGCCGGTCTCCGTGCTGGAATCCGCCGCCCTGGACTTCGCCTCCAGCGTCCAGGAGCGCTGGGACGAGAACCAGTACCTCGCCGCCCTGGACCGCGGCAAGGAGGCGATCATTGACGGGGAGGTCTTCCAGGTGGTGATCTCCCGCCGCTTCGAGATGGAGTGCGGCGCGGACCCGCTGGACGTCTACCGCGTACTGCGCAACACCAACCCCAGCCCCTACATGTACCTCTTCAGCCTGGCCGACGCCGACGGCCGCGAATACTCGATCGTCGGCTCCTCGCCCGAGGCGCTCGTGACGGTCACCGGCGACGAGGTCATCACCCACCCGATCGCCGGATCCCGCCCGCGCGGCAAGACCGTGGAAGCGGACAAGGCCCTGGCCGAGGAACTGCTCGCCGACGAGAAGGAAGGCGCCGAGCACCTGATGCTGGTGGATCTCTCCCGCAACGACCTCTCCAAGGTCTGCGTCGCCGGCACCGTGGACGTCACCCAGTTCATGGAGGTGGAGCGGTTCAGCCACATCATGCACCTGGTCTCCACCGTCGTCGGCCGGCTCGCCCCCGACGCCACCGCCTACGACGTCCTGAAGGCCACCTTCCCGGCCGGTACGCTCTCCGGCGCCCCCAAGCCGCGCGCCCTTCGCCTCCTCGACGAGCTGGAACCCCACCGCCGCGGCATCTACGGCGGCGTGGTGGGCTACCTCGACTTCGCCGGCGACATGGACATGGCCATCGCCATCCGTTCCGCCCTGCTGCGCGACGGACGCGCCTACGTCCAAGCCGGCGGCGGGATCGTCGCGGACTCGGTGAACGCCGCTGAGGCCCAGGAAACCATCAACAAGGCCGCGGCCCCCATGCGCGCGGTGCACACGGCCCAGTCCCTGCACACCATCACCCCGGACACGGTGCCGGGTGCCGAGGGGAGCCGGGCATGAGTGGCACGGTCAAGAGCACCAGCCCGGTGGTTCCCCGCTGGGCCCGCAAGTCCACCCTGGTCCTGCTGATCGTGGTGCTGGCCCTGGCGGTCTTCGGCGCCACCACCCAGACCTGGCTCACCGTCAGGCTGGACGCCGGGCAGTTGGGCCAGGCCGTCGCCAACCGTGACGGCCTCCAGGTGCAGGGGAGCAAGGCCGCGACGGCGGTCACGGCGCTGGCCCTCGTGGCCCTGGCCGGCGGACTCGCCGCCGCCATCGGCGGCAAGGTGGCACGCTGGGTCATTACGGTCATCATCCTGCTCGCAGCCGCCGGAATCGTCACCGCCGCCGGCACCGTGCTGGCTGACCCGCTGGCCGCCGCGCAGGGATCCATTGCCGCCGCCACGGGCATCAGCGGCAGCAACGTCTCGGTGGCCACCACCGTCTTCCCCGTCCTGGCCGTTGTCGCCGGGGCGCTCCTGAGCCTGTCCGCGCTGCTGATCGTCCCGGCCGGCCGGCACTGGAAGAGCCGGACGAAATATGACGCCGCCGCCGTCAAAGCCGGCACCGGGGGTCCCGCCGACGAAATCGACAGCTGGGACCGGCTCACCCGCGGCGACGACCCGACGTAGGCAGCGCCCCGCGCGGCCCGGCTCGCGTGCCGACCGTCCCGCTCGCGTCCCCGGCCATTGTCACGGCCAAAAAATGGCAGAATGTAAGCAGTATTGATCCTGAGGAGATTTCCATGAGCAAAGCCCCCATGTCTGCACCGAAGCCCGCCGCCGGCACCGGCATCTACGACGACGTCGACCACAGCGAGCCCACCGGCCACGGCAACAGCCCCGCCGCCTGGACCACCGTGATCATCATGCTGGTGGGCGCACTCATCGCATCGATCGCCTTCGTGATTGCCAACACCCCGATCTTCGTCGCCGGCGCGGTCATCATGCTGGTGGGCCTGGTCGTTGGCTTCGCCATGCGCAAGGCCGGCTACGGCGTGGGCGGCAGCAAGCTGAAGAACTCCGGCCACTAGGAGTGAGTGTTCTCGACGACATCAATGCCGGTGTCCGGGAGGATATGGAGGCCCGCCAGCGGCTGGTTTCGCTCGCCGAGCTGAAGGACCGCGTGGCGGCCGTCGCTCCGGCCCGCGATGCCTGGGCCGCCCTGGGCGGAGACTCCGCCAGGGACCAGCTGAAGGTGATCGCCGAGATCAAACGCAGCAGCCCCTCCAAGGGTGCGCTGGCCACCATCGGCGATCCGGCCTCGCTGGCCCGTCAGTACGCCGACGGCGGTGCGGCCGTGATCAGCGTCCTGACAGAGCAGCGCCGCTTCCACGGTTCCCTTGCGGACCTGGACACGGTCCGCGCCGCGGTGGACGTTCCGCTGTTGCGCAAGGACTTCATGATCGATGAGTACCAGTTCTGGGAAGCCCGCGCCCACGGCGCGGACCTGGTCCTGTTGATCGTCGCCTCCCTCTCCGACGCCCAGCTCCGTGATTATGCGGCGCTGAGCCACGAGCTGGGAATGAACGTCCTGGTCGAGACCCACACCCCGGAGGAAGTCGAACGGGCCGCGGCGGCGGGTGCCAGGATCATCGGCGTCAACGTCCGCAACCTCAAGACGCTCGACGTCGACCGCTCCGTCTTCGCCGACCTCGTCGCAGCCATCCCCGCCGGCGCGCTCGTCGTCGGCGAGTCCGGTGTGCGCGACGTCGAGGACGTCCGGCACTACGCGGCGCACGGCGCCAACGCCGTCCTCGTCGGCGAAGCCCTGGTCAAGAACGCGACCCCGCAGGAGCGGATCGCCGAATTCATGGCCGCGGGCGCCGAGGAAATCGCAGCACGGGCCTGACGCCGGGAGGGCACCGGGCCTCTGCGGTCCGGCCCTCCGACGCCTCCGTTCGGCCCCCAAGATCTAGTTAGCAGTGGAACAGGATGGTGAGACTGATGGTCGATGCACCCATGACCGGCTCAGAGGAAAGCCCCGCGGACGCGTTCCTGCAGGGCAACCGACCCGATGAAGCAGCGCAGGGCACGCCCTCGCTGCGGCACGCCCCGGGACCGTACTTCGGTTCCTACGGCGGCCGCTGGATGCCCGAATCCCTGATCGCCGCCCTGGACGAACTCGAGGACACCTTCGAGAAGGCCAAGGCCGATCCCGAGTTCACCGCTCAGATCGCCGAGCTGAACAAGAACTACTCCGGCCGGCCCTCGCTGCTGACCGAGGCCAAGCGGTTCGCCGAGCACGCCGGGGGAGTGCGGATCTTCCTCAAGCGCGAGGACCTCAACCACACCGGCTCGCACAAGATCAACAACGTCCTGGGCCAGGCCCTGCTGGCCAAGCGGATGGGCAAGACCCGCGTCATCGCCGAGACCGGCGCCGGCCAGCACGGCGTGGCCAGCGCCACCGCCGCGGCCCTGCTGGGGCTCGAGTGCGTCGTCTACATGGGCGCCGAGGACTGCCGCCGGCAGGCCCTCAACGTCGCCCGGATGGAGCTGCTCGGCGCCACCGTGGTCCCCGTGACGAACGGCTCCCAGACCCTCAAGGACGCCATCAACGAGGCGCTCCGCGACTGGGTGGCCAACGTGGACAGCACCCATTACCTGCTGGGCACCGCCGCCGGCGCCCACCCGTTCCCGGCCATGGTGCGCTACTTCCACGAGGTCATCGGCGAGGAAGCCCGCGCCCAGATGCTGGAACAGACCGGCCGGCTGCCGGATGCGGTCTGCGCCTGCATCGGCGGCGGCTCCAACGCCATCGGCATCTTCCACGGCTTCCTGGACGATCCCTCCGTGAAGATCTACGGCTTCGAGGCCGGCGGCGACGGCGTCGAGACCGGCCGCCACGCCGCCACCATCACACTCGGCCGCCCGGGCGTGCTGCACGGCGCCCGCTCCTACCTGATGCAGGACGAGGACGGCCAGACGGTTGAATCGCACTCCATCTCCGCGGGCCTGGACTACCCGGGCGTCGGCCCGGAGCACTCCTACCTCTCGGACATCGGCCGCGTCAGCTACGAGCCCATCACGGACAGCGAGGCCATGGATGCGTTCCGGCTGCTGTGCCGCACCGAGGGCATCATCCCCGCCATCGAATCCGCCCACGCCCTTGCCGGTGCCATCAAGATCGGCCAGCGCCTCGCCGCTGAAGCGGCCGAGTCCGGCAACCCGGAGAGCGTGCACGAGAAGATCGTGCTGGTAAACCTCTCGGGCCGGGGCGACAAGGACGTGGCCACCGCCGCGGAATGGTTCGACCTGCTGGACAAGAACTCTCCGGAAGCGGAGATCGCCAAGGAAGGGGAGCAGCTGTGAGCTCCGAGACGCCTGCCGCCGCAAACGCCGCAACGGCCAGCAAGTCCGCCGCCGCCATCGACCGCGCCCGGTCCCAGGGCCGCGCCGCGCTGATCGGCTACCTCCCCGCCGGGTACCCCACCGTCGAGGAAACCATCGCCGCCGGCATCGCGCTGGCCGAAAACGGCGCCGACCTGATCGAAATCGGGATCCCGTATTCGGACCCGGTCATGGACGGTCAGGTCATCCAGGCCGCCACCACCGAGGCCCTCGCCAAGGGATTCCAGGTGGGCCAGGTCTTCGACGTCGTCCGCGGCATCACCAGCAAGACCGACGCGGCCGTCCTGGTCATGACCTACTGGAACCCCGTGGTCCGGATGGGCGTGGACGAATTCTCGCGCCGCCTGGCCGAGGCCGGGGGAGCCGGGCTCATCACGCCCGACCTGATCCCGGACGAGGCCACCGAATGGATGGCCGCCTCGGACAAGTACGGCCTCGACCGGGTGTTCCTGGTGGCGCCGTCCTCGACTCCGGAACGGATGAAGCGCACCGTGGACGCCAGCCGCGGCTTCGTCTACGCGGTCTCCATCATGGGCGTCACCGGTGCCCGCACCTCGGTCAGCTCCGCCGCGAAGAACGTGGTGTCCGCGGCCCGTGCCGCCGGCGCCGAGCGGGTCTGTGTGGGCCTGGGCGTTTCCAACGCCGGCCACGTCCGCGAGATCGCCGCCTACGCGGACGGCGTGATCGTCGGCACCGCGCTGGTCGCGGCGATCGGTGAGGGCGGCGTTGATGCGGTAGCGTCCCTCACGAAAGAGCTCAGCACCGGCCTCACCAAGGAAGAAGCGTAGTCAATGCAGGCAGTCCTCCACGCGGCAGCGCTGGTTCCCACGAGCATACCGAGCCCGGTCTGGTCCGGGTTCGACATCCCGCTGCCCTGGGGTTCCCTGCGGATCCACGCCTACGCGCTGTGCATCCTGGCCGGCATCATCGCCGGCCTCTGGCTCACCTCCGTGCGCTGGGCCAAGCGCGGTGCCCCTGAGGGCAGCGTCTGGGACATCGCCATCTGGGCCATCCCGTTCGGCATCATCGGCGGCCGGCTCTACCACGTGGTTTCCTCCCCGGACGCCTACTTCGGCCCCGGATTCGACGGCACCGGCGACCTCTCGCTCATCCCGCAGATCCAGCGGGGCGGCCTGGGCATCTGGGGCGCCGTGGTGCTCGGCGCGGTGGGAGCCTGGATCGGCTGCCGCCGCTCCGGCGTCAAGCTCAGCGCCTTCGTCGACGCCGCCGCGCCCGGCCTGCTGCTGGCCCAGGCCATCGGCCGTTGGGGCAACTATTTCAACCAGGAACTCTTCGGCGGGCCCACCACCCTGCCGTGGGGCCTGCAGGTGGACCCCACCAACCCGAACTTCCCCGCCGGCATGCCGGCGGACACGCTCTTCCACCCGACGTTCCTCTACGAGTCCCTGTGGAACCTCGTCGGCGTCGTGATCCTGCTGGCCCTGGACCGGAGGTTCTCCTTCCGCCGCAGCCGGCTCTTCTGGCTCTACGCCATGTACTACACGCTGGGTCGGGTCTGGATCGAGGCCATGCGCATCGACGATGCCGAGCAGATCAGCCTGTTCGGCATCACCACCCGCCTCAACGTCTGGACCAGCCTCCTGGTCCTGGCCGGCTCGCTGCTGGCCTTCATCCTCCAGGGGCTGCGGAAGAAGACGGGCGAGGACACCGTGTACCTGCCCGGCCGCGAACCCGCCGCCGTCGAGGGTGACGCTGAGGATGCCGACGACGACCACGTCGCCGAAGGCAGCGCGGAAGAGCGCGACGGCGAACGGGACGCGGAGGACCGCGACGGCGACGCCGTCGAGGGCGGCCGCGACGCCGAGAAGGCCACCGTCCCGGCCGTCCGCCATTCGGACTCGGCTGTCTCAGATAATGAATCCCGTGATAATCTCCGGGTGAATACCAGCGGTCCGGACCGGGCTTCGGCCCAGGCCGTTGCCGCGGGCGAACCCAACGGCGGCCACGATGCCGCCGCCGCGGAGCCGGCAACCGGGAAAACCGGCCGCCGCGCCGCCGGACCCGCGCCGGAGACTGACGCCACCCCATAGTTCAGGACCGGCATTCGGGCTGCAGGGAAACCCCCGCCCGGGCCCGTTACCCACAGCGTCGTGGTCTCATAGGACAGCGCGTCCGGCACATAACCGCCGCGCGCAAGTCCGGCCGGCGGCCCGCGTAACTGTTCGTGCAGTATGCGGCTCTGGCCTACAATTCCAGTAGGAAAATCACACTGTTGTGCCCGTCACACCGGCGCAGCGTCACGGGCCAATGTTGTCCCTCCCATACGCTCGATCAGGAGGAAGGACGTCTCCCATGACCCAAACTCTGCACAGCCCCAGCTGGTCCGAACCGGACCAGCCCGCGACGGCACTCTCGCCTTTCCGGCGCTTCGCGGCACTGCCCGACGCCGCAGGCCTCTACAACCCGGAGCAGGAGAAGGACGCCTGCGGCCTGGCCATCATTGCCACCCTCCGCGGCGAACCCGGCTACGACATCGTCGATGCCGCCCTCACCGCCCTGCGCAACCTCGAACACCGCGGCGCCGTCGGAGCCGATGAGGGAACCGGCGACGGTGCCGGCCTCCTCATGCAGATCCCGGACGAGTTCTTCCGTGCCGTGACCAGCTTCGAGCTGCCCGCCGCCGGCCAGTACGTGGTGGGCACCGCCTTCCTCCCCGCCGAACAGCGCGAAGCCGACGCCGCGAAGGCAGGCATCGAAGCCCTCGCCGCCGATGAGGGCCTCACCGTCCTCGGCTGGCGTGAGGTGCCGGTGGTCGCCGACCTGGTCGGCGCCATGGCCCGGGCCTGCATGCCGTACTTCTCCCAGCCGTTCCTAGCCTCCAGCACCGGTGAGGCGCTCTCCCACAACGACCTGGACTCCCGGGCCTGGCGCATCCGCAAGCGAGCGCAGAATAAGTTCGGCGTCTACTTCCCGTCGCTCTCGTCCCGGACGATCGTCTACAAGGGCATGCTCACCACCGCGCAGCTGGAGCCGTTCTACCCGGACCTCTCGGACAAGCGCTTCAAGACCAAGCTCGCGATCGTGCACTCGCGCTTCTCCACCAACACCTTCCCGTCCTGGCCCCTTGCCCAGCCGTTCCGCACCATCGCGCACAACGGCGAGATCAACACCGTCAAGGGCAACCGGAACTGGATGCGGGCCCGCCAGTCGCAGCTGGCCAACCCGCTGCTGGGCGACAGCCCCGAGGAGCTGTACCCGATCTGCACCCCCGGCGCCTCGGACTCGGCGTCGTTCGATGAGGTCGCCGAGCTGCTCTGGCTCTCCGGCCGGCCCATCACGCACTCGATCATGATGATGATCCCCGAGGCCTGGGAAAACCACGCCACCATGGACCCCGCCCGCCGTGCGTTCTACGAGTACCACTCCCTGCTGATGGAGCCGTGGGACGGCCCCGCCGCGGTGTCCTTCACCGACGGCGCCCTGGTCGGCGCCACCCTGGACCGCAACGGCCTGCGTCCGGGTCGCTATTGGATCACCGAGGACGGCCTGGTGGTCTTCGCCTCCGAGGTCGGCGTGATCGACGTCGAGCCGGCCAAGGTGGTCAAGAAGGGCCGCGTCTCGCCCGGCAAGATGTTCCTGGTGGATACCGAGGCCGGCCGCATCATCGACGACTCCGAGGTCAAGGCCGAGGTGGCCGCGGCCAACCCCTGGGCCGAATGGCTCAAGGACAACCTGATCGACCTCAAGGATCTGCCCGAGCGCGAGCATGTGGTGCACACCGCCGCGTCGGTGAACATCCGCCAGCGCACCTTCGGCTACACCACCGAGGAACTGAAGATCCTGCTCGGCCCGATGGCCCGGACCGGTGCCGAACCCCTCGGCGCCATGGGTTCGGACACCCCGGTGGCCGTCCTCTCCAAGCGGCCCCGGCTCCTGTTCGACTACTTCGTCCAGTCCTTCGCCCAGGTCACCAACCCGCCGCTGGACGCCATCCGCGAGGAACTGGTCACGTCGCTGACCTGCGCGATCGGCCCCAACGGCAACCTGCTGGACACCAAGCGGGTCCGACAGCCTCAGGTCTCGCTGCCGTTCCCCGTGATCAACAACGACCAGCTGGCCAAGATCGCGAACATCGAGAACGCCGACGGCGACCGCGTCGCCATGAAGGTCCGCGGCCTGTACCGGCCCGAGGGCGGCGAGAACGCGCTCCGGGCCCGGCTGACCGAGATCTGCGAGCAGGTCTCCGGCGCGATCAACCGCGGCGTGCAGTACATCGTGCTCTCGGACCGTGACTCGAACGCCCAGTGGGCCCCGATCCCGTCCCTGTTGCTGGTCAGCGCCGTGCACCACCACCTGCTGCGCAGCGCCAACCGCACCAAGACCGCGCTGGTGGTCGAGGCCGGAGACGTCCGCGAGACCCACCACGTGGCCGTGCTGATCGGCTACGGCGCGTCCGCGGTCAACCCGTACCTGGCGATGGAATCCGTGGAACAGCTCATCGCCTGCGGCGACGTCACCGGCGTCACCCCGCAGGACGGCGTCTACAACCTGATCAAGGGCCTCGGCAAGGGCGTCCTGAAGATCATGTCCAAGATGGGCATCTCCACGGTGGCCTCCTACACCGGCGCCCAGACCTTCGAGGCGCTCGGCCTCGGCCAGGAACTGGTGGACGAATACTTCGCCGGCACCCACTCCCAGCTCGGCGGCGTCGGCCTCGACGTCATCGCGGCCGAGGTGGCCGCCCGGCACCGCATGGCCTACCCGGAGAACGGGATCGAGCAGCCGCACCAGCCGCTGCTGGGCGGCGGTGAGTACCAGTGGCGCCGCGACGGTGAACCGCACCTGTTCAACCCGGAGACGGTCTTCCGGCTGCAGCATGCCACCCGGGAACGCCGCTACGACATCTTCAAGGCCTACACCCGCGGTGTGGACGACCAGTCCACCAACCTCATGACCCTCCGCGGGCTGCTGAAGTTCAAGGACGGACTGCGCCCGGCCGTGCCGCTGGAGGAAGTGGAACCGGTCTCCAGCATCGTCAAGCGCTTCTCCACCGGCGCGATGAGCTACGGTTCCATCTCCCAGGAAGCCCACGAAACCCTCGCCATCGCGATGAACCGCCTCGGCGGCAAGTCCAACACGGGCGAGGGCGGCGAGGACGTCGAGCGGCTGCTGGACCCCACCCGCCGCTCTGCGGTCAAGCAGATCGCGTCCGGTCGGTTCGGCGTCACCAGCCTCTACCTGACCAACGCCGACGACATCCAGATCAAGATGGCCCAGGGCGCCAAGCCCGGCGAGGGCGGCCAGCTGATGGCCCAGAAGGTCTACCCCTGGGTGGCCCGGACCCGGCACTCCACGCCCGGCGTCGGACTCATCTCCCCGCCGCCGCACCACGACATCTACTCGATCGAGGACCTGGCGCAGCTGATTTACGACGCCAAGCGGGCCAACCCCTCGGCGCGGGTGCACGTCAAGCTCGTCTCCGAGGTGGGCATCGGCACCGTGGCCGCCGGCGTGACGAAGGCCAAGGCCGACGTCGTGCTGGTCTCCGGCCACGACGGCGGCACCGGCGCCTCGCCGCTGAACTCGCTCAAGCACGCGGGTGTGCCGTGGGAGCTCGGCCTCGCCGAGACCCAGCAGACCCTGATGCTCAACGGCCTGCGCGACCGCGTGGTGGTGCAGGTGGACGGCCAGCTCAAGACCGGCCGCGACGTGGTCATCGCCGCGCTGCTCGGCGGCGAGGAATACGGCTTCGCCACCGCGCCGCTGGTGGTCTCCGGCTGCATCATGATGCGCGTCTGCCACCTCGACACCTGCCCGGTGGGCGTCGCGACGCAGAACCCGGAACTCCGGTCCCGGTTCAACGGCAAGCCCGAGTTCGTGGTCAACTTCTTCGAATTCCTGGCCGAGGAAGTCCGCGAGATCCTCGCCGAACTGGGCTTCCGCAGCCTGGAGGAGGCAATTGGCCACGCCGAGATGCTGGACACCCGCGAGGCGATCAGCCACTGGAAGGCCGAGGGCCTGGACCTGGACCCCATCCTGCACGGGTTGGAGTTCGACGACGACGCGCCGCTGCGCAACCTCACCGGCCAGAACCACGAACTGGACAAGCACTTCGACCAGCGCCTGATCGGGATGGCCGCCGAGGCCCTCAGCGACCGGACGCCGGTGAAGATCTCTGTTGACGTGATCAACACGGACCGCTCCGTGGGCACCATGCTGGGCCACGAGGTCACCAAGACCTTCGGCACCGACGTGCTCGCCCCGGACACCATCGACATCACCCTGACCGGCACCGCCGGACAGTCGCTCGGGGCGTTCCTGCCCGCGGGCATCACGCTCCGGATGTTCGGTGACTCCAACGACTACGTCGGCAAGGGCCTTTCCGGTGGCCGCGTCATCGTCCGCCCGGACCGCACCAACGTCTTCCCGGCCGAGCGCAATGTCATCGCGGGCAACGTGATCGGCTACGGCGCCACCAGCGGCGAGCTGTTCCTGCGCGGCCAGGTGGGGGAGCGGTTCATGGTCCGCAACTCCGGCGCCACCGCCGTCGTCGAGGGCATCGGCGACCACGGCTGCGAGTACATGACCGGCGGCCAGGCGCTCATCATCGGACGGACCGGCCGGAATTTCGGCGCGGGCATGTCCGGCGGCACCGCCTACGTCCTGGACCTGCAGCCCGAACGGGTGAACAAGCAGGCCCTCGACGCCGGCGAGTTGCTGCTGCGCGAGCTCGACGCCGAGGACCGCGAGATCGTCCGCGCGCTGCTGACCCGGCACGTGGAGGAAACCGAGTCCCAGCATGCCGCCCGGCTGCTCGAGGACTTCGACGACACCGCCGCCCGCATCACTAAGGTCCTGCCGCGCGACTACGCGGCGGTCCTGCAAACCCGTCTCGACGCCATCGAAGAGGGCCTCGACCCCGACGGCGAAGAAGTTTGGTCTCGAATCCTGGAGGTTACCGGTGGCTGATCCACGCGGATTTTTGAAAGTACGCCAGCGTGAGACCCAGCCGCGCCGTCCCGTCCCGGTCCGCATCATGGACTGGAAAGAGGTCTGTGAGGCGCAGGAGAAGGGTGTCCTGAAGGCCCAGGCCGGCCGCTGCATGGACTGCGGCGTGCCGTTCTGCCACCAGGGCTGCCCTCTGGGAAACCTGATCCCGGAATGGAACGACCTGGTCTGGCGGGACAAGGGCGAAGAGGCGATGGAGCGGCTGCACGCCACCAACAACTTCCCCGAGTTCACCGGCCGGCTCTGTCCCGCCCCCTGCGAGGCGTCCTGCGTGCTGGGCATCAACCAGCCCGCCGTGACCATCAAGCAGGTTGAGGTTTCGATCGTGGACCAGGCGTTCGACAACGGCTGGGTCACCCCGCTGCCGCCGGCACGCCTCACCGGCAAGACGGTCGCCGTCGTCGGCTCCGGACCGGCCGGCCTGGCCGTGGCCCAGCAGCTCACCCGGGTGGGCCACACGGTCGCGGTCTACGAACGCGACGACAAGATCGGCGGACTGCTGCGCTACGGCATCCCCGACTTCAAGATGGAAAAGGACCACGTCGACCGCCGGCTGGACCAGATGAAGGCCGAGGGGACCCGGTTCCGCACCGGCGTCGCCGTCGGCACCGACGTGACCTGGGAACAGCTGCGCCGTCGCTACGACGCCGTCGTGATCGCCACCGGCGCCACCGTGCCCCGTGACCTGCCGATCCCGGGCCGCGAGCTCGAGGGTGTGCACTTCGCCATGGATTACCTGGTGCCCGCGAACCGCGTGGTGGCGGGGGAAGCCGTGGAGAACCAGATCAACGCCGCCGGTAAGCACGTGGTCATCCTCGGCGGCGGCGACACCGGCGCGGACTGCCTCGGCACGGCGCACCGGCACCAGGCGGCATCCGTGACCACCCTGGCGATCGGCAAGCAGCCAGCCACCGAGCGCGCCCCGCACCAGCCGTGGCCGACGTTCCCGACCCTGTTTGAGGTGGCCAGCGCCCACGAGGAAGGCGGCGAGCGGACCTACCTGGCCTCTACCGTCGAGTTCGTCGGCGAGAACGGCAAGCTCACCGGCGTCAAAGTCGCCGAGACCGAGTTCGTCGACGGCAAGCGCCTGCCCAAGGCCGGGACCGAGCGGATTATCCCGGCGGACCTGGTGTTCCTTTCGCTCGGCTTCACCGGCGCCGAACCGGCCGGCATCACCGAGCAGGTCAGTGCCGACTTCGACGGCCGCGGCAACGTGGCCCGGGACGGCTACTACATGACCAACACCGAGGGCGTGTTCGTCGCCGGTGACGCCGGCCGCGGCCAGTCGCTGATCGTCTGGGCGATCGCCGAGGGCCGGGCCTGCGCCGCTGCGGTGGACAAGTTCCTGATGGGCAGCACCACGCTGCCCGCGCCAGTCGCGCCGACGGACCGTGCCATCTCGGTCCTCTAAACCGGCTCCGGGCCGGCGGGGCGATCCCTCGCCGGCCCGTGAAGGACGCCTGCCGTTCTTCTCCCCGTCAGCTTAAACAACCAAGAGACTACTAGGGTAGGTATATGAGACGCGCTAAAATTGTGGCCACCTTTGGACCGGCGATCGCCAGCTTCGAGAACACTCTCGCCGTGCTGGAAGCCGGCGTGGATGTGGCCCGGATGAACATGAGCCACGGCGACTACTCCGTGCACGACAACACGTACGAGAACGTGCGCAAGGCCTCCAAGCAGCTCGGCAAGGCCGTCGCCATCATGGCCGACCTGCAGGGTCCCAAGATCCGCCTCGGCCGCTTCGTCGACGGGCCGCACCTGCTCGCCGTCGGCGACATCTTCACCATCACCACGGAGGACGTCCCGGGCACCAAGGACATCTGCTCCACCACCCTGAAAAGCCTCACCGAGGACGTCAACCCGGGCGATGCCCTGCTGATCGACGACGGCAAGGTGGCCCTGCGCGCGCTGGAGGTCGACGACGTCAAGGTTGTGGCCCAGGTGGTCGTGGGCGGCTTCGTGTCCAACAACAAGGGCATCAACCTCCCCGGCGTGGCCGTCAACGTGCCCGCGCTGAGCGAAAAGGACGAGGATGACCTCCGCTGGGCCATGAAGCGCGGCGTCGACATGGTGGCGCTGTCCTTCGTCCGCGATGCCTCCGACATCACCCGCGTCCACGAGATCATGGACGAGGAGGGCCGCCGGGTTCCGGTGATCGCCAAGATCGAGAAGCCGCAGGCCGTGGAGCAGCTGCCCGAGATCATCGACGCGTTCGACGCCATCATGGTGGCCCGTGGCGACCTCGGCGTGGAGCTTCCGCTGGAGGAAGTGCCGATCGTGCAGAAGCGCGCCGTCGAACTGGCCCGCCGCTGGGCCAAGCCGGTCATCGTCGCCACCCAGGTGCTCGAATCCATGATCGACAACCCGCGCCCGACCCGCGCCGAGGCCTCCGACTGCGCCAACGCCGTGCTCGACGGCGCCGACGCGGTCATGCTCTCCGGCGAAACCAGCGTGGGTAAATTCCCGATCGAGACCGTCAAGACCATGGCCCGGATCATCGAATCCACCGAGGTCCACGGCCTGGAGCGCGTCCCCCCGCTGGGCACCAAGCCCAAGACCCGCGGCGGCGCCATCACCCGTGCCGCCGTCGAGATCGCCGACCAGCTGGAGGCGAAGTACATCTGCACCTTCACCCAGTCCGGTGATTCCGCCCGCCGCCTCTCCCGCCTGCGCCCCACCCGCCCGGTCTTCGCGTTCACCCCGGTGGAGCACGTGTGGAACCAGCTGGCGCTGACCTGGGGCATCCAGCCGGTGCTGGTCCCGATGGTGGGCCACACGGATGAGATGACGGCCCAGGTGGACCGCAACCTCCTCGAGATGGACCTCGTCGACGACGGCGACATGGTGGTCATCGCCGCCGGTTCGCCTCCGGGCAAGGCCGGTTCGACCAACATGCTCAAGGTGCACCGCGTAGGCGACCTCGCCGACGCCGGCAGCCAGGGCGACGCGACCGTCACCAAGGACAAGCTCGGCCCGTGGCCGGAAAAGAAGAAGAAGAACAACAAGATCTAGTTCTTCGGACACAGAAAGGAGGGCCCCGCCGCTGGAAACCAGCGGCGGGGCCCTCCTTGTTTACGTGCTGTGTGGCTCTAATTGACCTGGTTGATGATGGTCTCGGCGACCTCGCGCATGCTCAGGCGGCGGTCCATCGAGGTCTTCTGGATCCAGCGGAAAGCCTCCGGCTCCGTCAGGCCCATCTTGGTGGTCAGCAGGCTCTTGGCGCGCTCGACCAGCTTGCGGGTGGCGAACTGCTCCTGCAGGTCGCTGACCTCGCTCTCCAGGGCCTTGATCTCCTCGTGCCGGGACAGGGCGATCTCCAGGGCGGGGATCAGGTCCGCGGGGGTGAAGGGCTTGACCACGTAGGCCATGGCGCCGGCGTCGCGGGCGCGCTCGACCAGTTCCTTCTGGCTAAAGGCGGTCAGCAGCACGACCGGGGCGATGCGCGCCTTGACGATCTTCTCGGCGGCGGAGATGCCATCCATGACGGGCATCTTCACGTCCATGAGGACCAGATCCGGCTTCAACTCCTCGGCGAGCTGCACGGCCTTCTCGCCGTTGTCCGCCTCGCCGACGACGTCGTAGCCCTCGCCGCGCAGGATCTCGATGATGTCCAGGCGGATGAGGGTCTCATCCTCGGCGACCACGACGCGGCGGGCGGGCTGGGAAGCGGGGGTGGAATCCGTCTGTTCTGACACGGGAACTCCTTGAAAAGGTACGGCGGGCGTTGTGCCATTCTGTGGCGCGTCCGCGGGTGTACTGGGGCCGTTGGGGATCGATGCGGCTTCACTGGCGCGATTCTGGAATTCAGCCTATCTGCATGTAGAGTAAATCCGCGCACCGGAAGCGATCGCGTTGCTCACAGGACCCCTGGAGCGGCCGATTATGACAGCCGGTGTCTCCGCGCCCGAGTGGCGGAATTGGCAGACGCGCCGCACTCAAAATGCGGTATCGAAAGGTGTGTGGGTTCGAGTCCCACCTCGGGCACAGTAACGCACCCCTCGTCAGAGGGGTTTTTTGCTTTAACGTCTGTGCAGCGCTCCTCCCGGGGGCACTTTGGCGCGGACTCGCCGTTCGCCAGGCCGCCGGCGTCGGGCATTGACCCTGAAAGTGCCCCCGGACAGAGGCGGCGACGCAGCAAAGCGGCGTCCTCATGCGGTTCGGCCCGCAGCGCGACCCCTCGTCGGAGGGGACCGCTCCGAGGCCGGCTGGGGCCAGTCTTCTTGGGCACTGTTGGCGCGGTGCTCAGTCCTCAAGCTTCGAATGCTCGCCCAGCCGGTGCCATGAACGGTTGTGGTAAACCAGTGCGTCGCCGGGTTCACCCGGTTGGACATCACGCATCATGCGGAATTCCAGGGCGTTGACGGCGATGATCGTGGACGTCCCGACCTCCATGCGGTTGATCACGGCGCAGCGCACCCAGGCACGCGCGTCGTCGTACACCGCCTCGCCGGTTGCAAGGGTCGACCAGCGGTGCGTCTGGTCAAAGCGGTCGGCCCCGGGGGTCGCTCCACGCTTCGCCAGGTCGACGTCGTGCGCGTCCAGCAGGTGCACGACGACGGTCTCGGCGCGCAGAAGTACCTCCGACGCCGAAGAAAGCGCCGAGACCGAGAAGATCAGCAACGGAGGGTCCGCACTCACCGACACGACCGACGATACCGTCAGCGCCACCGGTCCTTCGCCGGCATCTGCGGTGATGACGGCGACACCTCCCGGGTGGCCGCGGAACAGCGCTTTGAATTCGTCGGCCGTGAGGGAGGACGGGAAGCGTTGCGCGGGTGCTTGCAGCCAGGTGTCCGGAGGGTAGGCGTGAAACACGGTTACGACGCCCCGGGGGCGGAGCGGGCGAGCTCCTCGCGGACGATGTTCGTCCCTGCGCTCAGGGCACTCAGCTTCGCCAGCGCCACATCCCGGGGAAACGGTGCCATGCCGCAATTGGAGCTGGGGATCAGCTTGTCCGCATCCACGAACTGGAGGGCCCGGCGGAGCGTGTCGGCGACCTCCTCCGGGGTCTCGACGGTCTCGCTTGCGACGTCGATGGCCCCGAGCATGACTTTCTTGCCGCGGAGGAGTTCGATGAGGTCCATGGGCACGTGGGAGTTCTGGCATTCCAGCGAGATGATGTCGATGCTGGAGGCCTGCAACAGCGGGAAGGTCTCCTCGTACTGCCGCCACTGCGCGCCGAGCGTCGCTTTCCAGTCGTTATTGGCCTTGATCCCGTAGCCGTAGCAGATATGCACGGCGGTCTCCGCGCGCAGTCCCTCTGCCGCTCTCTCCAGGGCGGCCACGCCCCAGTCCTTAACCTCGTCGAGGAAAACATTGAACGCGGGCTCGTCGAACTGGATGATGTCCACGCCGGCCGCTTCCAGCTCTTTCGCCTCCTGGTTCAGGATCGTGGCGAACTCCCAGGCCAGCTTCTCGCGGCTCTTGTAATGGTCATCGTAGAGCGTGTCCACCATCGTCATCGGACCAGGAAGGGTCCACTTGATCGGGCGGTCGGTGGTTGCCCGGAGGAACTTTGCGTCGTCGACGAAGACCGGCCGTTCGCGGCGCACCGGTCCGACGACGGTCGGCACGCTCGCGTCGTAGCGGTCGCGGATGCGCACGGTCTTGCGCTGTTCGAAGTCGACCCCGCTGAGATTCTCGATGAAGGTCGTGACGAAGTGCTGGCGGGTCTGCTCGCCGTCACCGACGATGTCGATGCCGCGTCGGCTCTGCTCGTGGATTGCGATGCGCAGCGCATCCTCCTTGCCCTCGAGCAGTGCATCTCCCTCCAGCTTCCACGGGGACCAAAGAGTCTCCGGCTGGGCGAGCCACGATGGCTTCGGCAGGCTTCCGACGACGGTGGTGGGCAACAGTGTGTTCATGAGTGAGGGTTCTCCGTGGGTCAGTTGACGAGAGCGGGGTAATTGGCGGTCCACTGGTCCAGTAGATCCTTGTGGGGCGTGATGAAGTGCTCTTCCGTGTACTTCGCCTGCGTGATCGCGAGCTGACCGCGCTCGACCCGGTCGTAGGCGATCTGGGTCCGCGAGTAATCCTGCTCGCCCAGGCTCGGCTGGTAGACGGCGGCGGCGGCGGAGTTCGCGTTGTAGACCTCCGGGCGGTAGATCTTCTGGAACGTCTCCATGGTGCTGATCGTGCCGATGAGCTGCAGGTTGGAGTAGTCGTTGAGCAGGTCGCCGCGGAAATAGAAGGCAAGCGGCGCAACGCTGCCGCGTGGCATGAAATAGCGGACCTGAAGCCCCATCTTTGCGAAGTACGCGTCGGTCAGTGAGAACTCGTCCTGCTGGTACTCGACGCCCAGGACCGGGTGCCGGTTCTCCGTCCGCCGATACGTCCTGCTCGTCGAGACGCTGATGCACACCACGGGCGGCTGCGGGAAGCGTTCCCGGCATGCCGGGGAGTCGAGGAACTGCTGGAACAGTTTGCCGTGAAGATCGCCGAAGTCCTCGGGGATGGTCGGCTTGCCGGACTCCGCTGCCGCCGCCGGCAGCACTACGCTGAAGTCGAAGTCACGGACGTAGGAAGAGAAGTTGTTCCCGACGATCCCATGGTGGCGGACCCCGTTCAGTCGGCTGACGATCGAGATGTCGAGAACCTCGAACAGGGGGAACCGCCGATCCGTACCATCCGCGGTGAACTCTATCTCCACGGAGACGATGTCAAGCTCAAGCACATAGCGGTCCCTGTCAGGGTTGTCCCAGTCCGCCAGATCGTTGAAGCGGCGCCGCATCATGGTCAGGGCATTGCGGAGGTTTTCCCGGCGGTGCTCGCCCCGTGCGAGGTTGGCGAAATTGGTCGTGATCCGGGAGTCCTCCGACGGGGTGTAGTCCTCGTCGAAGCGTGTGGTGCGGATGCTGAAGGTGAAGTCGTCTGCCATGTGCTGCCAATCCGTGGTGATGGGCCGGGATGGCCGTCCAGAAGAGATGTGTCAATGGTGCAACCTGCCGACAGCTATCGAGTAACTGTGCCTTGCTATGCGCTGATATAGCATTTGCCTATGCCACATCTTTCGAGCGGACTGACTCTGCAACAGCTCCGCTACTTCATAGAAGTTGCAGCTGAGGGGTCGATCTCCGCAGCCGCCGATCTTCTTTACGTAGCCCAGCCGACCATGTCCGCGGCGATGAAAGACCTTGAGGCCCGGGTGGGCCGCGCACTCCTGGTTCGCTCCGCCCGCGGGGTCACCCTCACCGCGGACGGGGCAGAGTTCCTCGGGTATGCGCGGCAGGTCGTCGAGCAATTCGCTCTCCTCGAGCAGCGTTACCTTGGCAGGCCGCCGACGCGGCGTCTGTTGGGGGTGTCAACGCAGCACTACTCGTTCGCCGTGGACGCCTTCGTCCGGATGGTCAAAGCCACTGACGTGGCCGAATACGAGTTCTCGCTCCGTGAGTCCCGCACCTGGGACATCATCGAGGACGTCCGCACCCTCCGCAGCGAGATAGGCATCCTTTACCGGAACGATTTCAACCGCAAGGTCATCGACAAGTTGCTCCGGGAATCCGGGCTCGCGTTCACCCCACTTTTTCACGCCGATCCGCACATTTTCGTTGCACGGAACAACCCGCTTGCGTCCAAGGAGCGCGCGACTCTCGACGATCTCGCCGGCATGCCGCGGCTGACTTTCGATCAAGGTGCGAACAACTCCTTTTACTTCGCCGAAGAGATTCTCTCCACCATGTCCAGCAAGCAGGAGATCCGGGTCTCCGACCGTGCCACGATCTTCAACCTCATGATCGGGCTCCACGGCTACACGATCTCGACGGGCATCATCAGCGGGGAACTCGACCCCGAGATCGTCGCCATCCCGCTCGACGTTGACGAACGCATCGAGATCGGCTGGATCGGTCACGCCGCGATACCGCTGACCGAGCAGGCGAAGCGCTACCTCGGGGAACTGCGGGCCGTGGTCTCTGAGTTCGGCGTGGGGCTACTCGACTGACTGCAACCGGCAAGGCGGGTGCCACCCGGGCGGCGCGTTCCTGTTGCGCCGAATGTGATCTGGGATAAGCTCCAAAGATGGCACCGCGGAGTTTTCTAGAATGGCCGGTGATTCGGCAGCTCAGCACCGGCGATTTGCTCGGGCGTGGTCCCTCCGTGACCTCGCCCAAGACCCGAAGCATCGCCCCGCGCACGGCCACCGCCGACAAGGTGGTGCAAAGCGTGTGCCCGTACTGCGCCGTCGGCTGCGGCCAGCGCGTCTACGTGAAAGACGAACGCGTCGTCCAGATCGAGGGTGACCCGGATTCGCCTATCTCGCGCGGCCGGCTCTGCCCCAAGGGCTCCGCCAGCGAACAGCTCGTCAACTCTCCCGGCCGTCAGACGAAGGTCCTCTACCGCGCCCCCCGCGCCAAGGAATGGCAGCGGCTGGAACTCTCCACCGCCGTCGACATGATCGCCGACCGCTTCATCGAAAGCCGCCGCCGGACCTGGCAGCAGACCGACGACCACGGGCGCCTGTTGCGCCGGACCATGGGCATCGCCTCCCTCGGCGGCGCCACCCTGGACAACGAAGAGAACTACCTGATCAAGAAGCTCTTCACCGCCGCCGGAGCGGTACAGACGGAGAACCAAGCCCGTATATGACACTCCGCCACGGTTCCCAGTTTGGGAGCCTCGTTTGGACGCGGTGGTGCTACGCAATCACTGCAGGACATGGCCAACGCCGACTGCATCATCATTCAGGGATCCAACATGGCCGAGTGCCACCCGGTCGGATTCCAATGGGTGGCGGAGGCGAAGGCGCGCGGAGCCAAGGTCATCCACATCGACCCCCGCTTCACCCGCACCTCGGCGGTCGCTGACAAGCACCTGCCGATCCGGGCCGGATCCGACGTCGTGCTGCTTGGCGCCCTGATCAACTACGTCATCGCCAATGACCTGTGGTTCAAGGAGTACGTGTCCGCGTACACCAACGCGGCCACGCTGGTCCACGAGGATTACCGCGACGCCGAGGACCTGGGCGGCCTGTTCTCCGGGTTCGACCCGGAGAAGGGCGCCTACGACAACTCGTCCTGGGCCTACGACGAAGCCAGCGACGGTTCCATCACCGAACCCGGAGGTCCGGAACACGGCGCCGAAGCCGGGGCCCGTGCCGCCGGCGACGCGCTCGGCAGCGGCGGCCCGCCCCTCGAACACGCCGAGGTGCTCCGCGACGACACGCTGCAGAACCCGCGGACCGTCTTCCAGATCGTGAAGCGGCACTACGCCCGCTACACCCCCGAGATGGTGCGGGACATGTGCGGCATCAGCGAAGCGGACTTCGCCTACCTGGCCAAGACCATCACGGAGAACTCCGGCCGCGACCGGACCACCTGCTTCGCGTACGCCGTGGGCTGGACCCAGCACTCCCTGGGCGCCCAGTTCATCCGTGCCGCCGCCATCCTGCAGTTGCTGCTGGGGAATGTGGGGCGTCCGGGCGGCGGGATCATGGCCCTGCGCGGCCACGCCAGCATCCAGGGTTCCACCGACATTCCCACGCTGTTCAACCTGCTTCCCGGCTACCTGCCCATGCCCAGTGCTGGCCGCCACGACACCCTGGAGGAGTACCTCAAGGCGAACGCCTCGAAGAACCAAAAGGGTTTCTGGGCTGATGCCGACGCGTACACCATCAGCCTGCTGAAGGCGTGGTGGGGTGACGCGGCGACGGCGGACAACGACTGGGCGTACGACTACCTGCCGCGCCTCACCGGTGCGCACGGTACCTACGAGACCGTGATGAGCATGCTTCGGGATGAGGTGGAAGGCTACTTCCTGCTCGGCCAGAACCCGGCGGTGGGCTCGGCCCACGGCCGGATGCAGCGCTTGGGCATGTCCCACCTGAAGTGGCTGGTGGTCCGCGACCTGAACATGATCGAGTCGGCGACGTGGTGGAAGGACGGCCCGGAGATCGAGTCCGGGGAACTGAGCACCGAGGACATCGAGACGGAGGTCTTCTTCCTGCCGGCGGCGACCCACGTGGAGAAGGCCGGGTCCTTTACCCAGACCCAGCGGCTGCTGCAGTGGCGCCACCAGGCGGTGGCCCCGCCGGGGGAGTGCCAGAGCGAACTGCAGTTCTTCTACGAACTCGGTCACCGGATCCGGGAGAAGCTCGCGGACTCGCAGGACGAACGCGACCGGCCGCTGCTGGACCTGACGTGGGACTACCCGACGGACGAGCATGGCGACCCCGATCCCGAGTCGGTGCTGGCCGAAATCAACGGCCGTCACCTCACCGGACCGGACGCGGGAAAGCCCCTCTCGGCCTACACCGAGATGCGCGCCGACGGTTCCACGTCCGGGGGGTGCTGGATCTACACCGGCGTCTACGCCGACGGCATCAACCAGGCCGCCAACCGGAAGCCGGGCGACGAACAGGGACCAGCGGCCCCTGAGTGGGGCTGGGCGTGGCCGGCCAACCGACGAATCCTGTACAACCGCGCCTCCGCCGACCCGGACGGGAAGCCGTGGAGCGAACGCAAGAAGTACATCTGGTGGGACGAGGAACAAGGCAAGTGGGTGGGCGACGACGTCCCCGACTTCCCGCCGACCCTTGCGCCCGGGACCAAACCCGACCCGTCCGTGGGCGGACCGGCCGCGCTCAGCGGCGACGATCCGTTCATCATGCAGTCCGACGGCAAGGGCTGGCTCTTCGCGCCGAAGGGACTCGTGGACGGGCCGCTCCCGACCCACTACGAGGCCCAGGAATCACCGGTCGCCAACGGCCTCTACCCGCAGCAGCAGAGCCCGTCACGCCTGAAGTACCCGCGGAAGGACAACCTCAGCGCGCCCAGCGCAGGCGATCCTGGCGCTGATGTCTACCCGTTTGTGTTCACCACGTACCGGCTCACCGAGCACCACACGGCGGGCGGCATGAGCCGCTGGCTGCCGTACCTGTCCGAGCTGCAGCCGGAGATGTTCTGCGAGGTCTCTCCCGAACTCGCCGCCGAACGCGGACTGGAGCCGTACGGGTGGGCCACCATCATCTCGGCGCGCTCCGCGATCGAGGCGAAGGTGCTGGTCACCGAGCGGATGACGCCGTTGACCGTCGGGAACCACACCGTGCACCAGATCGGGCTGCCCTACCACTGGGGCGTCGGGAACAGCGCCGTCGTCAGCGGGGACGCCGCCAACGACCTGCTGGGCGTGACCCTCGATCCCAACGTCCAGATCCAGGAATCGAAGGTGGCCTCCTGCGACATCCGCCCCGGTCGCAGGCCGCGGGGACGGGAACTGCTGGCGCTCGTCGCCGAGTACCAGGAGCGCGCCGGGCTCACCGTGGAGACCAGCAACAGCACGGTGACCCACCCGGAAGCCGAGGGCGAGCACCCGCGTGAGCACCCGGGCGGGCAGGCACCGTGACCCGCGCCCCGGGAGCTGCCCGGCACGCAGCAGATCTTGCCCGGTCCGGGCGGCGGCACCTCGCCGCGGCCCGGACACCGACCCGACGTTGGAGGACCGCATGGGCCAGCTGACCGGACCCACCGACCCCACGGCCGACGCCCACTGGGAACACAACCCTCCCCGCAAAGGGTTCTTCACCGACACCTCCATCTGCATCGGCTGCAAGGCCTGCGAGGTGGCGTGCAAGGAATGGAACCACAACCCGCAGGACGGGAACCTAGAACTGCTGGGTTCCTCCTATGACAACACCGGATCCCTCGGCGCCAGCACCTGGCGGCACGTCGCCTTCATCGAGCAGGGCCAGGAGCGCATCGCCGAGGCGCGGGAATCCGGCCGGGCGCTGGTGAGCCTGGGCATGCCCCGCATTGGGCCCCCGCCCCAGCCCGGGACGGTCGTCGCCGGCGCGGACACCACCCCGCCGGACACCGCCGACTTCCGCTGGCTGATGTCCTCGGATGTTTGCAAGCACTGCACCCACGCCGGCTGCCTGGACGTCTGCCCCACCGGAGCGTTGTTCCGCACCGAATTCGGCACCGTGGTGGTGCAGGACGACGTCTGCAACGGCTGCGGCACCTGCGTGGCGGGCTGCCCCTTCGGCGTGATCGAACGGCGCAGCAACGGCACCGTCAAGGTTGCCACCAGCCGCGAGGAACAGCATGCCGGGCACCCCGAGGTCCCCAACGCGGGCGTCGCCCAGAAGTGCACGCTGTGTTACGACCGGCTCGTGGCCGATGAGACGCCTGCCTGCGCCAAGGCCTGCCCGACGACGTCGATCAAGTTCGGCGACCACGACGACATGGTGGAGACCGCCAAAGAGCGCGTTGCCACCCTGCACGCCCAGGGCATGACCGAGGCGCGGCTCTACGGCGCGAACGAGAACGACGGCGTGGGCGGCACCGGCTCGGTCTTCCTGCTGCTTGACGAACCCGAGGTCTACGGCCTCCCGCCGGACCCGCGGGTTCCCACGGCCGACCTGCCGAAGATGTACCGGCGCGCCGCCGTCGCGGTGGTCGGCATGGCGGCGGCCGCCGCCGTGGCATTCCTTGGAGGACGCGAGTGACGCTTTCCGAATTCGACAGCTTCCGTCCCGCGGAACCCGCCCGACGCCGCCGCAACGGCGGGAAGCGGGGAACCGGCCGGCGCAGGGACAACGGTGACGGCTCCCGCGAAATGCCGATGGTGCCGGAGCCGGAGTTCACCTCCTACTACGGCCGCCCCGTCGTCAAGCCGGCGCCATGGGGTGACGACGTCGCCGCGTACCTGTTCCTCGGCGGCGTTGCCGGCGGATCGGCCCTGCTGGCCGCCGGCGCCCAGCTGAGCGGACGGCCGCTGCTGCGGCGGAACGCCCGGCTCGGTGCCCTGGGCGCCGTCGGCCTCGGCGCCGCCGCCCTGGTCAAGGACCTCGGACGCCCGGAGCGCTTCCTGCACATGCTGCGCACCTTCAAGGTGACCTCTCCGATGAGCGTCGGCTCCTGGATCCTCAGCGCCTTCAGCGCCGGGGCTGGCGTCGCCGCCGCGGCCGAGGTGGACCGGCTGACCGGCGAACGGCTGCCGCTGGGACCGCTGCGGGGCGTGCTGCGCGCCGTCGAAGGCCCGGCCGGCCTCGAAGCCGCCGTCTTCGCGGGCCCGCTGGCTGCCTACACGGCTGTCCTCCTCGGCGACACCGCGACGCCGACCTGGAACGAGATGCACGGGGAGCTGCCGTTCGTGTTCGTCAGCTCCGCCAGCCTGGCCTCCGCCGGGCTCGCGATGGTGACGACGCCGGTCCGCGAGGCCGGACCCGCGCGGAACCTCGCGCTCCTCGGCGTGGTGGGGGACGTCGTGGCGATGAAGATCATGGAACGACGGATGGACCCGGTGGCCGCGGAGCCCCTGCACCAGGGCAAGGCCGGCACCATGCTGACGTGGAGCGAACGGCTTGTCCTGGCCGGGGGACTGGGGACCCTGCTGGGCGGCCGGAACCGCATCGTGGCGGCGGCATCGGGACTGGCGCTGCTGGCCGGTTCGGCGCTGACCCGCTTCGGCGTGTTCGAGGCCGGGCTCGCCTCCGCCAAGGATCCCCGCTACACCATTGAACCGCAGAAGCGGCGCCTGGCGGAGCGGCGGGCCGCCGGGGTCACCGGCGACGCCATCACCACCGGCAGCTGACACAGCGTCCCGGGCCGACCTCGCGGCGCCGGCCGCCCCGCAGTCGCCCTGCACGGCAGCCCTGCACGGCAGGGCGCCGGGCCTAGCGGATTCGGATGCCCCGGCCCGCCGTCGTGTGGCCGATCACCGGGTAGCCGGGCACTTCGCCGACCACCAGTAGGCCGCCGGAGGTCTGCGCGTCCGCCAGGAGCAGCAGGTCGTCCTCGGTGATGCCGGCATCGGCGTCGAGGTGGGCGCGCACCCAGTCCAGGTTGCGCTTGGTGCCGCCGGAGACGAACCCGTCGCGGAGCGCCTCCAAGGCCCCGTCCACCAGGGGGACGGACTGGAGGTCGATCACGGCGCCGATTCCGGAGGCGCGGACCATCTTGTAGAGGTGTCCCAGCAGGCCGAAGCCGGTGACGTCCGTGGCGGCTTTCGCCCCGGCGGCGACGGCGGCGTCGGAGGCGTCCCGGTTGAGCCGAGCCATCGTCTCGACCGCCTCGGCGAAGATCTCCCCGGTGTGCTTGTGGCGGTTGTTGAGGAGCCCGACGCCGATGGGTTTGGTCAGGGTGATGGGCAGGCCCGGCGCGGCGGCGTCGTTGCGCAGCAGGCGGTCCGGGTGCGCGACGCCGGTGACGGCCATGCCGTACTTGGGTTCCGGGTCGTCGATGGAGTGCCCGCCAAGCACCGGGCAGCCCGCCTCGGTGGCGACGCTGAGCCCGCCGCGGAGGACCTCGGTCATGAGTTCCATCGGCAGCACGCCGCGCGGCCAGCCGAGGAGGTTGATGGCCGTCACAGGTCGGCCGCCCATGGCGTAGATGTCGGAGAGGGCGTTGGCCGCGGCGATGCGGCCCCAGTCGTAGGCGTCGTCGACCACCGGGGTGAAGAAGTCGGCCGTGGTGAGGACCGCGAGGTCCTCGCGGACCAGGACGGCGGAGGCGTCGTCGCCGCTGTCCAGACCGACCAGCACCTCCGGCCCGGGGTACCCGATCAGGCCGCGGACAGCGTCCTCGAGTTCGCCCGGCGGGATCTTGCAGGCGCATCCTCCGCCGTGGGCAAAGCCTGTGAGCCGGATGGGCGCGGCGCCCTCTTCCGGCTCCCGGATGGTTGTCTGGGCCTCGGTCACCCGCCCAGCGTACCCCCAAGGCAACCCTGCTATATTGATGCGCGGTGGCGTCCGGGTCCTGGTGGGCCCCCCGGTCTTCAAAACCGGTGCGGCCGAGCATCTCGGCCTGGCGGGTTCGATTCCCGTCCGCCACCGCCAACTTTCAGGCGTGACTGCCGCCGGCCGAGGAGGACCGTGGACCAGATCGACCCCCGGCGGCAAATTCCGCGGACGAACGACCTGCTTGCCCTGCCCGCCATCCGGGAGGCCGCCGGACGGCTCGGCGGCCACGTCATCCGCGAAATGGTCTGGGACATCCAGGACCGGGCCCGGCGCGGCGAATTGGCCCCCGGCCTGGTGGAGTCGACGCTGACGGCGGAGGTGAACGCCCGCCGCGCCACCACATTGCGGCCGGTGCTCAATGCCACCGGCGTTATCGTCCACACCAATCTCGGACGCGCCCCGCTGTCGGACGCCGCGAAGGAAGCCTTGCTCGCCGCCAGCGGCTACATCGACGTCGAACTCGACCTCCGGGACGGCAGCCGCTCCAGCAGGGGAGCCGGCGCCCGGGCGGCGTTGCTCGCCGCCTGCCCCGCCGCGGAGGCCGCGCTGGTGGTCAACAACGGAGCGGCCGCCCTCGTCCTGGCCACCACCGCCCTGGCGGCCGGCAAGGAAGTGGTCCTGAGCCGCGGCGAACTGGTCGAAATCGGCGCCGGCTTCCGGCTGACGGACCTGATGGAATCCACCGGCGCCGTGCTGCGGGAGATCGGCACCACGAACCGGACACACCTGGCCGACTACGAGAACGCCATCGGAGCGCAGACGGGGTGCGTGCTCAAGGTCCACCCCAGCAACTTCCGGGTCGACGGGTTCACCTCGGCCGTCCCGGTCCAGGAACTGAGCCGGCTCACCCGGTCCGGCGGCGTTCCCCTGGTGGCCGACCTCGGCAGCGGACTGCTGGCCCCGGACCCACTGCTGCCGGACGAGCCCGACGTGACCTCGGCGCTCCTGGATGGCGCCGACGTCGTGATCGCCAGCGGCGACAAGCTCCTGGGCGGCCCCCAGGCCGGCCTGCTCCTGGGCCGCAAGGACATCATCGACAGTCTGGCCCGGCACCCCCTGGCCCGCGCGGTCCGCGCCGACAAACTCGCCCTCGCCGCCCTCGAAGCCACCGTCACCGCCGGCGCCACGCCCGTGTCCCAGGCACTGCACGCCGACGCCGACGAGCTGCGCCGGCGCACGGACCGTCTCGCCGCCGCCCTCGACGTGCCGGTCGTGGCCCACGACGGCAGGGTCGGCGGCGGAGGCGCCCCCGGCGTGCCGCTGCCGGGCTGGGCGCTGCGGCTGCCGGAACGGCTCGCCGGGCCGCTGCGTACCGGCACCCCGGCCGTGTTGCCGCGGGTTCACGACGGCGCCTGCCTGATCGACCTCCGCTGCGTGCCCGCCGCCGACGACGACCGGATCCTCGACGCAGTCCGCCGGGCCCGGGCAGCGTTCGCTGCCGCCGGCGCTGCCGCCGTCACCGGGGGCGCGGCCTGACCCATGCACGTCATCGCCACGGCCGGACACGTCGATTCCGGCAAGAGCACCCTGGTCCGCGCCCTCACGGGGATGGAACCGGACCGTTGGGAAGAGGAACGCCGCCGCGGGCTGACCATCGACCTGGGCTACGCCTGGACCGCCCTGCCCTCCGGCCGGGACGTGGCCTTCGTGGACGTTCCGGGACACGAGCGGTTCCTCGGGAACATGCTGGCCGGCATCGGGCCCGCGCCCGTGGTCTGCTTCGTGGTGGCCGCCGATGAGGGGTGGCAGGCGCAGTCCGGTGACCACCGGGACGCCGTCGTTGCCCTGGGCATCGAGCACGGCGTGATCGTCCTGAGCCGGTCCGACCGGGCCACGGAACAGCGCCGCGTCGAGGTCCTGGCCAGGACCCGTGCGGAGCTCGCCGGAACCGGCCTGCGCGACGCGCCCGCCGTCGCCGTCTCCGCCATCGACGGCACCGGACTGGACGAGCTGCGGGCCGCGCTCGACGATGTCCTCGCCCGGGTGCCGGCCCCCACCCTGACCGGACGGGTGCGGCTCTGGGTGGACCGGTCCTTCACCATCACCGGATCCGGGACCGTCGTGACGGGGACCCTGGCCGCAGGAACCCTGGCCCGCGGCGACCGGCTGATGCTCCTCGGCGACGCCACCGAGCGGCCGGTGACCATCCGCGGGCTCCAAAGCTGCGACACCGCCCGGACCTCCGTGGAACCGGTCAGCCGGGTGGCCCTGAACCTCCGCGACGTCGGCCCCGCCGAGATCCACCGCGGCGACGTCCTGGTCACCCCGGACGCCTGGCCCACCACCGCCGTCGTCGGCATCCAGCGGGCCTCGGGCCGGGAATACACGGAGGTGCCGGAGAACATCATGGTGCACGTGGGAACCGCCGCGGTCCCGGCCCGGCTGCGTCCCTTCGGCGCCGACCTTGCCCGCCTGGTGCTCGACCGGGCGCTGCCGCTGGTGCTGGGGGACCGGCTGGTGCTGCGGGACCCCGGCCGGCACTCCGTCCTGGGCGGCGCCCGCATCCTCGACGCCGACCCGCCCGCACTGGAGCGCCGCGGCGATGGGGCGAAATGGGCGAGGCGGCTGGCCGCGATGGACCCCGCCGGCGACCTCCCCGGCGCGGTCGCGGCCCGCGGCGCGGTCCGGGAGGATCACCTGCGGCGGCTGGGGCTGCTGACCGGCCAGGACCCCGCGGGGTTCGACGACATTTACGTCGTGGGGGACTGGTGGGTGCACGCCCCCGTCCTGGAGGCGTGGCAGCAGCGGCTGCGGGCGGCCGTTGAGGACCTGCAGCAACGGGACCCGCTGGCCCCGGGGCTCTCCATGGGGGCCGCGGCGGGCCTGCTGAACCTGCCGGACGAAAGGCTGCTGCCCCACGTGATCGAGGGAGCCACGCTGGAGGCCGACGCCGGCCACATTAGTGTGCCCGGCAGCCGCGACGATCTCGGCGCCGCCGAGACAGCCGTCGCCGAGATCGAACGCCGGCTGACCGCGGACCCGTTCCACGCGCCGGAGGCCGAGGACCTCGCCCGGTTGCGCCTGGGCAGCCGCGAACTGGCCGCCGCCGAGCGCGCCGGCCGGCTGCTGCGGCTGCGGGACGGGGTGGTGCTGCTTCCCGCAGCGCCGGCCCTTGCCATGCGCGCGCTGGCCCGGCTGGACCAGCCGTTCACCACCAGCCAGGCCCGGCAGGCGCTCAACACGACGCGCCGGGTGGCCATCCCGCTCCTGGAACACCTTGATTCCCGGGGCTGGACCCGGCGCCTGGACGCGGGTCACCGCACCGTGGTGCGCTGACCCGCACCGGCCGGGCTACGGGTTGGTGCCGCCGCTCGGGGAGCCGCCACCCTGGCCGCCGTCCTGGGAGCCGTTTTGTGAGCCCGGTGCCGTCGGCTGGCCCTGCCCGCCGCGCCGGCCCTGGCCATTGAAGCCGCCCTGGCGGCCGTTCTGGAACCGCTGCGCGGCTTGGTGCGCCGCATCCGACTTGCCCATCGAATACCCAATCGCGGCGCCGCCGCCCCCGGCGAGCAACACCGCGAGGCCGGCAGCCACCAGGACCTTCGGCAGGCTCCACCAGGACCTCTTCGCCGGCCGTCCCGGACCGGGGGCGCCGGGGCCCGGGGTTCCGGGACCGGGGATACCGGGACCTGCGGACCCATTGGCCGGGTAGGTCGGGCCAGGGGTTCCCCACACCGGGGCCGCCGAGGCCGACGACACCGGCTGCGGCCCGGCATTCGGGATCCCCTGTGTTTCGGCGTGCGGCACCGGCATGGTGGGCGGCGTGGTGCGGCCATAGGGCGGGGTGCCGGAGGCCCGGCCGGCGCCCTCCGGGTAGCTCTGTTCGTCCACGGTATTTCTCCTCAAAACTGGATGTTTCCGCCCCAAGTAAAGGGCAGAAGACTGGGCGGATGCTGTGATCCGGCAGGGGATCCGCCGCGCACTGCCGGGACGGGGCGGACCACGGCGTAACCGGTCCGTCATCCGGAACGCCGCGGCCAAACCCTTGGGCTGCCAACAATTTGCAGTTACGATGCAAATTGTTGTCCTGATGTGACCTGGATCGCAGGGGCCGCAACCTCTAGGCAAAGGAGCCCCGCAGTGTCCGGACCGGAAATCACCAGCGATTACTTCCTGCTCGATGACGAGCTGTCCGCGGAGGAACGCGGCCTGCGGGACCGGGTCCGCGCCTTCGTCGAGGCGGACATCCTCCCCGTCATCAACGACCACTGGGAGCGGGCCGAGTTCCCCTCCGGACTGATTCCAGGCCTGGCGGGGCTGGGCATCATCGGCAGCACCATCCGGGGCTACGGCTGCCCGGGACTGAGCCGCCGCGCCGCCGGCATCGTGGCCCGCGAGATCGCCCGCGGCGACGGCTCCATCAACACCTTCGTCGGGGTCCACTCGAGCCTGGCCATGGGCAGCATCAACATGCTCGGCTCCGAGGACCAGCGCCGCCGCTGGCTCCCGGCCATGGCGGCCATGGAGAAGATCGGCGCCTTTGCCCTCACCGAGCCGCTGCACGGCTCCGACTCCGTCGCCCTGGAAACCTCCGCCCGCCGGGACGGGGACAGCTACATCCTCAATGGCCACAAACGGTGGATCGGCAACGGCCACATGGCCGACGTCGTCGTCATCTTCGCCCGTGACGACGGGGACGGGCGGGTGAAGGCTTTTGTCCTGGAAAGGGACGACGACGGCAACCACCCGAATGGCTACCAACCCACCGTCATCACCGGCAAGATCGGCAAGCGCGCCATCCAGCAGGCCGATATCGTCATCGAGAACCTCCGCATCCCGGCAGAAAACCGGCTGGAGAACTGCGCCTCCTTCAAGGACGTCACCACCGTCCTGTCCGCCACCCGCGGCGGCGCCGCCTGGGAGGCCATGGGCCACGGCATGGCCGCCTACGAGATCGCCGCCCGCTACGCGCTGGACCGGGAACAGTTCGGCCGGCCGATCGGCTCCTTCCAGCTGGTGCAGAACAAGCTCGCCAACATGCTCAGCGAACTGACCGCCATGCAGCTGATGTGCCACCGGATGGCCGAACTGGCCGAGTCCGGGCGGCTGACCGGGCCGATGGCGTCCATGGTCAAAATGTCCACCGCGCAGAAGGCCAAGTGGATCTGCGCCGAGGCCCGCGACATGCTGGCCGGCAACGGCATCCTCCTGGAGCGGCACGTCGCCCGCCACATGACCGACATGGACGTGGTCAGTACCTACGAGGGCACCGACTCCATCCAGTCCCTCCTGGTGGGCCGCGACATCACCGGCATCTCCGCCTTCAGCTGACCCCTCCACGCCGGAACGGCCTCGGCCACCGGCAGAAAGGCAGGCACCCCGTGGGCGAACCTGCAGATCGAATCGTCGACGTCTCAATAGCGGACGGCGTCGCGCGCCTGACCATGCGCAGCGGCAGCGTCAACGCCCTGGGGCGGGACCTGCGCCGTGCGCTGGCTGCCGCGCTGGACCGCGCCGCCGCCGACCCGGACGTCACCGCCGTCCTGCTGCTCGGCCAGCCACGGGCCTTCTCCGCGGGCGCGGACATCACCGAGTTCAAGAGCACTGAACCAGAAGTTGCCGGCGCCGGGCAACCCGGGCACGCGGACGGCCCGGACCTCCGGGCACTGGTGGCCCGGGTGGAGGATTTCCCGAAGCCCGTCATCGCCGGGATCACCGGCGTGGCCCTGGGCGGGGGACTGGAACTCGCCATGGCCGCGCACGCCCGGATCGCCGACCCTGAGGCCCGGCTCGGACTGCCGGAAATCACGCTGGGCCTGATCCCCGGAGCCGGCGGCACCGTCAGGCTGCCCCGCCTGGTCGGGCCCCGGCGCGCCCTCGGGATGATACTGACGGGCAAGGACGTCACCGCGGCCGATGCGCTCCGCGACGGGCTGATCGACGCGGTGGCGGAAGACCCCGGCGCATCCGGCGCCGTCAGGGATGCCATCGCCCGCGTCAATGCCCTGCCGGCGCGGCGCACCCGGGACCGGGATGACAGGATCTCGGAGACTGCCGCCACCCCCGGCTCGGTGGAACGGCTCGCCGGGGCGGCGCTCAGCAAGGCCAAGGACCCATTCGCCGCCCGCGCCGCGGTGGACGCCGTCGCGGCCGGCATCGAGCAGTCCTTCGACCGCGGACTGGAGGTGGAGCGGGAGAAGTTCCAGGAACGGCTTGCCAGCGCAGAATCGGCGGCCCAGCGGCACCTCTTCGCCGCCGAACGTGCGGCCCGCCGCCCGGCGGGCCTGGACCCGGAGGCGGCACGGCCCGTCCGGCGGGCCGGGGTGGTGGGCGCGGGAACCATGGGCGGCGGCATCGCCATGGCACTGGCCTCCGCCGGCATCCCCGTCACGGTGGTCGAAGCCGAACGCTCCGCCCTGGACCGCGGCCTCGCCCAGGTGGACAAGAACCTCGCCGTGTCCGTCTCCCGTGGCAGCCGGAGCGAGGAGGACGCCGCAGCACTGCGGTCCCTCATCACCGGAAGCCTCGACTACGCGGACTTCGCCGACGCCGACCTGGTCATCGAGGCCGCCTACGAGGACCTGGGCGTCAAGGAGGGGATCTTCGCCACGCTGGACGCCGTGGTCCGTCCCGAGTGCATCCTCGCCTCCAACACGTCCTACCTGAACATCGACACCATCGCCGCGGGCACCCGCCTGCCGTCCCGGGTGCTCGGCCTGCACTTCTTCAGCCCGGCCAACGTCATGCCGCTGGTGGAGGTGGTCCGAGGGGCCGCTTCCGACGCCGCGGCGTTGGCCACCGGGGTCGCCACGGCGCGCCGGATCGGCAAGACGCCGGTCGTCGTCGGGGTCTGCCATGGTTTTGTCGGCAACCGGATGCTGGAGGTCCGTTCCGTCCAGGCCGAGCAGCTGCTGCTGGAGGGGGCGCTGCCCGGCCAGGTGGACCGGGTCCTGAAGGACTTCGGATTCCGGATGGGTCCCTTCGAGATGGGGGACATGGCCGGCCTGGACATCGGGTGGCGCAACCGCAAGGCGGAGGGCACCACCGCCCCGGTCTCCGACGCGCTCTGCGAGGCGGGGCGGTTCGGCCAGAAAACCGGCGCCGGATACTACGCCTACGACGGGCGGGAGGGCCGCGAGGACCCTGAGGTGGAACGCCTGATCGTCGAGGTCTCCCGTTCCGAGGGGATCACGAGGCGGGACCTCTCCGACGCCGAAATCCTCGAGCGGCTGCTGTTCCCGATGATCAACGAGGGCGCCCGGATCCTGGCCGAGGGCATCGCCGAGCGCGCCGGGGACATCGACGTCATCTGGGTCAAGGGCTACAACTGGCCCGCCTACCGCGGCGGACCCCTCTGGTACGCCGGCCACGTGGGCCACGGGTACGTCGCCGAGCGGCTGCGGCACTACGCCGAGCAGACCGGCGACGCCACGCTGCTCCCGGCCGGGTTCCTCGCCGGCGCATGACCGCCACCGACGGGCGCAACGCGCGGACCCTGCGGACCCGGCAGGTCATCCGCGACGCCCACATGGACCTCCTAAGGGACGGCGAACTCAAACCCTCGGCCCGGCAGATCGCGGCCCGGGCCGGGGTCTCGGTCCGTGCCCTCTGGGACCACTTCAAGGACCTGGAGAGCCTCATGGCCGCGACGGCCGCCCGGCAACTCGCCGACCAGGATGCCGGCGTCGCACCCGTCCCGGCGGGGCTACCGCTGGGGGAACGGATCGCGGCCTACTGCGCCCAGCGGGCCGCCGTGCTGGAAGCCCTGGCGCCGCTGGCGCGGGCGGCGGACGTGCAGCGTCCCTTCTCCGCGGCGCTGCAGGAGAACTTGCGCGGGAATCTGGACCGGATCAGGGCCGACGTCGAACGGCTGTTCGACGCGGAACTGGCCGCCCTGGACCCGGAACGCCGCACCCGCACGGTCCTCTCGGTCTGCGCCGCGGCGGACTGGGCCACCTGGAAACTGTTGCGGGACCATCTGGGGCAGTCCCCGGAGCAGGCCCGGGCGGTCCTGGAGAACACCCTGACGGCCGTCCTGGCCGGACCCCTTACCGGACGTGAACACGAGAGAAAGCAGAACCCATGACAGCGTTGTCGCTCGCTTCAATCCTGGCCGAATCCGCCCGCAAGTACCCGGAGAAGACCGCCGTGATCAGCGGTGGCCGGTCCTATTCGTACGCCACCCTGTGGCGGCAGGCCCTGAGCTACGCCGGCCAGCTGGAGGACGCCGGGGTCCGCCCCGGGGACGTGGTGGGACTGATGGCCCCCAACGTCGTCGAATTCCCCGCCGCCTATTACGCCATCCAGGCAACCGGCGGGGTGGTGGTGCCCGTGCACCTGCTGCTGACCGTCCGGGAAGTCATCCACGTGCTCCGCGACAGCGGCGCCACGGCGCTCCTCTGCCACCCGGCGTTCCTCGAGGTGGGACGGCAGGCGGCGGGGGAGGCCGGGATTCCACTGCTGTTGGTCGGCCCCGCGGCGGCCGACGGCGGACCGGGCCCGGGCGGCGCGATGGGCGGGAACGGCGACGGCGGCATCCGGCACCTCGACCCCGAGGCCCCCGGCGGCATGGAGACCTACGTGAGCCGTGAGGCGGAGGACCCGGCGGTCATCTTCTACACTTCCGGCACCACCGGCCGTCCCAAGGGCGCCATCCTGACGCACCTGAACATGGTCATGAACGCCACCGTTTCCGCCGTCGACGCCAACGACGTACGCTCCAGCGACGTCGCCCTCGGCTGCCTGCCACTGTTCCACGTCTTCGGGCAGACGGCCAGCATGAACGCCCTGTTCCGGCTGGGCGGCACCCTGGTGCTGCTGCCCAAATTCACCGGCGAGGCGGCGCTGGAGCTCATCACCACGCATCAGGTGGACATCTTCCACGGCGTCCCGACGATGTACATGCAGCTGCTCGCCGCCGCCGAAGGCCGGCCCGACCTGCCCACGCTGCGGCTCTGCGTCTCCGGCGGCGCGCCGATGCCGCTGGCCGTGATGGAGAAATTCAACGCCGCCTTCCACGTCACCATCTACGAGGGGTACGGCCTCTCGGAGACCTCTCCGGTGGTCTCCACCAACACGCCCCACGCCGGCGCGCGGCCCGGAAGCGTGGGCCAGGCGGTCTGGGGCGTGGAGGTCACCATCGCCGACCACCGCGAGCCGGAGCGCGTGGTCCCCATGCCCACGGGCGAACTGGGGGAGATCCTGGTCCGCGGCCACAACGTCTTCGCCGGGTACCTGAACAACCCGGAGGCCACGCGCGAGGCCATGGTGGACGGCTGGTTCCGTACCGGCGACCTCGGCACCATGGACGAGGACGGCTTCATCTACGTGGTGGACCGGACCAAGGACGTCATCATCCGCTCCGGCTACAACGTGTACCCGCGCGAGGTGGAGGAGGTGCTCTCCCGGCACCCTGCCATCGCCCAGGTGGCCGTCGTCGGCCTGCCCGACGAACTGCGCGGCGAGGAGGTCTGCGCCGTCGTGGTGCTGGACCCCGCGCACGCCGAGAACCCGCCCACCGAGCAGGACATCATCGACTGGAGCCAGCAGCACCTGGCCAAGCACAAGTACCCCCGGCATGTCCGGTTCACCGGCGAATTCCCGCTGGGCCCAAGCCATAAGGTGCTCAAGCGGGAACTGCGCCGCACGCTGGCGGACGGCAAGGCGTGAGGGGACGACGCGTTGTAGGCGGGCGACGGCGGCGGGGACGGGTGAGGGGCGCGGCAACATGCAGCGTCCTGTCAGCGCCCGTCCACCGGATTCCCACTCTGCAGGTCGACAATGGGCTCGACACCACCAGATGGTGGCGCACGGTATGGTTCGGGGGAGATACCCCGAACAGCTCGAGAAGGACCGGCCATGACTGTCCCGCCAAGCACCCCAAACGCCGGGTACGGCGCACCCGGTAACCTGCCCGCGCCGGGCTGGTACGCGGACCCTGCGGGATCCGGTTACCTGCGCTGGTGGGACGGCACGGCCTGGACCGGCTACCTCAGTGCGGGGCACCTCAGCGCGGGGCACCCGGGCGCCCCTGCAAACCCGTACCGCACCGGGCGCCCGCAGATCAGCCCGTCCACCCCGGTCTACAACCCGTTCATCTGGCTGATCGCCACCCTGCCGATCATCCCGCTGATCAGCCTAGCATTTTGGAATCCCGTCCTGCGGACCAGGACGACGGGGTTGCGACGGGTGCAAACCATGGACCCGGCGTCGATCCTCACCCTGCCCTACCTGCTGGCTCTGGGCACCGGCCTGATCATCTACGCCGTGTCCGCCGTGCTGGCCTACCTCGACTGGCAGAAGCTGCGCCGCGACGGCGTGGTGCGCCCGTTCCACTGGGCCTGGGTCTTCCTCAGCCGGGAGCTCTACGTGATCGGCCGGTCGGCGGTGGTGCACGAGGCCGCTCCCCGTCGCGGGCTGGCGCCCGTCTGGGTGACCCTCGGCATGATCGTCCTGACGGCCGCCCTCATCGGCATCAAGGTCTCCACGCTGATCACCGCCGTCGCCGGGCACACCATCATCTGAGTCTCCGGCGACGCCGCTCCCGGCGTCGGGGCTTAGTCCTTCTTCCCGGCGATGTTGACCAGCCAGGCGACGCCATACTTGTCGTTGCACATGCCGAACGCGTCGCCCCAGGGCGACATGGACAGCGGCATCGTGACGGTGCCGTCCTGGGAGAGCTTGTCCCAGTAGCCGCGCAGTTCCGCGTCCTCGTCGCCGCTGAGCGAGACGCTGAAGGTGTTGCCCGGGGTGTAGTCCATCCGCGCCGGGGTGTCGGACCCCATCAGGACGAACCCGCTGGGGGACTCCAACTGGGCGTGCATCACCAAGGTGTCCTCCGACGGATCCTGGCTGGCCTGGAAGTCCGCGAAGGTGCTCACGGTCAACTGGCCGCCGAAAACATCGCGGTAGAACTCCATGGCCTCGCGGGCGTTGTCGCGGAAGCTCAGGTAGGGGTTGAGGTGTGTGGCCATGGCGGTTCTCCTTGCGGACGGGGGTGGGACTCCGGGATGCGGACGCCCCGCCGGGTGTCGGCGGCGTCCGCGCCTATGCTAGCAACGCGCCGCCGTCACGGACAGGGGTCCCGGGACGCTTCGGAGGACGCGGTGCCGGGAGGCGGCGCACGGGCGTGGCCCACAACCCGGGCGCGGAGTCTTCCGACGTCGGTGCCGGATGGTTTGATTAGTCGGTGCTCCGACTCAAACGCCTCCTCGTCTTCGGCCTGCTGGCCGTGGCCGTCATCGCCGGTTTCTCGTTCTGGGCGGTGGGCCGGTCCGGCGAGGGCATCCGGACCGCCGTCGCCGCGCCGCCAAGCGCGGTAGCGAAACTCGAGGGCGCCGACATCACCACGGCGGTCAACGTCACCCCCAGCCCGGATGCGCAGTGGCTAACCGGCGCCGCCGCACGAACCGGTATCCCGGCCCGGGCGCTGCGGGCCTACGTCGCCGCCGCGGTCACCGCGAACGCCACCACCCCCGGCTGCGGCATCGGTTGGAACACCATCGCGGCGATCGGCTTCGTCGAAACGGCGCACGGGAGCTACGGCGGAGGCAGCCTCAACGCGGCCGGCCAGGTCAGCGGCCCGATCGTCGGGCCCAGCCTCAACGGCGACGGGTTCGCCGCGATCCCGGACACCGACGGCGGTGCGCTCGACGGCGACCCGCACTGGGACCACGCCGTCGGACCCATGCAGTTCATCCCCTCTACCTGGCGGCTGGCGGGCCGGGACGGCAGCGGCGACGGCGTCGCCGATCCCTTCAACATCGACGACGCCGCCCTTAGCGCCGCCGACTACCTTTGCGGCCACGGCCGGGACCTCACCACCCCGCGCGGCTGGACCGACGCCATCTACGCCTATAACCAGTCCGACGCCTACATCCGCAACGTCCAGGCTCGGGCAACCGTCTACGCAGCGCGGGCCGCCGCCCAGGGCTGAGAGGCCCGCCAAGGCGGCGCACCGGACGGCGCTGCGGCCCCGCCCGGGGAGGCCGCGGCTCCGAAGTCCTTGAGCGGACCGCCCGCCGCTCCTAGAGTGGGCTCGGAAACCCGGCCACCCGCCAAGGAGCTCACATGTCCCTCGTCCGCGTACACAATTTCTCGATCTCCCTGGACGGCTACGGCACGGGCGAGGGCCAAAGCCTCGAAGCGCCCTTCGGCCACGCCGGTACCCGGCTGATGCAGTGGGCGTTCGGCACCCGCACCTTCCGCGCCATGGGCCTGCCCGGCGACGGAGAACCCTCCTTCGGCGTCGACGAGGCCTTCGCCGGCACCTGGGCACCCGGCATCGGCGCCGAAATCATGGGACGCAACAAGTTCGGCCCCCAGCGCGGACCCTGGCAGGACGAGGAATGGAAGGGCTGGTGGGGGGACAATCCGGTCTTCCACACGCCCGTCGTCGTCCTCACCCACCATCCCCGGCCCGTGCTGGAGATGGAGGGCGGGACCACGTTCCACTTCCTCGACGCCGGCCCCGCCGAGGCGCTGGAACGTGCCCGGGAGCTCGCCGGCGGCAAGGACGTCAGGATCGGCGGCGGGGTCGCCACGGTGCGGCAGTTCCTCGCCGCCGACCTGATCGACCACCTGCACCTGGTCCTGGTGCCGATCCTCCTGGGCCGCGGGGAGCGGCTTTGGGACGGGCTCGAAGACTTGGAAAAGCGCTTTGAGATTGAGGCGACGCCCTCGCCGTCGGGCGTCACCCACCTGGTCTTTACCCGGCGTCCGCGGGACTAATTCCCGTCCCGCCGGAGTTATGACCTCGGAACCGCGCGGTTCCGGGCGCCGTACGGCGTGGACGACGACGGGAACGAAACCAGTGACGACAACAAGCGACGGAGTCGGCTTCCGCTCCACCCGGGGACCGATCCTCATTGCCCTGATGCTCTCGACCGGCCTGGTGGCGATCGATTCAACGATCGTGGCCACCGCGGTGCCCTCGATCGTGCGCGACGTGGGCGGCTTCTCGTCCTTCCCCTGGCTGTTCTCCGCCTACCTGCTGGCGCAGGCCGTGTCCGTGCCCGTCTACGCGAAACTCTCCGACGTGGTCGGCCGCAAACCCATCATCCTGATCGGCATCGGCCTGTTCCTGCTCGGATCCATCCTCTGCGGCATCGCCTGGAGCATGCCGGCGCTGATCGCCTTCCGGGTGCTGCAGGGCCTCGGCGCCGGTGCGGTCCAGCCGATGGCCATCACCATAGCCGGGGATATCTACACCCTGACCGAACGGGCCAAGGTGCAGGGCTACCTCGCCAGCGTCTGGGCCATCTCCTCCGTCGTCGGCCCCACCCTGGGCGGCGTGTTCTCCACCCTCGGCATCTGGCGGGGCATCTTCCTGGTCAACATCCCGCTCTGCCTGCTGGCCGGCTGGATGCTGCTGCGCTCCTTCCGGGAGGACGTCAAACGCCAGGGCCACACCGTGGACTACCTCGGCTCCGCGCTGCTCACTGCGGCGCTGACCCTGCTGATCCTCGGCGCCCTCGAGGGCGGCCAGGCCTGGGCCTGGAACTCCGCCCCCAGCATCGGCGTCTTCGCGGGAGGCGCGGTGCTGCTGGCCGTCTTCGTGCTGGTGGAACGCCGCGCGGCCGAGCCCGTCCTGCCGCCGTGGGTGGTCTCCCGCCGGCTGCTGGCGACGACGGCGCTGGTCTCCTTCGGCGTCGGCGCCGTCATGCTGGGCCTGACCTCCTACGTGCCGACCTTCCTCGAGGGGTCCATCGCCACGTCCCCGATCCTGGCCGGGCTCGCCCTGGCGGCACTGACCATCGGCTGGCCGATCAGCGCCTCCCAGTCCGGCCGCTTCTATCTGCGCCTGGGTTTCCGGACCACCGCGCTGATCGGCATCAGCATCACCGTGGTGGGGACCGCGGTGCTGGCGTTGACCGCCTCCTCGCCGAGTGTGCTCCTGGTCGCGGCCAGCTGCTTCATCGTGGGGCTGGGCCTGGGGCTTGTCGCCACGCCCACGCTGATCGCCGCCCAGTCCAGCGTGGAGTGGAACGAACGCGGCGTGGTGACCGGCACCAACCTGTTCGCCCGATCGATCGGCAGCTCGATCGGCGTGGCGGTCTTCGGCGCCGTCGCCAACGCAATCTACGCCGGGACCCCGGGCGGGGACACCAACCCCGGGACCGTCGTCACGGCCTCCGGCGCGGTGTTCCTGGCGGTGCTGGTGGGCGCGGTGCTGACGGTGATCGCCGTCGTCGCGATGCCCGCCACGGGCCGGAAACCCGCCGAACAGGCCCACGCCGGTGACGCCGCGGATTCCGCGGTGGCGGAACGCAGCTAGGCGCTTTGCTTGTTAGGGACGGGGCTTGTGAGGGACGGGGCTTGTTAGGGACGGGGCAGTCTAGGGACGGGGCTGGCTAGGGACGCTGCGAGGCGGCGGCCTCGGGGCTGAGATCCGAGAGGTCGAGCCGGTGCCGGGGCCCGTCCGGGAACGGAAACGTGGACGTGACTGCCAGGTCCGGGCCCACCCGCAGCATTTCCCCGGGGGCCAGCGCACGCCAGCCGGGGTCGTGGTCCATCGGCTCGGTGGCGATCAGCACCTGCGGCCCGGCGGCGAGGTCCTCGCTGTGGGCGTGGATGCGGTGGCTGCGCGCCTCCAGCGGCGCGGCCGGGCCGTGGATCCGCCCGGGATCGCGCTCCAGCAGGTGCAGCTCATGGGTTTCCGGGTAGCGCAGCGCCCACAGCTCCGTGGCCGTGGTGACGATCAGGTTCAGGCTGAGCACCGGCAGTTCGGCGGCGGCCCAGGCCACGGCGTGGGTGATCCCGGCGCCGACGTCGCCGTCCGCCCGCCGGGTTTCGGCGGTGATCAGGGCGAAGAGGCGTTCGCTGTCCGTCTGCCCCCGGACCAGGTCGGCGACACCGAACTCCGCGAGCCGTGCGTCCAGCCGGTCCAGGTCACCGAAGGCGCCGTTGTGCGCGAACAGCCGCCCGTCCTGCTCGAACGGGTGGGTGTTGGCCACGGTGTGGGCGCCGGTGCTGGCGTAGCGGACATGCGCGAGGAACGTGGTGCTCCGCAGCGTCCTGGCCTCCCGGGCGAAGGCGTGGTCCTCCCACGCCGCGAGCGGCTGTTTCGCCACGTGCGGCTGTCCGAACTCGTCGAAGGTGCCGATGCCCGCCCCGTCCGGCTCGCGCCGGCTCTGGACGGACAGGCTGTCCGGCGCGTCGAGCAGCCAAAACGTGGCGCGGACCGTTCGGGCGCCGGCGTGGAGCCCGAACAGTCGGCACATGGTGGCTCCTCCGTGGTTTACGCGGCGTTATGGGAGCCAGTGTACGTCCGGGCTACTGCCAGGCGCGGACGTAATCCACCAGGACCTGCGACGCCGGGCCGTAGGCCGGGTTGGTCGAGGAGGCACCGACGTTCAGGACCAGGTACTGCGGGGCGTTGCCGTCGTTGGTCGGGTAGGACTTGACCTTGACGCCGTCGAAGTAGACGTCCGAGGAGCTGGCCATCCGGTGCAGGCCGAAGGTGTGGTACTCGTTGGCCCAGTTGCCCCCCACGCCGCCCTGGTTCTGGGCGCCGCTGGTGGAGTGGTAGTTGACCGTCATCTTGGCCTTGAGGACCTCGGCGATGTCGTTCTCGCCGGTGGCGGGCCAGGACTGGCCGGTGGACCAGAATGCCGGCCAGTTGTAGAGGCCGTTGGCGTTGCCGGGGAACTTGATCCGGGCCTCGACGTAGCCGGTGGTGAACTGGTAGCCGGTGCCGGCGCCGCCGCGGGGGTTGGAGGAGACCAGCGCACCGGAAGTGGCCGACGCCAGGTTCAGGACCAGGTTGCCGTTGCTGACCGAGACGTTGGCGGGGCTGGTGCTGACCTTGTTCATAGTTCCGCAGCCGGGCGCGAACCAGCAGGCGGCCCACTTGTTGGTATCCAGGCCGGCGCCGTTGAAGTCGTCGTTGAAGGCCAGGGACCAGTTGCCGGGGACACCCAGGGGAGCGGGGCCGCCGGTGGAGGCTACGGCGAGGGCGGGTGCCGGGGCGGCCTGCACCGCGGCGGGCGCGGGGGCGGCTGCCGGGGGAGCGGCCTGCACCGGTGCGGGGGCCGCGGTGGTTGCCGGGGCGGCGGCCGCCGTGCTGGCCGGTGCGGCCGGTGTTGCCGACGGCGAGGCCGGGGCGGAGGCGGGGGCGGCCTGGGAGACCTCCGACGCCTGCGCCTGGGTCAGGCTGTTCAGGGTGGCCTGGCCGAGTGAACCGAGGCCGACGACGGCGACGGCCGCCGCGGCGGCGAGGGACAGGACGCGGGGGGACTTCAGCCGAAGGGCGGTGCGTCGAAGGGGGGAGGGAGCGGACTGGTCACGACGGCGCGCGGGGGCGCACGTCTGATCCTGGGGTGCAGACATGGAAGGTTTACCTCTCAACGCCTGCGGAGTTAGCTGTCGGGTTCGGATGAGGTCATCCGGCCGTGGGACACCACGGCTTCACCCCGAGGGCAGGCCAACGCCATACCCGGGACACTTGGGTCCCCCGCCTCTGCCTTATATCTAGCGGATCCCGGGCGCGGCAGAGCTCAGCGACGCACGGAATTGGGACCAACGTTGACGGTCCACCCGTCGACCGTACGGCATCGAGCCGGTTAATCACAATTAAGTAACGGCAGTCACCGGCCTCCGCGTGGCGGCTTGAGATGCAGCCGGGCCGCGTCAGCGGCGGGCTTAGGGAACAAAGCGGCGGTCAGGGTCCGCGGCGTCCCGGCCAGGCGGAATGCAGCAGCGGGAGCACGGAGACGGCCAGGAGTGCCGTTCCGAGCACCGGGTCGTCGTGCCGGAGGATGGCGCCGGCAATCAGCAGGGCGGCGAAGAGGAGGGCGGACACCGCGCGGCGCACGGTGCGGTCCAGCCGGGCCACCTGGCGCTCCAGCCGGGGGTTGCCCACGGTCAGGGAACCCTCCTCGGCGCGCGCCGCCAGCCGGTCGAGGCGCTGCGGCAGGCGGAAGGCCACCGCCGCGGCGTCGAAGACCTGGCGGCCGGCGTCCTGCAGGAGGTTTCCGCGCTCCTCGCGCAGCAGCCGTGCCGCGTACGGCTCCACCGAGTCCCAGAGGTTGAAGCGCGGGTCGAGGGAACTGCACACCCCGGAGGTGAGCGACATCGCCCGGATGATGAGCAGGAAATTCTCCGGGACCTGAAACGGCAGCGAGCGGACCAGTTCGCCGAACTCGTTGGCGAAGGCCAGGAACTCCCGCGGGTCCACCTCGCGCAGTTCGGCGAAGCCCATGCCGCCGAAGCGGGTGAACAGCCGGGACATGGCCCGCTCCAGTTCGGCGGTATCCGCCGTGGGCAGCAGCACCCCGATCTCGCCGATCGCAGAGACCAGGCCTCCGCCGTCGCGCGCGGCCGCCGCGATGAGCAGCTTCCGCAGCCCGCTCCGGGTGCCCGGGGGCACCTCGCCCATCATGCCGAAATCGATGAACGTCAGCCGCCAGGGCAGCCCTCCGGCGCCGGGGGCCGGGGTGACGAAGATGTTCCCCGGGTGCGGGTCGGCATGGAAGAACCCGGTGGTGAAGAGCTGGTCGAACATCACCGATGCGAAGAGCGGAGCCACCTCCACGGGGTCTATCCCCGTGGCGCGGAGGCCGTCCGTGTCCGTGATCTTGATGGCGGTGACGTCTTCCAGGGTCAGGACCCGGCGGGTGGTCCGTTCCCAGGCGACGCGGGGGACCGCCACCCGCTCGTCGCCGGCGAAGTCGGCGTCGAACCGCTCGGAGTTGGCCGCCTCCTGCAGGTAGTCGACCTCCTCGAGGCTGGTCTGGGCGAACTCCTCCACCAGGGAGGGCATGTCCGCCCGGTCCGAGACCAGCCGGAAGTGGCTCAGCCAGCCGCCCACCCGGCGCAGGGCGGCCAGGTCGACGTCGACGATCGCCTCGATCCCGGGGCGCTGAACCTTCACCACGACGCCGCTCATGCCGGCATCCTCCGCCGCCGCGGGCAGCAGCGTCGCGCGGTGCGCCTGCCCGAGGGACGCCGCGGCGATGGGCGTCTCCTCGATGACGGCGAAGATGTTCTCCAGCGGTGTGCCCAGTTCTGCCTCGGCCAGGTCCCGGATGGCCGGGAACGCGACCGGGGGAACCTCGTCCTGGAGGTCCTCGAGTTCCCTGGTGATCTCCGGCGGGAGGACGTCCAGGCGCGAGGAGAGGAACTGGCCCACTTTGATCATCAGGCCGCCCAGCTCCACGGCCAGGGCGCGGAAGCGCCGGGCGAAGCGGATCATCCGTCGGGTCCGGCTGCGCTCGGTGATCCGTCGCAGGCCCAGGCGGGGGAGCAGCAGCTCGTGCCACCAGGTCACGGCGAGGTGCCAGGCCGCGAAGCGCAGGATCCTCCGGTAGCGGGCGCGGGTGCTCCCTGTCCCGGCCGCCGGGTCCGCCCGGGCCCGGCCAGCCTCCGCCACCCGCGTCAGTCCTGGGCCAGGATCGAGTACAGCCGGCGGCGCGCCTCGTCCAGCACGGCCACGGCCTGCTTGACCTGCTCCGGCGTGCCGGTGCGGCCCACCTGGGATGCGGCCTGGGCCAGCTCGATGCCGGCCTTCGGCAGTGCCCCGAAACCGGGGGCCTGGTCCGCGTCGGCGGACTCCCAGGGAGCGGAGGTGCCGCCGGAGACCTCTTCGCGGCCGGCGTCCGTCAGGGAATAGATCTTCCGCCCGTTGGACTCCTCGGCGCGGATCAGGCCCTCGTCGGCCAGCAGCTGCAGGGTCGGGTAGACGGAGCCGGCGCTCGGCTTCCAGCTGCCGCTGCTGCGCTCCTCGATCTCGCGGATGATCTGGTAGCCGTGCATGGGCCGCTCCGCCAGGAGCGCCAGTACGGCCGAGCGGACCTCGCCGCGGCCGGCGCGGCTGCCGGTGCGCTTTTCGAAGCGTGAACGCAGGTCCTCGACGGCCTGCCACATGCCATCAAAGCTGGGGGCGCCGAAACCGCCCATCGGGTATGAGTTACGCATGATGCTCTCCTCCAGGGGTTCGCTAACGATACTTAACGATACGTCCCGATATGCGGAAACAACAGGGTTGCGCTGTGGGCGATAGGGCTGCGGGTGTGGGAGCCTCAGGCGGCTGCGGGCCGGGGGAGGTGGACGAAGGCCTCGCCGCGCTGCTTCATCGCATCGAGGGCGCGGGCCAGGCCGGCCGCGGTCCCGCCGGCGGGGTGGTTGCCGTGGGAAATGACGATGTCCCCGGCGTGTGCGCCGGAGATTTCCTTGGCCACGGCCGGGGCGGGGAGCGTCGCACCGGCGTCGCCGTTGACGGAGAAGCCGACGGGTGTGACCCCGAGGGCGTGCACGATCTGGGCGGAGACATCGTCCAGATAGGCGGTCCCCGGCCGGAAGAAGAGCGGGCGCTTTCCGGTGAGCTCCGCGATGCGGGCGTCGTTGGTCATGATCTCGTCGTAGACCTCGCCCGGGTTGCGGGTGCCCGGAATGTTGTAGGCGCTCTTGCCGGACACGGACAGTGGCCGGTGTGAGGTGCCATGGTTGGCGAGCTCGAAGAGGGGATCCGCGGCGAGTTCAGCGGCCAGGGCGGCGTTGGCGGCGATCCAGCGGTGGTTGAGGAACAGCGTTGCCGGAACCCCGTGGCGGCGGAGTTCGATGAGGACGCCGGTGTCCGCGGCGTTGCCGCCGGTACCGCCGCAGAAGTCAAAGGTCAGGGCGACGCCGGCGGGCGCGGGCAGGCGCGAGAGCACGCCCGGGGCGGCGAGCCCCCAGTAGCCGGGGGTGCGATGGGAGAAGGCCCCAATGACCTGGTCGCGGGACGGGGCACCCTGGGGCTGGGCCGTGGCCGGGACCGGGGCAGGCTGCGCGTCGGCGCCGGCCGTCTCCACCAGCGGCCCGTCGGCCGGGGTTGCGTCGGGCTCGCGGAGATCCTTCGGGCGGCTGTCCTGAGGCAGCGCCGCCAGGGCCCCGAGGGAAAGGGCGGCAGCGGCCGCCAGGAATGACCTCCGGTCAGGGGTCCACGCCACGTGCATGTCCTTTCTCTTCGCGGCCCGGCTACTGGGTAGTCTGCGGAATCCTGCCGTCTCAAACCTCGCCCATCGTAGTGGACGCCGGGGCGTGCCGGCGCCCCGGTGACGCGGGGTCCGGTTGCGTGTCGCCCGCTACCCGCCGGCGGTGGCCTGGCAGGTCGTGTCGCTGCCGGTCTGGGACACTGCCCCGCCGGCCTGCGACGGCGGCGCCGCGGGCTTGGAACCCGTGGCGAAGTCCTCGCCGGCGTAGAGCTGGACGCCCTGAACCCCGGGGACCTGCTGCACGCTGGAGGCCGGGAGGCCGAACACCGCCGCCACGTCGGCGGCGACGTCCTCGAACCCGGAGCCGAAGTAGACCATGGTCTGCTGGCGCGGCTGGGCCGGGATGCGGGAGAGCTTCGTGAACCCGGCGTCGGAGAGGATCGTGCCGATCTCGGTGCCGCGGCTGGCGACGTTGGTGCCGTTGGCCACGGTGACCGGCTGCAGTGCCTTGTTGTAGGCGGGGGCGGCCGGGGCGCTGGAGGTCTCCGGGGCCGCCGAGGCCGGCGCGGGCTGGGACAGGTCCGGGCTGCGGCGCAGTGCGGCGAAGAGGTTGTCCGCCGCCGGCTCGTCCAGGGTCAGCCGGTTGGGATCCGACGGGGCCGGAACGGTGGGGGTGGTGATGAAGTTGACCTTGGCCGGGTCGATGTTCTTCAGCCGGTTGGCGAGGGTCAGCATGGTCGGGACCGAGGCGAGGCCGTCGTCGACGGTGAGGTTCTTGGTCATGGTGTCGGCAATGCTGAGCACCTTCTGCGGGTCGCTGAGCGTGCCGTCGGCCTTCAGCTTCCGGGTCAGGGACGCCAGGAACGACTGCTGGGCCTTGATCCGGCCGAGGTCCCCGCCGTTGGCGAAGGCGTGCCGGGTGCGCAGGAAGGCCAGGGCCTGTTCGCCCTGGACCTGGGAGGTGCCCTTGGGCAGCTTCAGGCCGGAGTCGGGATCGTTGACGGCGGTGTCCACGCAGACGTCGACGCCGCCGACGGTGTTGGAGAGTTCTTTCACCGCGTTGAAGTCGGCCATCATGAAGTGGTCGATTTCCATGCCGGTGAGCTTGTTGACGGTGTCCACCGCGCAGCCGATGCCGGCCTCGGCCATGGCGGAGTTGATCATGACTCCGGAGCGGGCCGCGTGCTGTTCGTTGGTGGCGCTGTCCTTGCAGGCGGGGACGTCCACCAGGAGGTCGCGGGGGAAACTGACGACGTTGACGTGGCTGTTGTCCGCCGAGATGTCCAGCAGCATCATCACGTCCGACTGTCCGTAGCCAGAGGAGTCGGCCGTCGAGCCGTATTGGCCGTTCTTGCCGCTGCGGGTGTCGCTGCCCAGGACCAGGATCTGCAGCCGGTCCTTACTGTCGTTGACCGGGCCCTCGGTGCGGACCCCGCCGGCGCCGAGCGCAGAGGTGCTGATGTTGGACTGGAGCCGCCAGAGCCAGTAGCCGCCGAAGGCGATCACGCCCACCAGGAGCACGGCCGCGGTGATGCCGGTGATCTTGAGCCAGCGCGGCCGGCGGGCCCGACGGTAGTTGCTGCTGCCCTCCACCAGGGTGCCGTAGCCCGGGTAGGGCTCAGGGGTCCCCTTGCCCGGGGCGGACGATTCGTGACGCAATGGAGCAACCTCTCGACAGACTCTCGAACCCGGCCATGATACTGGCCGTCGCTGGAGATTTGCCCGGAAAACGCCAGCGGCACCGGCCGGGGCGTGATGTCCCTGCCGGTGCCGCTGTCAACGAGCGAGTGGTTTCTCAGTCCACCTGGGCGGTCAGGCCGGCCGCCCGGACGGCGGTTGCGGCCGCCGTCTCGTCGTTGTCCGAGGTGTCCCCGCTGATGCCCACGGCGCCCAGCAGTGCGCCGTCGCTGTCGCGGATCAGGACCCCGCCCGGGACCGGGATCAGCCGGCCGCCGATCGCCGCGGCGGCCGCGGCGATGAAGTACGCCTGCTGCTCGGCGCGCGCCATGATCGAGCGGGAGCCCATGCCCAGGGCCAGCGCCCCGTAGGCCTTGCCCTGGGCGATCTCGAAGCGGTTGTTCGACGCGCCGTCCTGGCGGGCGGCCGCGGTGACGTGGCCGCCGGCGTCCAGGACGACCACCGTGAGCGGCTTGAAGCCGTGCTCGGCGCCCGTTGCGAGGGCCTGGTCGATGATGGTCCGGGCTGTGTCCAGGGTCAGGGTCATGAGGCGTTCCTTGCGAGGTCGTTGGCGTGCTTGTGGGCGGCCCGGCGGCGGTGCAGCACGGGTTCGGTGTAGCCGGAGGGCTGGGCGGCCCCCTCGAGGACCAGTTCGCGGGCGGCGAGGAAGGCCTCGCCGTCGAACGCGGGGGACATCGGCTGGTAGCCGGGGTCGCCGTCGTTCTGCCCGTCGACGACGGCGGCCATCCGCCGCAGCGAGGCCTCCACCTCCTCCTGCGTCACGATGCCGTGGAGCAGCCAGTTGGCCACGTGCTGGGAACTGATCCGGCAGGTGGCGCGGTCCTCCATCAGGGCGGTGCCGTGGATGTCGGGGACCTTGGAGCAGCCCACGCCGTCGTTGACCCAGCGGACCACGTAGCCCAGGGTGCTCTGGATGTTGTTGTCCAGCTCGTTCCGGCGGTCCTCGGCGGACCAGCCGGCCGGGTCGCCCAGCGGGATGGTGAGCAGCTGCCGGAGGGTGGAGCGGCGGTTGCCGGCCAGTTCGGCCTGCCGGGCGTCGACGTCCACCTGGTGGTAGTGGATGGCGTGCAGTGTCGCCGCGGTGGGGGACGGGACCCAGGCGCAGTCGGCGCCGGCCTGCGGGTGGCCGGCCTTCTGCGCCAGCATGTCCGCCATGTTGTCCGGGGCGGCCCACATGCCCTTGCCGATCTGGGCCCGTCCGGCGAAGCCGCAGGCCAGACCCGTGTCCACGTTTGACTCCTCGTAGGCCTTGATCCAGCTGGAGTTGCGCATATCCGCCTTGCGGACCATGGGGCCGGCGAGCATGGAGGTGTGGATCTCATCGCCGGTGCGGTCCAGGAAGCCGGTGTTGATGAAGGCCACGCGGTCCCGGGCTTCCTTGATGCAGGCCTTGAGGTTGGCCGAGGTGCGGCGTTCCTCATCCATGATGCCGATCTTCAGGGTCAGCGGCTCGAGCTTGAGTACCTTTTCGGCGCCGGCCAGCAGCGCGCAGGCCACGGCGACCTCCTCGGGGCCGTGCATCTTGGGCTTGACCACGTAGGCGGACCCGGCACGGGAGTTCCGGCCGGCCGTGGCGCCGCGCAGGTCGTGCACCGAGCCCAGCCCGGTGAACAGTGCGTCCAGGATCTCCTCGGGGACGGGCTGCCCGTCGGCGTCCAGGACGGCGTCGCTGGTCATCAGGTGGCCCACCTGGCGGATCAGCAGCAGGGAACGGCCGGGCAGGACCAGCTCGGAACCGTCGGGGGCGGTGTAGCTGCGGTCCTCGTTCAGCCGGCGGGTGTAGCTGCGGCCGCCCTTGGACACCTCGGCGGTGAGCGTGCCCTGCATCAGCTTCAGCCAGTTGCGGTAGCCGTCCACCTTGTCGCCCCCGTCGACGGCGGCCACGGAGTCCTCGAGGTCCATGATGGTGGTCAGCGCCGATTCGAGGACGATGTCCTTGACGCCGGCCGGATCACCAGAGCCGATCGGATGCCCTCGGTCCACCTGGATCTCGATGTGCAGCCCGTGGTGGACCAGCAGGATGGCTTCGGGCTGGTCTTCGGTGCCGCGGTAGCCGACGAACTGGGCGGGATCGGCCAGGCCGGTGGTTCCGCCGGGGGTCTCGGCGGCGAGCGCGCCGTCGGTGATCCGGTAGGCCGTGACGTCGGCGTGGGAGCCGGAGGCCAGGGGCGTGTGCTCGTCCAGGAGCCGTCGGCCGAAGTCGACGACGGCGGCGCCGCGGACGGGGTTGTAGCCTTCCGTGTGCCCGCGGCCGTCGGCGTCGTCGATGGCGTCGGTGCCGTAGAGGGCGTCGTAGAGCGAACCCCAGCGGGCGTTGGCGGCGTTGGCGGCGAACCGTGCGTTCAGCAGCGGGACCACCAGTTGCGGGCCGGAGACGCTGGCGATCTCGCTGTCCACGCCGTCGGTGCTGATGCTGAAGTCGGCCGGTTCCTCCACCAGGTAGCCGATCGAACGCAGGAACTCCTCGTACGCCTCGGGATCGATCTCAGCGCCGCCCTGGGTGCGGTGGTACTCGTCGATCTGCTGCTGCAGCCGGTCGCGGACCTCGAGGAGTTCGCGGACGCGGGGGGAGAATTCGGCGATCAGGCCGGCCGCGCCGTCCCAGAACTCCCCGGCGTCGAGTCCGGTGCCGGGCAGCGCCTCGTCCCGTACGAAGGAGTACAGCTCCTCCGCGACGTGGAGTCCGTTGGTCTCCAGGTGATTCGACATTCCGGTCACGCTCCGTTCAGTTGCTGTGGTGCATTGCGGTGGCTCTGCGGTGTCTCAGCAGTTCCGTAATGCGGAAATAAAATATCAATAAGTAAAAACTATCCAGCCCCGCGGCGGACTGTCAACGCCCGTTCGCGGACCGTCGACGGTGGTCCGACCATTCTGCGGCAACCTGTTGACTGTGATGTGGATCGCACATATGGTCTATCCACACAATAAGAGATTTATTTCGCCATGCGGAAAATCTTCCCGTCGCCCCATGACGCCCGGGTCAGAGGCCCGCCACCACTCGTAAAACAAAGGAGTTTTTGTGAGTCCCAGGTTTGAGCCGTTTCAGCAGGTCGTAGACCCGATCGCCGGGTCCCTTGCTGTTTCCGCCGTGGTGGCCGCGCTGCCGCTGCTCCTCTTGTTCGTCCTGCTCGGCGTGTTCCGGGTCAGGGCGCCGAAGGCAGCCATCGCCAGCCTGCTGCTCTCGATCGTCCTGGCGATCGTGGGCTGGCATATGCCGATTGTCCAGGTCCTCAGCGCCACCGCCCAGGGTGCCTTCTACGCGATCTTCCCGATCCTCTGGATCCTCATCAACGCGTTGTGGGTCTACAAACTGACCGTGGCCACCCCGTGGTTCGAGGCGCTGGGCCGCACCATCCGTTCCATCTCGAACGACCTGCGGATCCTGGCCATCCTGGTGGCGTTCTGCTTCGGCGCCCTGCTCGAGGCCCTCGCCGGCTTCGGCGCGCCGGTGGCCATCTCCGGGGCCATGCTGATGGCGGCCGGCATGAAGCCGCTGAAGTCGGCCATCGTGGCGCTGCTGGCCAACACCGCGCCGGTCGCGTTCGGCGCCATGGCCGCGCCGATCATCGCGCTCAACGGTGTCACCAACATCCCGCTGCACGACCTCAGCTCCATGGCCGGCCGGCAGACCCCGTTCGTCGCGGTCCTGGTCCCGCTGATCCTGGTCTTCATCGTCGACGGCAAGCGCGGCGTGCGCCAGACCTGGCCCGTCGCCCTGGTCTCGGGCGTCGTCTTCGGCGTGGCCCAGTTCCTGGCCTCGAACTTCCTGGTGGTGGAACTGACCGACGTGATCGCCGCGATCGCCACCGTGGCCGTCGTCCTGGTGATGCTCCGGTTCTGGCAGCCCGCCGAGATCGTGGGGATGCACGATGTCGCAGACACAGACACAGGCAGCGACACCGACGCCGCCGAAGCCGACCTGGTGGGCGCCACGGCCACCGGGCGCACCGGCTACGGCACCTCCTCCGGCCTGGGCGGCGTCAGCCGCAACGGCCAGCCCCTTCCGGCTCACGCTGCAGGCGCTGCCGGATCGGACGCGGCCGGGACCGGCACGGACACCGTCGCCCGGCCGCCGGCCCGCGATGTGTGGATGGCGGTGGCCCCCTACCTGATCATCATGGCCGTCTTCTCCATCGCCCAGCTTCCCGGCGTCAAGAACTGGCTCACCGCCGTCGGCTCCGTCACCTTCGACTGGCCCGGCATCGACGCCGTCGACCCCTCCGGCCACCAGGTCTCCGCCCACAAGTTCAAGCTGGACCACCTCAAGGCCACCGGCACCCTGCTGCTGATCTCCGGCATCATCACCATGGCGCTGTACCGGCTCAAGCCCCTGCAGGGACTGCGGATCTACCGCGACACCCTCTTCCAGCTGCGCTGGACGATCGTCTCGGTCACCTCCGTCCTGGCCCTGGCGTTCGTCATGAACGTCTCCGGCCAGACCAACTCACTCGGGTTCGCCCTCGCCTCCGCCGGCGGCTTCTTCGCCTTCCTCTCCCCGCTGCTGGGCTGGATCGGCGTGGCCCTCACCGGGTCCGACACCTCGTCCAACTCGCTCTTCGGTCAGCTCCAGGTCACCGCCGCGCAGCAGACCGGCCTCTCGCCGGTCCTGATGGCCGCATCCAACTCCTCCGCCGGCGTCCTCGGCAAGATGCTCTCGCTCCAGAACCTCGCGGTGGCCTCCGCCGCCGTCGGCCTGGACGGGGCCGAGAGCGTCCTGTTCCGCAAGCTCCTCGGCTGGAGCCTTGGCCTGCTGGCCTTCATCACCATCCTTGTCCTGCTGCAGTCCACCCCGGTCCTGGGCTGGATGGTCCCCTAGGGACCCCGCCCGCGCCGATCACCTCCTGCACCCGATAGAAAGCAGTCCCCGTGAGCACCACCGCCAATGACACCACCGCCACCCGTTCCGCCGCCGGCCTGATCGCCGCCGCTCGGAACGGCTCCACCGAGGAAGCCGACCGCCGGAGCGTCAACACGGACCGCTCCGGCTACACGCCTTCGTCCCTGCCGGACGGCGTCGTGTACGCCACCGCCGTCAAGGACGTAGTGGACACCATGGTCCGGGCGACGGCGGACCGGATCCCCGTCGTCGCCCGGGGAGCGGGGACCGGCCTCGCCGCCGGCTCCTCCGCCCAGGCGGGGGAGATCGTCCTGGACCTCTCGCGGATGAACCGGATCCTGCGCATCGATCCGCTGGAGCAGCTGATCGTGGTCGAACCGGGGGTGCTCAACGCCGAGGTCAACGCCGCCGCGGCCGAGCACGGACTCTTCTACGCGCCGGACCCGGCGAGCACGGCCATCTGCTCGATCGGCGGCAACATCGCCACCAACGCCGGGGGCATGCGCTGCGCCAAGTACGGAGTCACCCGCGAATCCGTGCTGGCGCTCAAGGTGGTGCTGCCGGACGGCCGGATCCTGGTCACCGGCCGCGAGACCATCAAGGGCGTCACCGGCTACGACCTGAATGCGCTGTTCATCGGCTCCGAGGGCACCCTGGGCGTGGTGGTGGAAGCGACGCTGCGGCTGCGGCCCATGCCGGTCTCCACCGCCACGGTAGCCGCCTACTTCCCGGACATCGTCGCCGCGGCCGAGGCGGCGTCGGCGATCATCGCCTCCCGCATCACGCCCTCGGTGCTGGAACTGATGGACGGGCCCACCCTCGCCGCCGTCGACGCCGCCCTCGGCACCGACTACCGCAGCCGGGGCGGGGCCTTCCTGCTCGCCCAGACCGACGGCTACGGCGCGTTCCTGGAGCAGGACGTGCTGATCAAGGCGATCGAACCGTTCGCCACCTCGTACGAGAAGGCCACGGACCCGGACCACACCGCGGAGCTGCTCCGGGCCCGCCGCGAGGCCATCCCGTCCCTGGAACTGCTGGGCACCGTCTGCATCGGCGACGTCGGCGTTCCGCGCGGCCGCCTGGCCGAGATGGTCACCGGCATCGAGGAGATCTCCCGCCGCACCGGCGTGAGGATCTTCACCGTGGCCCACGCCGCCGACGGGAACCTGCACCCGATGATCGTCCTGGACGAGGGACAGCCTTCCACCGAGGGCCCGGCGAAGGCCGCGCTGGCGCAGATGTTCGAGCTGGCCCGGAGCCTCGGCGGAACCCTGACCGGCGAACACGGGGTGGGACTGCTCAAGCGCGACTGGCTGGTGGACGAGCTGGGCAACGATTCCCTCGGCCTGCAGCACGCTATCAAGGGCGTCTTCGATCCGCTGGGCATCCTCAACCCGGGCAAGGGCATCTAGGGGCATCCTTCCGGGGGATCCGGTGGTGGCCGCGAGGCCCTGCGGTATCGTGGGCCTCGGAAACTTTCACGATGCGGATATTTCGCTCCGCGGTGCGCTCACCCGGCGCGAAGGGTGTCCACGCAACGTGAGTCAGGAAAAGGTGCCGGCCGGCGACGGCCGGCACCCAAGAGGAGGGGTGGCATGGCGGAACGGGCCGCAGGCGGCGTGCAGTCGGTGGAGCGGGTCTTCGAGCTGCTGGAGCTGATCGCCGACGCCGGGGGAGAGGTGATGCTCAGCGAGCTCTCCTCGGCCACCGAGCTGCCGCTGCCCACCATCCACCGGCTGCTGCGGACCCTGGTGACGCTGGGCTACGTCCGCCAGCTGCCCAACCGCCGGTACTCCCTGGGCCCGCGGCTGATCCGGCTGGGCGAGGGGGCGTCCAAGCAACTGGGAGTGCTCGCCCGGCCGCAGCTGAAGCCCCTGGTGGACCGGCTGGGCGAGACCGCCAACGTGGCCATGCTCGACGGGGACATGGTGGTCTATGTCGGCCAGGTCCCCTCCCGGCACTCCATGCGGATGTTTACCGAGGTGGGCCGGCGCGCGCACCTGCACTCCACCGGCGTCGGCAAGGCGATCCTCGCCCAGCTCGACGACGAGCGGGTGCGGGCGATCGTGTCCCGGACCGGCATGCCGGCCGCGACGCCCAAGAGCATCGGCGACGTCGAGACCCTGCTGCAGGACCTGGACACCATCCGGCGCCGCGGCTACTCGATCGATGAGGAGGAGCAGGAACTCGGGGTGCGGTGCTTCGCCGCCGCGGTGGCCGACGCCCCGACGCCGATGGCGATCTCTGTCTCCGGCCCGGTCTCCCGCGTGGACCAGGCGTTCGCCGACCGCGCCGTCCCCCTGCTGCAGGAGGCCGCCGCCGCGATCTCGGCGGAACTGAGCCTCGCCTAGGCCCCTCGCGGGCCTGCTCCCGGGGCTACTCCGGACCTTCCGCCCCACCTTCCGCCGGACCTTCTACCTGCGGCCGGAGCGCCGCTGCGTAAGACTCGAGCCGGTGCTGCATGTCCCAGTACGGGGTGGCGGACGGGACGGTGCGCCCGTCCCGCAGGGCCGCGACGGACGCGATGGCGGCATCCACCGCCGCGCGGTAGGGCAGCGACCCGGAACTGACGCGCCGCACCCCGAGCCCACCAAGTTCCGCCACGGTCAGGGTGGGATGCGGCAGGACGTTCACCGGCAGCTCCAGGGCCCCGGTGATGGCCTCGATCTCGGCCGGGTTCGCAAGCCCGGGGACGAAGATGCCGTCCGCCCCGGCGTCGGCATAGCGCCGGGCCCGCACCAGCACGGCGTCCACGGTCGGGTCCTCCTTGAACCACAGGTTGTCCACCCGGGCGTTGATGAACACGCCGGGGCAGCGGTGCCGGACGGCGGCGATCTTCGCGGCGGCGTCCTCCGGGGCCACCAGATGCCCGTCCAGGCTGTCCTCCAGGTTGATGCCGGCCACGCCCGCCTCCACCAGGCCCGCGACAAAATCGGCCGCCTCGCCGGGATCCGTGGAGTAGCCGTCCTCGACGTCGGCCGTCACGAACACCGGCAGCCGGCACAGCAGCGGCACCAGCGCCGCCGTCGCCGCCTTGCTGGCCCGCCCGCCGTCGGGATAGCCGGCGCTTGCCGCCACGCCGAAGCTCCCGAAAAGTGTCCATGTGTCCTCCTTCTCTCCTCCCCGCCGTTGTTCCAGCCGGTGCCCGCCCCTGGATATGGGTCTACGCCGGGTCCCGGAGTCCGTCAACGGCTGTCAGGCTGTGCGGCTAGCATGGCCGCATGAACGAGACGACGAAGAACACCGCCCGCACCGTGGCCGTGCTCGGCCTGGGCATCATGGGCGCCGCGATGGCCCGCAACCTTCTCCGCGCCGGCCTCGACGTCCGGGTCTGGAACCGCGACCCGGCCAAGACCGGCCCCCTGGCCGATGCCGGCGCGCACGCGGCCGCGACCCCCGCCGAGGCGGTCGAGGGCGCCGACGTGGTCCTGACGATGCTCTACGACGCCGCCGCGGTGACGGAGGTGATCCGGCAGGCAGCCCCCGGCATCACGCCCGGCACCGCCTGGGTGCAGTCCACCACGGTAGGCGTCCACGACGCCGGGGCCCTGGCGGAGCTTGCCCGCGAGGTGGGACTGGAGCTGGTGGAGGCTCCGGTGTCCGGCACCCGCGAACCCGCCGAGGCCGGCCAGCTGCTGGTGATCGCCGCCGGTGCGCCCGCGGTGCGGGACGCCGTGGCACCGGTCCTGGACGCGATCGGGGCGCGCACCACCTGGACCGGTGAGGATGCCGCCGCCGGTACCGCCGCCCGCCTGAAGCTCGTGGTCAACAGCTGGGTCATCGCGGCCTCCAACGCCACCGGCGAGATCCTGGCCCTAGCCGGGGCGCTGGGGGTGGAGCCGCAGCAGTTCCTCGACCTGATCGAGGGCGGCGGACTGGATCTGCCCTTCCTGCGGGGCAAGGCCGGACTCATCCTCGGCGACAAGCTGGACCCGGCGTCGTTTGCCGTGGACACCTCGCTCAAGGACGCCCGGCTGATCCTGGCGGCGGCAGCGGAACAAGGCATCCGCCTCGACGGGACCGAGGCCGCGGCGGCCCGGCTGGAGCGGGTGGCCGCCCAGGGCCGGTCCAAGCAGGACATGGCGGCCGCGTACTACGCCAGCACGCCGGCGGACGGCGGGGCCGGGGACTAACGGTAACCGTCAGGACCGGCCGGCCCAGGGATCGTAGTCGGCCAGCAGTTCTTCCTGCGGCGGCCGCCGGTCCTCCGGGATGTGCTGGAGGTTGATCCGGACCCGGTACCAGAGCGAGCTGGAGCCGCGCATCCCGTCGACCAGGACGTCGGCGGGGTGCAGGCCTGCCGCCGTCCCGGCATGGCCCGCCTTCCACGCCTCAAGGGCCGCGAGCGCCTCCGCCTTGGTCCTGGTCCGCGCCACCTCGATCAGCGGCATCACGGACTGGCGCCGCCCGGAGCCGTCCTTTCCGGCGCCCCTCGGCGCCTTTTCCGCCGGGCCCAGCGTCCCGGCCAGCTCCAGCAGGGCCGCCAGGCTGCCGGCGGCCTCATCGATGCCCGCATGCGGGTCGCCGTCCTTTGCGTACCGGTCCGGCAAGGTCAGCACGGTGAACTGCTCCGGCCGGGCGGACGGCACCTCCTGCCAGGTCAGCGGCGCGGACACCCGGGCGTCGGGGAGCGGACGCACCGAGTAGGCGGAGGCCACGGTGCGGTCCTTGGCGTTCTGGTTGAAATCGACGAAGACGCTCTCGCCGCGTTCCTCCTTCCACCACCGGGCGGTCGCTAGGCCCGGGGCCCGGTTCTCCACCTCCCGGGCCAGGGTCTCGGCGGCGAGGCGCACCTGCGGGTAGGACCAGTCCGGCGTGATGCGGACCAGGATGTGCAAGCCGCGGGAGCCGCTGGTCTTCGGCCAGCCGACCAGCCCGACGTCGTCGAGCACGCCCCGGGCGATCAGGGCGGTGTCCACGATCTGCTCCCAGCCGACGCCCGGCATGGGGTCCAAGTCGATCCGCAGCTCGTCCGGGTGCTCGAGGTCGGCGGCCCGGACGGGGTGCGGGTTCAGGTCGAGGCAGCCGAGGTTGACCAGCCAGGCCAGCCCGGCGGCGTCCCGGATCACGGCCTCCTCCGCGGAGGTCCCGGAGGCGTAGTGCAGGGTCGCGGTATCGATGAAGTCCGGATGGTTCTCCGGGACCCGCTTCTGGAAGAACGGCTCCGCGTCGATGCCCTTGGGGAACCGTTTGAGGACCATCGGCCGGCCGCCCGCGCCGCGGAGGGCGCCGTCGGCGACGGCGAGGTAATAGTGCACCAGGTCCAGCTTGGTCAGCCCCGGCCCGGGGAAGACCACCTTGTCCGGGCTGGAGATGCTCACCTCGTGCCCGGCCGCGGTGATGATCTCAGGCGGAGTCTTCGACGGGCTCATGCGGCCACGCTAGCAACGTTCCCGCGCCCCAACCAGAGGCCACCGCGGCCCGCTGCCAGCCGGCCATCAGGTTCTGCCGGGATAATCCGCAGTCAGCAACGGTACACACCGCGTGCGCCCGGTCCGCGGGCTGCTCGGCGGTGACGAAGGAGGATCCCCATGTGCGAGCAGGAATACCAGAATCCGGCGCCGGAGCCCGCCGCGCCGTCGCCCGCCGCGCCGTCGAAGGGTCCGGCGGCCCTCTGGTCCGACGGGCTGGGCCGCGCCGGGACGCGGGCGGCGCAGGTGCTCCTGCTGGTGGGGCTGGCGTGGGTGGTGATCCGGGTCCTGATCCTGGTGCCGCTCGTGGTCATTCCGGTGCTCCTGGCGGTAATTCTCGCCGCCGCCATCTCCCCGCTGGTGCGCTGGCTGGCCGGCCACGGCTGGCCGCGGGCCCTGGCCGTGCTGACCTCCTTCGTCGCGGTCCTGGCCGTGTTCGGCGGCGTGGTCACCGCCGTCGTCGCCCTGGTACGGATGCAGTTCAAGGAGCTGGTGACCCGCGCACTGGCCGGGATCGACCAGCTGCACGCCTTCCTGAATAACGGGCCGGTCCCGGTCTCGGACCAGGAGCTCGCCAACGCCAAGGAATCGGTGCAGAAGTTCTTCAGCAGCGGCAACCTGGGCTCCGACGCCCTCACCGGCCTGCGCACCGGCGGGGAGATCCTCGCCGGCATAGTCCTGATGGCCGTCATCCTGTTCTTCTTCCTCAAGGACGGGGCCGTGATCCGGGCCTTCCTCTTCGGGTTCCTCCCGGCCCGGCACCGTGACCGGGCGCACCGCGCCGCCGCGGCCAGCACCCGCGTCCTCGGCGGCTACGTGCGGGGCACGGCGCTGATCGCCGCGATCGACGCCGCCATTGTCGCCGTCGCACTGCTGATCCTCGGCGTCCCGCTGGCGGTGCCGCTGGCGGTCTTCGTGTTCATCGGCGGGTTCATTCCGATCATCGGCGCCACCGCCGCCGGCAGCCTCGCCGTCCTGGTGGCCCTCGTCTCCAACGGCCCGGTACCTGCCCTGGTGGTCCTCGCCGTCCTGATCGGCGCCAACCAGCTCGAACACCATGTCCTGCAGCCGCTGCTGATGGGCAAGGTGCTAAACATCCACGGGCTGGTGATCCTGCTGTCCCTGGCCGCCGGGACCATGCTCGCCGGTGTCATCGGGGCGCTGCTGGCGGTGCCGCTGGCCGCCGTCGGCTGGACCATCATCAAGGTCTGGACCGGGCGCGACGCCGCCGACCTGCCGGCATCCGGGCAGTCCCCACCCCACGAGCCGGCAGTCGCGGGGTAGGCCCGTCCAGAGCCACGAATCACTAGCCCGGGCCCGTCGCCGCGTCAGTAGGTCGCGGCGTTCGAGAGGATCAGCGGCGGCTGCGGGGCCTGGTTGAAGTCGAACGCCGTGGTCAGGTCGCCCAGCAGGGGGTTGGTCTCCCGCACGCTGGGCCGGCCGTCGGGGCGCCCGTCGGTGCCGGGGTCGATCCGCTGGCCGTGCAGGAAGTCGTCCTCGATGAACTTGATGTAGGCGTCGTGGCTGGTGGTCTGGTGGTCGATGTAGCCCTTCCGGGCGTACGGGCTGATGATCAGTCCGGGCACCCGGAGGCCGTAGCCGTTCTCGTCCGCCACGGGCGGGGCCACGTGGTCGTAGAACCCGCCCCAGTCATCCCAGGTCAGGAAGATCGCGGTGCTGTCCCAGTCCGGTCCGGACATGACAGCGTTGACCAGGCCGGCCACGTAGGCCTGGCCGGTCTTGATGCTGGCCGGGGCGTGTTCGCTGACCTTGTCGGTGGGCGCCACCCAGCTGACGGCCGGCAGGGTGCCTTGCTTGGCGGCGTCGTAGAAGTTCCCCAGCGCCTGGATGTTCCCCAGCTCGCCGTCCTCCTTGACCGTGTCGAAGTACAGCAACGGATTCCAGAGGCCCGGCGTCTTGGCGTCCTGCTTCACCGGGGCGCAGGTCGCGGCGTCGTCCCGGCAGTCCGGTTCGGTCCCGTTGAAAACGTAGTAGGCCCACGGAACGTGCTGCTGGTGGAGCAGATAGGTCAGGTCCGTCCAGGCGTAATCGGGGAGCTCGAGCTTCTTGGCGGCATCGCTGAGCTTTTTCTTCAGCGCGGCCGGGACCTGGGCCGCGTCAACCGCGGCCTGGCAGCTGGGGTAGGAGTCCGTGGGCTTGCAGCTGGCGCTGATCAACTGATCGATCTCGGTGGCCAGGTCCGGGCTGATGCCGGCCGCCTTGAGCGCGTCCTGGCAGGGCTGCAGGTCCAGGCCGGTCTGGCACTTGCCGATCAGGGTGTTACGGATGATCTCCGGGTCGGGTCCGCTGTCCGGGTTCTGCAGTTCGTTGACGCACGACGACGGGTCCCCGGCCCTGCTGCACTTCGCTGACCACTCCGAGACCAGATAGAGGTGGGCGGGCAGGCTCCAGGCCGACGCCGCGGCGAAGAGGTGGTCCTGCAAGGTGAAGTTCTGGGCGTAGGCCCAATAGTTCGGCAGGTCGGTGCCGTCGTGATAGCCCATCACGTCGGTGGCCTTGGTGTTGTACTGGCAGGCCGCAGCCGTGGCGGCGCAGCCGGAGAGCCCCTTCTCCGCCTGGGCCACGAAGCCGTCCATGGCCCCGCCGTTGACGTCGGCGACCTCGTCGGAGTGGCTGTGCGGTGCCCCCGCGTTGTTGACCTCCGGGTTGTGGTAGGGCCGGATGCAGCCACCGTGGCCCGGATCGGGCAGGCAGACCGACGGCGTCCCATCCTGCATGGGGATGCCGTCCGCCCCGGGGTAGGTGCCGAAGTAGCTGTCGAAGGACCGGTTCTCCTGGGTGATGATCACCACGTGCCTGATCTTGGCGATGCCCTGGGCCGGCGCCTGCAGCAGTTGGAGACCGCCCAGGACGTTGCCGATCAGCCCGGTGCCGCCCGCTCCGGCGCCGGCCAGCACCGCCACCAGCACCAGCAGGGCCACGGTGGAGCCGGCGGCGATCACCAGGCGTCGCCGCCCGAACCGGCCGATGCGGCCACGGAGGGTGCGCTGACTCATGGCTGCCCCTGGGATCCGGAGCGGTAGACATCGCCGCCGAAGGCGTTGACCCCGGGCTGGGCCGCGCCGGCCAGGCGGGGCAGGCCGAAGATGTCCTCCATGCTGGCCAGCAGGCTGTAGTGGTTGTACGCCCGGTCCGAGCTGCCGCCCGGGACCGTGAACGGCGAGAGCACCAGGGCCCCGACCTTGCCTCCCGCCGTGCCGCCGGCGACGCCCGACGACGGTCCGACGGCGCCGCCGTCGGCCTCGTCGAAGGTGATCACCAGCATGCCGTCCTGCTGGTAGGCGGGGGAAGCGAGGATCGCCGGGACCTGGCTCTTCAGCCACTCATCCGCCGTGCCCAGGCCGCCGGCGGTTCCGTCCACGCAGGGGCTGTCGTGGCCGTCGTGGCAGAGGTTTGGCGTGATGTAGGACAGGTTTGGGGTGGTGGCTGCGGAGGAGAGGTCGTGCGCCAGCGCCGAGTAGTTGACGACGTTCCGGCCGCAGCCGGAGCCGTCCGTGATGGAGCGGAAGTAGACGAACGGGTTGTGCCGGGTGGCGTACTGGTCCCCGGCGGTGGCGGCGACGTGGGTGTCGACGGCGTCCGGTTGCGGGTGCTCGCACGGGGTGGCCATGTCCTCCATGTAGCCGCGCCAGGTCTTGTGCGCCGCGTCCAGTTGCCCGGCGAGGGTGGGAACGTCGGCCGGGAAAAGGCACCCGTCGCCCAGCAGTTGGCCCTGGGAGTCCAGCCCCGTCCCGCTGAAGGGCGTGTACGTGTGGCAGTCATGTTCGGTGCTGGTGTTCGGCGGCTGGCCGGAGATCTGGGCCAGGTAATTCGGCAGCGAGTTGTGGGAGACGCCGTAGTAGCTGTCCAGCAGGACGCCCTGGGCGCGCAGGGTGCCGGAGAGGTAGGGGGCGGGGGAGCCGTTGCCCCAGACCCGGTCGAAGCCTTTGTTTTCGAGGTTGATCACGAAGATGTGCCCGGGCGTGCCGGTCCGTTGGGGCGCGGCGGCGGGAGGCTGGCAGGCCGTGACCGCGGTGAGAAGCAGGGCGAGCAGGAAGGCGACCCGTGCGGCATGGCGGCGCCGACTCCGGTGCGCGCTCCGGTGGGAAAGCAGGGTCACGGTCAGCTCCTCTCGGGACCGCCGGGGAAGCCGTTTCCGCGCCTCCGGGTGGGGGAGCAACGGGATACCCGGTTCAAAAACTGTGCCATGCCGCGGAGGCTCCGCTCCCGCGTGAAGGCTGTGAGTTCCCCTTGAATTTCGGTGGCCCGAAACTTACTGGCGTCTCGCCGGCTACTCGGCGCTGGGCCGGCGGCGCTGCTGCTTCGTCGCGGAGCGCAGTTTCTTCCCGGCCAGCCGCCGCCGGGTGGAGCCGCGGGTGGGGGAGGTTTTGCGCCGGGCGGCGGGTCCGGGCGCCAGTGCCTCCGCCACCAGGTGGACAAGGCGGGCTGCGGCGGCCTCCCGGTTGCGGAGCTGGGACCGGCGCTCGGACGCGGCGACGGTCAGGACACCGCCGGTCAGCCGGCCTTCCAACCGGCGGCCCAGCAACTCCCGCTGGTCCTCCCGCAGCGAGGGCGATCCGGTGACGTCCCAGGACAGTTCCACCCGGCTGTCCGAGGTGTTCACGTGCTGGCCGCCGGGGCCGGAGGAACGCGAGAACCGCCAGCGCAGTTCCGACGCCGGGATCGTCAGGGAATTGTTCACCTCCAGGTCCATGCCACCAGCGTGTCACAGAACTCGCGGCCGTCGGCGGAACGATTGGCGGGACGACCCGGCGCCGCGCCCGCCGCCGTCGGGCCCCTCACCCGGCGCTCCGCCCTGCGGTGCGGCGTGGCGCCGTTCCGGGTGCGGCGTGTAATCTCTGAACACGGCGATGGATCCCGCCGGAACGGCCTGCACTCCGCACCCCGTTCGAACCGCCTCCTGGCTGATGGTTCCTGCCTTTGCACCAACGAAGGTGGGTGACCCGGGCTGACAGCCGCGTCGCCGCGACGCCTCACACAGACGCCACAGGACAGGAGCATCATGACACCAGCAGGACCCGTCCCCGGCCCGGCGGACCCCGCCGCCGGAGGGCAGCACGCCGCGTCCGGACACACCTCCGGCTCCATCGATCGCATCGCCGGGCCCGTGGTCATGGGCGCGGTCCCGGGCCAGCCGCCGGCCGTCGCCCACCGGGCCGCCGAGCTTGCGCTCAGCCTGGGTGTTCCCCTGATCTGCGCCTACGTGGACGTCACCAGCTACCTCGCCGATGACCCCGCCGGCCGCCGTCCTGGTGATCCCAGCGGCGCCCGGCCGATCGATCCCGACGGCATCGACGACGACGTCGAGGGGATCGCCGCGGCGCTGAAGGCCCGGCTGGGGGAGACCCTGGACGCCGGCGGCGTGCCTTGGTCCTTCGTCGCCCTGGCCGGGGACCCCGCGCGGGCACTCGGCCGGCTCGCCGAGGCCAGCGGCGCCTCGATCATCGTCGTCGGGACGCGGGAGCGTGGCCTCGGCGCCCGCTTCGAGGAGCTGCTGGTCGGCTCGGTGGCCGTGCACCTGACCCACCGCCAGCACCGCCCTGTCCTGGTGGTCCCGCTCGCCCCGCAGCCCCGGCACCACGCACGGGAGGGCCGGTAATGGAACCCCGCACCCCGGACACCGTCCCCGCCGCCCGGCCGGACGGCACCGACGCCGCGGCGTCCGGCCCCGGGCACCGTGCCCCCGGCTCCGGGCACCCGTCGCCGGAGCCGGCACGCCTCCGGCGACCGCTGCACCTGCACCCGGGCTTCCTGCTGCTGGTGGTGGCCGGCGGGATCGCCGGAACGCTGGCCCGCTACGGCCTCGGCTCCGTCCTGCCCGCCCCCGGCGGCTGGCCGCTGCCCACCCTCGTGATCAACCTGGCGGGGGCGTTCCTGCTGGGCCTGCTGCTGGAGGCCCTGATCCGCCGCGGCCCCGACGCCGGGCGGCTCCGCGTCATGCGGCTGCTCCTTGGCACCGGGTTCATGGGCGCCTTCACCACGTACAGCACCCTGGCCTTGGAAAGCAACGGACTGCTCGCCGCCGGCCGCTCCCTCGACGCGCTGGCGTACGTGGGAGCCTCCCTGGTGGGCGGTTTCCTCTCCACCTTCGCCGGCATCCGGCTGGCCTCCGCGCGGAAGGGGGCAGCCGCATGAGCCCGCTCACCGTCGCCCTGCTGGGCCTGGCCGGGGGCCTCGGCGCCGCCTCCCGGTTCCTGCTGGACGGACTGATCCGCAGCCGGGTCCGCGCCGCCCTCCCCGTGGCCACAATCGTCATCAACGTCACCGGCTCCCTCCTCCTCGGCCTGATCGCCGGGGCCGTCGGAGCCCACGCCGCACCGCCGGAACTCCAACTCATCGTCGGGACCGGGTTCCTGGGCGGCTACACCACCTTCAGCACCGCCAGCTTCGAGACCGTGCGCCTGGTCCAGTCCGGCCGGTCCGGGCTGGCGCTGGTCAACGGCCTCGGCACGGCCCTCGCCGCGGTCGGTGCGGCCGCCGGCGGCCTGGCCCTGGGCGGGCTGCTGTGAGCTCCCTTGGCCAGCCGGCACAGGCCCAGCCGGTAACGGCCGCGCGCCGCGGAAACCGGTTCGGCCCGATGGGCTTCGTCCTGTCCTTCGGCGTGGTCAGCATGCTGGCCGACGTCGTCTACGAGGGCGCCCGCGCCATCACCGGCCCATACCTGGCCACCCTCGGCGCCAGCGCCGTGATGGTCGGCTTCATCACCGGCGTCGGCGAGGCAGTGGCGCTGGTCCTCCGGCTCGGAACCGGGCCGCTGGCTGACCGCACGCGCAAGTACTGGCCGCTGACCATCGCCGGGTACGCCCTGACCGCCGTCGCCGTCCCGCTGCTGGCCCTCGCCGGGTCCCTCTGGCAGGCCTCCGCCCTGGTGATCACCGAACGCTTCGGCAAGGCCGTCCGCACCCCCGCGCGCGACACCATGCTCTCCCACGCCGGGGCGACGCTGGGCCGCGGCCGAGCCTTCGCGATCCACGAGGCGCTCGACCAGTCCGGCGCCCTGGTGGGCCCGCTCCTGGTCAGCCTGATGATCGCGGTCTCCGGTTATCAGCTGGGATTCGGCGTCCTCGCCATCCCCGGCACGCTGGCCATCGCCGCGGTCGTCCTGCTCCGGCGCTTCGTCCCGGCCCCCGAGCGGTTCGACGCCGGGCTCGCCGGCGACGGCACCGCCACCATTGCAGCCGCCCACGTGACAGTGCCCGCCGCACCGGCCGTCCGCACGCCGCTGCCGGCCCGGTTCTGGTGGTACAGCGGCTTCACCGCCGTGTCCATGTTCGGGTTCTCCACCTTCGGCGTGGTCTCCTACCACCTGGAGGTGGAGAAGGTGCTGGCGCCGGCCCTGATCCCCGTGACCTACGCCGTGTCGATGGGCGCTGCGGCCTTGGCGGCGCTGGCCTCGGGTGCGCTGTACGACCGGATCGGATTGCGCGGACTGCTGGTGGCTTTGCCGTTCACCGCCGCCGTGCCGTTCCTGTCCTTTTCGGATTCGCCCGCCCTGGTGTGGGCCGGCGCGGCGGTCTGGGGTGCGGCCCTGGGCATCCACGAATCCACCCTGCGCGCCGCCGTCGCGGACCTGGTCCCGGCCGCCCGGCGCGGCACGGGGTACGGGATTTTCACCGCCGTCTATGGCCTTGCCTGGCTCGCGGGCTCAACCATCATCGGCGCCTTGTACGCCTCGGCCCCGGCGGGGCTGGGGGTCTTCACTATCGCCACCCAGGTGGCCGCCCTGCTGGTCTTCATCCCGCTGCTGCGTTCCGGCGCGGGGCGGCCCGCCGCGTCGGCGTAGGCGCCTATCCGGCCGGGTCGGCGGCGAGTTCGCGCTTGAGGATTTTGCCGCTGGGACCCAGCGGCAGTTCGCTCAGCAGCCGGATGATGCGCGGGTACTTGTAGGCGGCCAGCTGCGAGCTGGCGAACTCGACCAGTTCCGCTTCCGTGACCGTGGCCCCGGCGTCGAGCACGATCGCCGTGGCGACCTCCTGGCCGTGGACCTCGTGCGGGACGCCGTAGACGGCGGCGCTGACCACCTGCGGGTGGGTCAGCAGCAGCTCCTCGACCTCGCGTGGGTAGACGTTGTAGCCGTTGCGGATGATCATGTCCTTCTTGCGGTCCACGATGGTGAGGTAGCCGTCGTCGTCCTTGGTGCCCAGGTCGCCGGTGCGGAACCAGCCGTCGACCACGGCTTCCGCGGTGGCCTCGGGCCGGTTCAGGTAGCCCTTCATCAGCAGGTGGCCGCGGACCACCAGTTCGCCGAGTTCGCCGTTGGGCAGCAGTTCGATGCTCTCCACGGTCTCGGCCCGGGCGATTTCGATGTCCACGCCCCAGATCGGGATGCCGATGGTGCCCGGCCGCGGCGTCATGCCGACGTGGTTGAACGCCGCCACCGGGGAGGTCTCGGTCAGCCCGTAGCCTTCGTGGATTTCGATGCCGAACACCTCGCGGAACCGGTCCATCACCGCCAGCGGCAGCGACGCCCCGCCGGAGATGCCGTAGCGCAGATCCGCCGGCCGCACCGCCGTCGACTTTGCGGCCTCCAGCAGCGCCACGTACATGGTGGGCACCCCGACGAAGACGTTGACCTTGTGCTTGGCCACCAGCTCCAGGGCGCCCTGGCCGGTGAACCGCGGCAGCAGCACCACGGTGGCGCCCGCGCGCAGCCCGGCGTTCAGGACCACCGTCTGGCCGAAGGTGTGGAAGAGCGGCAGGCCGCCGAACAGCACGTCCCCGGGCTTGAAGTCCATCACGCTGGTCAGGATCACGGAGGTCTGCTCCACCAGCGCGAAGTGCGTCCCCAGCGCACCCTTGGGCTTACCCGTGGTGCCGGAGGTGTAGAGGATCGTGGCCGTGTCCGAGGGCCGGCAGGGTTCGTAGCTGCGGATCGGTTCCGCCGCGGCGGCCTCCGCCTCGAGCCGGGGCAGGTCCCCGCCCTCGGGCGACATGACCGTCAGGACGTCGACGCCGCTAGCCGCGGCCCCGGCGGCGCCCTCGCCCAGGAGGGCGTCCGCGCAGATCATCAGCCGCGCGCCGCTGTCCTGCAGGACGTACTCGATTTCGCGGGCCTTGAGCAGGGCGTGCACCGGCACCACGATCGCGCCGAGGGTCAGCACCGCGTAGTACACGCGGGCGAAGTCCGGCACGTTCGGGATCAGCACGGCGACCGCGTCGCCCGGGCCGATGCCGCGGGCCCGCAGCGCGCCGGCGTACTCCCGGGTCTGCCGCCAGAGATCGCCGTAGCTGGTCCGGTCCTCCCCGACGATCAGAGCCGTCCGGTCCGGGGAGCGGCGGGCGGACTCCGCCAGGATTGCCGCGACGGAAATGGTGGCGAAACCGTCGCCGCTGGTGGTGTTGGTCATGGCCTGCTTCTTCGTCGGAGGGGGTGGTTAGGCTTTGAGGACCAAGGCGTCGCCCTGGCCGCCGCCGCCGCAGAGGGCGACGACGCCGGTGCCGCCGCCGCGGCGCTTCAGGGCGAGTGCCTGGTGCAGGACCAGGCGGGCCCCGGAGGCGCCGACGGGGTGGCCGAGGGCGATCGCGCCGCCTTCGGCGTTGACGACGTCGGTGTCGATGCCCAGGTCGTTGGCGGACTGGATCAGCACGGAGGCGAAGGCCTCGTTGATTTCCACCAGGTCCAGGTCCTTGGCGTGCAGTCCCTCCTGGGCGAGGGCACGGTCGATGGCCCGCGCCGGCTGGGAGTGCAGGGAGCCGTCCGGACCGGCGGTCTGGCCGTGGGCGCCGATCTCGGCGATCCACTCCAGGCCGGCGGCGATCGCGGCTTCCTTGCTGGCGATGACGAGGGCCGCGGCGCCGTCGGATAGCGGTGAGGCGGAGCCGGCGGTGATGGTGGCGGCGGCGTCCTTGGAGAACGCCGGGCGCAGCTCCGCGAGGGACTCGGCGGTGGTGTCGGCGCGGATTCCCTCGTCGTGTTCCAGGGTCAGGGCCGGGCCCTTCCGCTGGGGCACCTCGATCGGGGCGATTTCCTCGGCGAGGATCCCGGCGGCGCGGGCGGCCTCGGCGCGCTGGTGCGAGCGGGCCGCGACGGCGTCCTGCTCCTCGCGGCTGATCAGTCGTTCGACGTTGCCGGCGTCCGTGGCCTCGCCCATCAGCTTGCCGCTGACCGGGTCCTGCAGGCCGTCGTGGTTGAGGGAATCGAGCATGGGCGCGTCGCCGATAACGACGCCGGCGCGCAGTCCGGGGACCAGGTGCGGGGCGTTGGTCATGGATTCCTGGCCGGCGGCGACGATGAAGTCGGCCTCCCCGGCGCGGATCATCCGGGCGGCGTCGATCACGGCCGTGAGGCCGGAGAGGCAGAGCTTGTTGATGGTGACGGTGGGGACGTCCCAGCCGATGCCGGCGGCGAGGCTGGCCTGCCGGGCGGGGCCCTGGCCCGCGCCGGCCTGGATGACCTGGCCGACGATCACGGCGCCGACCTGTTCGGGGGCGACGCCGGTGCGCTCCAGTGCGGCACGGATGGCGTGGGCGCCCAGTTCGCTGGAGGAGAAGGCGGACAGGCCGCCGCGGAAGCGGCCGAACGGGGTGCGGGCGCCGCCGAGAATGACCGGGGTGATGGCGTTCTGGTTCATGGGTGGGTCCTTTGGTGGGTGGCGTCTGTCAGGGGACGGCGAATCAGGCGAAGGCGTGGAGGGGTCAGGCGAAGGCGGAGGTGCCGGTGATGCCGCGCCCGATGATGAGCGCCTGCATGGTCTCCGTGCCTTCGTAGGTGTGGATGGCCTCGATGTCGGCCAGGTGCCGGGCGACGCGGTTGGCCAGCAGGATGCCGTTGCCGCCGAGCAGGTCGCGGGCGTTGGAGGCGATGCCGCGGGCCAGCCGGGTGCAGGTGTACTTGGCCAGCGCGGCCTGTTCTGCGGTCAGGGTTCCGGCCTCGTCCAGCCGGGTCATCTGCACGACCATCAGCTGCATGGTGGAGAGCTCGCTGAGCATGCGGGCCAGCCGTTCCTGCACGATCTGCGAGGAGGCCAACGGGCGGCCGAACTGCTTGCGCTGCTTGGCGTACTGGACGGCAGTCTCGTAGCAGGCGGTCGCGTGGCCGACGGCGGACCAGGCGACGCTGAGCCGGGTGGCCAGGAGCACGCGGGCGGTGTCCTTGAAGGTCCGGGCGCCCGGCAGGATGTTCTCCTCCGGAACGAAGACGTTCTCCAGCCGGATGTGGGCCTGCCAGATGGCGCGCAGGGCAAGCTTGCCCTCGATGGTGGTGCCGGTGTATCCGGGGGAGTCCTGCGGGACGAGGTAGCCGTGGACCTGCCCGTCCTCGCCGCGGGCCCACACCACGCTGAGGCCGCCGATGGAGCCGTTGCCGATCCACTTCTTCTCGCCATTGAGCAGGACGCCGCCGTCGGTGGGGGTGGCGGTGGATTCCAGGCCCACGGAGTCGGATCCGTGGGTGGGTTCGGTGAGGGCGAAGGCGGCGTACTCGGTGCCGTCGGCGATGGGCGCCAGCCAGCGCTGCTTCTGTGCCTCGGATCCGCATTCTGCGACCGAGCGGAGGGCCAGGCCGCCCTGCACGGCGATCATCGTGGCCACGGAGCCGTCGCCGCGGCTGATTTCCATGGTGACCAGGCCGGCGGCCATGCTGCTCATCGGGGAGTGGCCCTCGACGTCGATCCCGTCGCGCAGCAGGTCCAGTTCGCCGAGGCGGCGCAGCAGGTGCACGGGGTACTCGGCGCGTTCCCAATAGCCGTCGATCACCGGCAGCACCTCGTCCTGGACGAAGCCGCGGGCGCGGTCCCAGTAGGCGCGGTCCTCGCCGCCGATGCCGGTGAAGAGGGCTGCCGGGTCGGTTCCCAGCGCCTCGGTCAGGAGGTAGTCCGGCTCCACGGTGCCGGCGGGGAAGCCGGCCGGGACGGTGCTGGAATGTTCGGTGGCCGCGGAGGCGGGCGACGTCGTCGTCATGTGCGTGCTGGTCCTCGTCGATAGCGTCGGCGGCTGCGCCGCCCGTGGCGTGGCTCACACCACGTCGATCAAGGATGCAATGAAACGCAGTTCCACGTCAAGAAACTCCGTTCCAAGGTGGCTGCGGCGCGTTGGGGGGAACTCGTCAGGGGAGCGCGTCGCGGACCGCGCGGGCCACGGCGTCCTTGTCCGCGGCTCCGGCCAGCACGGTCACCACCACGGTGCTGGCTGCCGCAGTCGGGGCGGTGCCGAGCAGGACCGGGCGGAACAAGGCGGACAGGCCGCGGAGTTCCGTGGCGAGATCGCGCATCCGCCCGGTGTCGGCGTTCTCCTGCTGTCGGGTTTCTTCGGTGGCGGGGGAGCGCAGCCATTGGCGGAGGAAGGCGTTGTGGACGGCGACGACGGCGGCCGCGTAGGCGACGGCGGTGTGCTCACGGTGATCCGCCCCGGCCAGTTGGTCACCCGTTCCGGCGGCGGCGGAGGCGGCGGCCGGCAGACGGTCCAGCAGGTGCACGAGGAAGGCGCGCTCGTACCGGTGCGAGGTGACCAGTTCCCGGTCCCGGAGCGAGGGCACGGCCTGCATCAGTTCGTAGCGTGCCAGGGAAGTTTCGCGGTGGCGCAGGTGGTGCTCGAACACCAGCAGGGCGGCGTCCTCGACGGCGGCGAGCGGATCCTGCCGGGAGTCGGCCAGCCGTCCGGTGACCTGCGCCAGGATCCGCTCGTGGTCGGCGAAGACCACGTCTTCCTTCGACCCGAACTTGCGGAAGAAGGTGCTGCGGCTCATCCCGGCGGCCTCGGCGAGTTCCTCCACGGAGGTGGCGTCGAAGCCCTGCCGGGCCAGCAGCCCGATGGCGGCGGCCGCCGGGCTGTCGGCGTCGTGGGTCAGGGGCTGGCTGGTCATGGCCCGAAAGTAGCACACCGCCGGGCCCGGCCCGGGTCGGATCGCCCCGGATCGCCCAGGCCCGGGCCGGCGCCGGATTCCTGGCTGGCCGGCGGGATGAGCCGTCCCATCAGGGACCCGGCACCGCTGCCCGGAGCCGGCGTGTAGACCACCAGGTGAAGGTCCGGCCGGTCCGAGGGGGAGAGCTGATGGTGTTCCAACCGCAGGATGCCGACGCTCGGGTGGCGGAAGACCCTCTCCCGCGACTCGAAGCCAAGAATGTCGTACCGGTCCCAGCCCTCCTTGAACTCCGGGCTGGCGGACTTGAGCCGTTCCACCAGGTTCCTGACGTCGACGTCGCCCAGGCGCTGCCCGGTTTCGGCGCGGAACTCGGCCAGGAACCGCTGGCTGGTCACCTCCCAATCCGGCAGGAGGTCCCGGACGTAGGGGTCTGTGAAGACGAGCCACAGCAGGTTGCGGTCGGCAGCGGGCACCGTGGCGATGTTGGGGAAGAGGGCCGCGTAGGCGCTGTTCCAGCCCGCAATGCCCCAGTCAGGAAACAGGGCGAACGATGGGTTCGGGTCCAAGGCGTCGAGCAGGCGCTGGAGATGGGCGGGGGCGGTGGCCGCCGCGGCGGGACCCGGCCCGACGGCGGCGTAGCCCCCGAGGGAGAGGACGTAGTCCAGTCCGGCGTCCGAGAGATGCAGGGCCCGGCCGACCGCTTCGAGGACCTGGCGGGACGGGTTGATGTCCCGTCCCTGCTCCAGCCAGGTGTACCAGGTCACGCTGACGCCGGAGAGGAACGCTACCTCCTCGCGGCGCAGGCCCCGCTCGCGGGTGCGGGACAGGGGTGGGAGGCCGTAATCCACCCGAACGGCCTGGTTCCGACGGGCCCGCAGGAAGAGCCCCAGTTCTTTGCGACGATCGGCGTGCTGCACCTAGAAATACTATTACTCTGTTAGTTCTACTACTAGTATCAAGGCCGTCTTCACCCCGGCTGCGGCGCAGTGCAGGATGATACACATGCCTGCACTTCGCTCTAAAACAGTCACCCACGGCCGCAACATGGCCGGAGCCCGCGCCCTGCTGCGCGCCTCCGGCGTCGCCAACTCGGACATCGGAAAACCGATCATTGCCGTGGCCAACTCCTTTACGGAGTTCGTCCCCGGCCACACCCACCTCGCCCCCGTGGGGCGGATCGTCTCCGACGCGATCCTGGCCGCCGGAGCGGTTCCCCGCGAGTTCAACACCATCGCCGTGGATGACGGCATCGCCATGGGCCACGGCGGCATGCTGTACTCGCTGCCCTCCCGGGACCTGATCGCCGACTCCGTGGAGTACATGGTCAACGCCCACTGCGCCGACGCCCTGGTCTGCATCTCCAACTGCGACAAGATCACCCCCGGCATGCTGATGGCCGCGCTGCGCCTGAACATCCCCGTGGTGTTCGTCTCCGGCGGCCCCATGGAGGCCGGCCGCGTCACCCTGACCGACGGCTCCGTCCGCTCCCTGGACCTGGTGAACGCCATCTCCGACGCCGTGGACGAGTCGATCTCCGACGCCGACATCAACCTCATCGAAGAAAACGCCTGCCCCACCTGCGGATCCTGCTCCGGCATGTTCACCGCCAACTCGATGAACTGCCTCACCGAGGCCATCGGCCTGTCCCTGCCCGGCAACGGCTCCGTGCTCGCCACCCACACCGCGCGCAAGGCGCTGTACGAGAAGGCCGGGACCACCGTCGTCGAGCTCGTGAAGCGTTACTACGACGGCGACGACGAGTCGGTGCTGCCCCGTTCGATCGCCACCGCCAAGGCCTTCGACAACGCCATGGCGCTGGACATCTCCATGGGCGGATCAACCAACACCATCCTGCACCTGCTGGCCGCAGCCCAGGAGGCGGGCGTTGACTATGGCCTGGCCGAGATGGACGCCAAGTCCCGCCAGGTACCCTGCCTGGCCAAGGTTGCCCCGAACGTGGCCAAGGACCGGACCTACTACATGGAGGATGTACACCGTGCCGGCGGCATCCCCGCACTGCTGGGCGAGCTGAACCGCGGCGGCCTCCTGCACAAGGACGTCCACTCGGTGCACTCGTCCGACCTGGACGGCTGGCTGGACGACTGGGACATCCGCGGCGGCAAGGCCACGGAGGAAGCCAGCGCCCTGTGGCACGCGGCCCCCGGCGGCGTCCGGTCCTCCACCGCGTTTTCCCAGTCGAACGAGTGGACCTCGCTGGACACCGACTCCGCCGAAGGCTGCATCCGCTCCGTGGAGCACGCCTACTCCAAGGACGGCGGGCTGGCCGTGCTCCGCGGCAACGTGGCCGTGGACGGCGCCGTGGTGAAGACCGCCGGTGTGGATGAATCCATCTGGACCTTCTCCGGCCCGGCCCTGGTGTGCGAATCCCAGGATGAGGCCGTGGAGAAGATCCTGAACAAGACGATCAAGGAAGGCGACGTGGTGGTCATCCGCTACGAGGGGCCCAAGGGCGGTCCGGGCATGCAGGAAATGCTGTACCCGACGTCGTTCCTCAAGGGCCGCGGCCTGGGCAAGAAGTGCGCCCTGATCACCGACGGCCGTTTCTCCGGCGGCACCTCCGGCCTGTCCATCGGGCACATCTCCCCGGAGGCTGCCTCCGGCGGGGCCATCGCCCTGGTCGAGGACGGGGACATCATCAGCATCAACATCAGCCAGCGGTCCCTGCAGCTGGAAGTCAGTGACGAACTGCTGGCCGAGCGGCGGGAGAAGCTGCTGATCAACGGCGGCTACAAGCCCAGGGACCGGGAACGCGAGGTCTCGGCCGCGCTGCGGGCGTACGCCGCCATGGCCACCTCCGCCGACAAGGGTGCCGTCCGCGACGTAACGCTCCTGGGAGGCTAGGCACCGCCGGCCGCCTGTCCGCGCACAACAACGGGCCGTTCGTGTGCCAGCATGGGCGGACGAACGACGCCAGGGAGGGAATGGAATGAAATCCAACGAACTGCTGCTCAATGCTTTTGGCCGGATCCGCGAAACGGTGGAGGCCGTGCTGGACGGAACGGGCGAACGAGACCTGGCCCGGCGCCCGGGAGGGACCGGTAATTCCATCGCCTGGCTTCTCTGGCACCTGGCCCGGGTGGAGGACGCTCAGGTTTCCTCTGCGGCCGGCGTTCCGCAGGTCTGGACCGCCCAGGGCTTCGTTGCAAGGTTCGGCCTTCCGCTGCCCGAGCGGGACACCGGCTACGGGCACTCGTCCGACCAGGTGGACTCCGTGACCGCCGGACCGGACCTGCTGCTGGAGTACTACGACGCCGTGCACCGGCAGACCGCCGGCTTCATCGAAGGCCTGGACGACGGCGCGCTGGACCGGGTGGTGGATGAGCGGTGGGATCCGCCCGTCACCCTGGGCGTGCGCCTGGTCAGCACCGTGGCCGACTGCCTCCAGCACGTGGGCCAGGCCGCCTACGCCAAGGGCCTGGGCGGCTGATCCGCCCAGGCCCGTGGTCAGGCTGGTTGCTGCGTGTGAAACCGCCGGCGGCTACCGGCCGGCGCTGAGCACCATGGCCGAGCCGCCGCCGCGGCGGACCGGTTCGGCGGCGGCGGTTAGCCGTCCGCCGGGTCCGAACTCGATCGCCGTGGCGGCGCCGATCTCCGCTGCGGACGTGAAGGCGTCACCCGAGGGCGTGAACTGGTGCCCGAACGGGGTGAGCTGATCGCCGTAGGCCGCGATGAAGGCCGGCTCCGCGGTGACCTTCGCCGTGTTCCGCTGCGAGGCGCGGGGCGCGGCGATGGCCTCCGAGATGGTCATGCCCAGGTCCACCCGGTTCAGGATGGTCTGCAGGACGGTGGTGATGATCGTCGACCCGCCCGGCGAGCCCAGGGCGACGAACGGGGCGCCGTCCTTGAGGATGATGGTCGGGGACATCGACGAACGGGGACGCTTCCCGGGTTCGATCCGGTTCGGGTCCTGCGCGTCATAGACCGTGGAGAAGTCGGTCAGCTCGTTGTTGAGCAGGAAGCCGCGGCCGGGAACCACCATGCCCGATCCGCCGGTCTGTTCGATCGTGAGCGTGTACTCGGCCACGTTGCCCCACTTGTCCGCCACCGTGAGGTTGGTGGTGGAGATGTTCTCGGTGTCCTTTTCGCTGGCCGCCGGCGCCGTGGAGGCGGGGCACACGCCGTCGTAGTTGGCGACATCGCCCGGCGCCACCGGCTTGGTGGCCGCGTGCAGGGGATCGATCAGGCAGGCGCGCTCCTTGCCGAAGAGCGGATCGGTCAGGGCCGCCGTCGGGACCGTGACCTTGGCCGGGTCGCCGACATACTTGCCGCGGTCGGCGAACGACAGGGCGCTGGCCTCCAGGTAGTGGTGCAGCGCGCCGGCGGTGGACAGGCCGGAGAGGTTGGTGGGGGCCAGGATGTTCAGGGCCTCGCCCACGGTGGTGCCGCCGCTGCTGGAGGGAGCCATGCCGTAGACGTCCAGTCCGCGGTAGCCCACCCGCGTGGGGGCCTGGTCCGCGGCCCGGTAACCGGCCAGGTCCGCCGTCGTCATCGATCCCGCGGGCACGGGCAGCGTGGTCCCGGGGGCCTTGGCGGGGTTCTGGACGGTGGCCGCGATGTCGGCGGCCAGCGGCCCGGTGTAGAAGCCCGCGGTGCCCTGCTTGGCCAGGAGCCGGTAGGTCGCGGCGAGGTCGTGGTTCTGGAAGATGCTGCCGACGGCGGGGGCGTCGCCGCCGGGAAGGAACAGCTCGCTGGTGGCCGGGAACGCGGCGAACCGGGCCTTGTTGTCCAGGGTCTGCTGGCGGAAGGTGGGGTCGACGACGAAGCCGCGGTCGGCCACCTTGATGGCCGGTTTCAGGGCCTCGCCCAATCCCAGGCTGCCCCACCGTTCCAGGGCGCGCTGCCAGGTGGCCGGGGTGCCCGGGACGCCGACGGCGACGCCGCTGGTGACCAGTTCCGGGGTGAACCGGTAGGGCTTCCCGGTGGACTTGTCGATGAAGGCGTCGGGGGTGATGCCGGCCGGCGCGGTTTCCCGGCCGTCGATGGTGCCCACCGACTTGCTCTTGGCGTCGTAGTACACGAAGTACCCGCCGCCGCCGACGCCGGCGCTGTACGGTTCGGTGACACCCAGGGTGGCGGCGGCCGCGACCGCTGCGTCGGCCGCGTTGCCGCCTTTGCGGAGGACCTCGATCGCCGCGGCGGACGCCTCCGGATCGACGGTGCTCACGGCGCCGCCGTACCCGGTGGCGGTGGGGGTCTTCTCCGTCCCGCGGGGATCGGCGACGGCGGGGCCCGCGACGGCGCCGCCGGCCACGGTGAGTGCCAGCGCCGCCGTCAGGGCGGAGAGCCTGCGTCCTGGTGTTTTCATGAATGCTCCCGGTGAAGAGGTCTGTCGATTGATGTCACACTACGTGTCGATTTTGTGACATTCAATGACAAGACGTTCTGCGTCGGGGGCGTCAGGTCGGTTCCGGCCTCCCGTCGAGGCGCCGGACCAGGGCGTCGAGTATGGGGAGCTGGCCGCGGACCAGCCGGAGCCTGGCCTCGTCCTCGCCAACCCATTCGGCTGCGTCGATCTCGGGGAATTCCCGGATGGTGCCCGAGCCCCTGGGCCACTCCAGCGGGAAGGTGTTGCTGACGATCCGCTCCGGGGCGAAGTCCGTCTCCGCGGCGAAGACGGTGACTACCTTCCCGGATGACTGCCGGAAGCTGCCCAACGGAACGTAATCGGCCTCGGGCGGCGGGGTGCCGATCTCTTCGGTGAACTCACGCCGGGCCGCGGCGAGCGGGTCCTCCTGGTCCGTGTGGATGCCCTTCGGGATGGACCAGGACGCGGTTTTCTTGCGCGCCCAGTAAGGACCGCCCATGTGGGCGATCCAGACCTCCAGCCCGGCGCCGGTCCGGCGGTAGAGCAGCAGGCCCGCGCTGTGGACGGTCACTGGGCTGCCGGGTCCGCTTCGTTGCCGGTCCCGTGTTCCGGCGCGGCGTCCTTGAGCGCGGCCACGGCCGAACGCACCGCGTCGGGCATGGTGGTGGCCGGCCGCCCGATCAGGGATGCGAGCTGGCCGGAGGTGACCAGAAGGTCGCCGCGGGCAATGCCGACGTCGGAGTCGGCGAGGATGCCGGCGAAGTCCGCGGGGACCCCGAATCCGGCGAGCATCCCGGCGTAGTCCGCGGCAGGGAGGTCCTGGTAGGCCACAGGTTGTCCGGCCGCCGCGCTGATCTCGGCCGCCAGTTCCGCCATGGTGAAGGCCTGGTCGCCGCCGAGTTCATAGACCTTGCCGGCCTGGTCATCGGCCAGGAGCACGGCTGCGGCCGCGTCCGCGTAGTCGGCGCGGGCGGCGGCGCTGACCTTGCCGTCACCGGCGCTGCCGGCGAAGCCGCCCTGGGCCAGGGTGCCCGGCAGCTGTTCGGTGTAGTTCTCCAGGTACCAGCCGTTGCGCAGGAGGACGTGGGGTAGCCCGGATTCGGCGAGGAGCTTCTCGGTGGCCTGGTGTTCGGCGGCGAGCTTCATTTCCGTGCTGTCCGCGTTGGCGATGCTGGTGTAGGCGAGGAGTTCCACGCCCTCGGCCCGGGCGGCGTCGATGACGGTCCGGTGCTGTTCGAGGCGCTGGCCGACGGCGCTGCCGGAAATCAGCAGCACCTTCGACGCACCCTTGAGGGCCGCCGCGACCGACCCGGCGTCGTCGTAGTCCATGGCCCGGACCTGGACGCCGCGGCCGGCAAAATCATCCAGCTTGTCGACGGCGCGGCCGACGGCAACGAGCTCGCCTGCGGGGGCGCCTCGGCGGAGCAGGGCTTCCAGGACGAGGCGGCCCAGGTGGCCGGTGGCGCCGGTGACAACGATGCTCATGATGGTTCCTCTCGGGTGGTGTGCTCTTCCGAGGGCTTCAACAAGCGGGCGGCACCGGATCATCCCGGCGGCTCACGCAGTCCAACCATCCGGCCCGGGGGGGCGCCTGACCCGGGAGGCCGGGCCCGGGCCGCTACCAGTTCTGCGGGTCGTTGAGCCGGCACAACTGCGAACTGCACTGCCGGTCGCTGACCTGCCAGTCGGGTTGCCGGGCGGACGCCTGCCGCTGGTCGGTCCAGTTCGGAACCACCCGGGATCCGCACGCCGGACAGGGCGGCTCCACGTGGGCGCGTCGCTGTGCCTTATTCATATTTCCCCCAAGAAATGTTGAAACGTACCCGCCACGGTAGCAATAACTCCAGTGACGTTACAAAACCCGGGGGCGGGGGTGGGTCCTATGCGTCGTCGTCGGTGAGGCGGCGGAAGTCGCGGGAGAGATAGAACGCCAGTGCGGCGAAGTTGCCGCTGTCCACCGTAACCGCCACCGTGTTGCGGCCCTGTATCTGGAGGGTGTCGAGGCAGTGGCTCAGCAGTTCGTCGGCCAGGCCCTGGCGGCGGAAGTCGGGGTGGGTGAAGAGTTCGGCGATCACGGCGTCCCATTCCCCGTCGCTCCCGGGGGCCGGTTCGGTGACGATGATGGCCGCGGTCAGCTGGCCCTCTGGTCCGGTCAGGACGGCGGAGGCCTCGGGGAGGTGGGTGCCCTCCGCTCCGGCGAGGAGCGCGTCGATCCAGCCGGTGGCCCGCTCGGGCGGCTGGGGCAGGCTCTCCGCGTATGACTCGTGATACATCCGTGAGAGTTCGTCGACGTCGTCGGGCTTGATGGGGCGGAGGGGAACGCCGCGGCGGGTGGAGCCGCCGGCGGCCGTTTCAGCGGTGAGGACGAACAGGGGATTCACGGCGACCTGCACTCTCTCCTGGGCGGAGTCCGGGGATGCCCGGGCCGGGGCGGTGCGCTCCGGCCTTCCATCCAGACTGTACCGCCAATATTGCGCCCAGGTTTCGGGCCGGTGATATTTGTGGAGATCTTTCGGCTGCCCTGTAGCCCGGACACAGGAACGGCCCGGCGGCACAGGGGATTCCTGCGCCGCCGGGCCGTCTGCCGGCACGGTGGACGGGCCGCACGCGGCGGACCGTCCCGGGTGGAGGGTGTGCCTAGCTGAGCGTGGCCGTGTCGATGACGAAGCGGTAGCGCACGTCGGAGGCCAGAACCCGCTCGTAGGCCTCGTTGATCTTCTCGGCCGGGATGACCTCGATCTCGGCGCCCAGGTGGTGCTCGGCGCAGAAGTCCAGCATCTCCTGGGTCTGGCGGATGCCGCCGATCATGGAGCCTGCGAAGGAGCGCCGGCCGCCGATCAGGGCGAACGCGTTGACCGGCAGCGGCTCGGCGGGGGCGCCGACGTTGACCATGGTGCCGTCGAGGCGCAGCAGCTGCAGGTAGGAGCTGATGTCGAGCGAAGCGCTGACCGTGTTGATGATCAGGTCGAAGCTGCCGGCGAGCTCACTGAAGGTGTTCTCGTCGCTCGTGGCGTAGTAGTGGTCGGCGCCCAGCTTCAGGCCGTCTTCCTGCTTCTTCAGCGACTGCGAGAGCACGGTCACCTCGGCGCCCATGGCGTGGGCGATCTTGACGGCCATGTGGCCCAGGCCGCCCAGGCCGACGACGGCGACCTTCTTGCCGGGGCCCGCGTTCCAGTGCTTCAGCGGGGAGTAGGTGGTGATGCCGGCGCACAGCAGGGGAGCGGCGACGTCGAGCTCGATGCCCTCCGGGATCCGCACCACGAAGTCTTCGGTGACAACGACGTGGGTGGAGTAGCCGCCCTGGGTGATGGTGCCGTCACGGTCGACGGCGCCGTAGGTGCCGGTGTTGCCCTTGAGGCAGTACTGCTCTTCGCCGGCCTGGCAGTTCACGCACTCGCCGCAGGAGTTGACCATGCAGCCGACGCCGACGCGGTCGCCGACGGCGTGCTTGGTGACGGCGGAGCCGACCTCGGTGACGATGCCGGCGATCTCGTGGCCGGGAGCAAGCGGGTAGGACTGGGGGCCCCAGTCGCCGCGGACGGTGTGGATATCCGAGTGGCAGATGCCGGCGAACTTGATCTCGATCAGGACGTCATGGGGTCCGACGTCGCGGCGTTCGATCGTGGTGGGGACCAGGTCGCCGGTGGCGGACGGTGCGGCGTAAGCGTTAACGGTAAGCATGTATCTCCAGTGTGTATCTGTGATTCGTTAGCGGTCTGGGGAGAATCAACAACAGCTGCCGGCGGGGGATCAGCCCAGGGCTGCGCCGGAATGTGACCCCGGCCGGCGAACCGATCGGAGCCACAGTGGGAGACAACAGCGCCCCCGGCGGGATTGTTCCGCAGTGTGCTGATTAATTTTTCGTTTGAGTCCGACGCCGGCGCCGTGTGGAAGGCGGGTCAGGCGCGTCCGCGGGCCATGTCAGGGCGGACACGGACGAACTCGATCCGGTTGCCGGAGTTGGTCCGTGCCTTCGGTGTCCGGGAGAAGCCCTTCGCGTCCAGGTTGTTTCCGGCCCGGAACTCGGCCAGCGACCGGTCGTAGGCGGCGTTGAGGTCCCGTCCGGTGAACTCCGCGGTGGAGCCGTCGCTGAAGGTGATGGTGACGGGGGTGCCGGCCGGAAGGTGCCGAGGCATCCGGATGAAGCCCTCGTCGTCCTGCTGGAAGTGCATCAGGGGGTCTGCTCTCTGTGGGGGACAGGCTCAGCGCCAGCCCAGTTGCGGGGCGACGTGCTTGAGTACGGACTCGATGACGTGGGCGTTGTAGTCGACGCCCAGCTGGTTGGGGACGGTCAGCAGCAGGGTGTCGGCCGCGGCGATCGCCTCGTCGTCGGCCAGTTTGGCGGCGAGTTCGTCCGGGGCTCCGGCGTAGGAGCGGCCGAAGATCGCCCGGGTTTTTTCGTCGATGTTGCCGATCTGGTCCGAGCTGCGCCGGTCACGGCCGAAGTAGTGCCAGTCCCGCTCGTCCGTCAGGGCGAAGATGCTGCGGCTGACCGACACACGGGGTTCGCGCTGGTGGCCGGCGTCCTTCCAGGCCTGCCGGTAGAGCTCGATCTGTTCGGCCTGCTGGATGTGGAAGGGCTTGCCGCTCTCGTCGTCCTTGAGCGTGGAACTCTGCAGGTTCATGCCGAGTTTCGCGGCCCAGACCGCGGTGGCGTTGGACCCGGAGCCCCACCAGATCCGCTCACGGAGCCCCGCCGAGTACGGCTCAATCCGCAGCAGCCCCGGCGGGTTCGGGAACATCGGCCGGGGGCTCGGCGCGGCGAAGCCCTCGCCCTTCAGTACCTCGAGCAGCCGTTCGGTGTGGCGGCGGCCCATGTCGGCGTCGGATTCGCCGTCCGCCGGGGTGTAGCCGAAGTGCCGCCAGCCGTCGATGACCTGCTCGGGTGACCCGCGGCTGATGCCGAGCTGCAGCCGTCCGCCGCTGATCAGGTCCGCTGCCGCGGCGTCTTCGGCCATGTATAGGGGGTTCTCGTAGCGCATGTCGATGACGCCGGTGCCGATCTCGATGCGGCTGGTCCTGGCGCCGACCGCCGCCAGCAGCGGGAAGGGAGAGGCGTACTGCTGGGCGAAGTGGTGGACCCGGAAGTAGGCGCCGTCCGCGCCCAGTTCCTCGGCCGCGACGGCGAGGTCGATCGCCTGCAGGAGGGCGTCCGAGGCGCTGCGGGTGCCGGACTCCGGGTGGTCGGTCCAGTGGCCAAAGGACAGGAAACCAATGTTTTTCACACCAGCCCCAACGCGCCGCCGGGGGTTCCTATTCCGTCCGTCGGGCCGTTCTGCGGGTGGGGAACGGCGGCGTGCGGCCCGGTGCGCCGGGGCGGGGAGAATGGATGTGTGACTGCCCCCGCCAGGAATCCCCGCTTCCATCGCCATCCCTTTGACATGGGTGCCATCGGCGCGGGCCTGGTATTCGCCGGGTCCCTGGGAGAGCTAACCGGGGCGCTGGCGGCCGGTGGCCCCGGTGCTGCCGCGGTGGTAGAGGCGCCGCCGGGGACAGGAAAGACCACGCTGGTGCCCCCCTTGCTGGCGAACCTGGCACTGGCCGGCGACGCGGCCGCCGCCCCGAACGGGGCGCCCGCCCGGATCGTTGTCACCCAGCCCCGCCGGGTTGCCGCCCGCGCCGCAGCCCGCCGCCTCGCCGCCCTGGACGGCAGCCCGCTGGGGGAGCGGGTGGGCTACGCGGTACGCGGCGAGCGGCGGACCGGCCCGGACACGCTCGTGGAATTCGTCACCCCGGGGATCCTGCTGCGTCGCCTGCTCGCCGACCCGGGACTGGAGGGGACCGCCGCCGTCGTGCTGGATGAGGTGCACGAACGAGGGCTGGAGACGGATTTGCTGCTGGGCATGCTGGCCGAGGTGCGCCAGCTCCGCGGCGACCTGGCCCTGGTCGCAATGTCCGCCACCCTGGACGCGCGCCGCTTCGGCGAACTGCTTGGGGACGCCGAAGCCTCCCCGGCCGTTCCGGCGCCCGTCGTCGGCTGCCCCAGCGCGCTCCATCCGCTGGAGGTGCAGTGGGCGCCCCCGCCGGGACCGCGGCTGGACGCCCGCGGTGTGACGCGCTCCTTCCTGGACCACGTCGCGGACACGGCGGCCGCCGCCCACGCCGCCGCCCTCGCCGCCGGGGACGATCTCGACGCGCTCGTCTTCGTGCCGGGCGCCCGGGAGGTCACGCACGTGGCGTCCCGGCTGCGGGGACGGACGACGGCGGAGGTGCTGGAGCTGCACGGCCAGGCAGACCCCGCGACCCAGGACCGGGCGGTCTCCGGGCGCGTCTCCGGCGAACAGCCGCGGATCATCGTCAGCACCGCGCTCGCCGAATCATCCCTCACCGTCCCGGGCGTCCGCCTGGTGATCGACTCGGGCCTGGCCCGCGAACCGCGCCGCGACGCGGCCCGCGGCATGACCGGCCTGGTCACTGTGTCCTGTTCCCGGGCGTCTGCGGGCCAGCGGGCCGGCCGTGCCGCGCGTCTCGGCCCGGGCCGGGTGGTCCGCTGCTACGACGAGCGCAGTTTCGGTTCCGCCCCCGCGCACCCCACCCCCGAGATCTCGGTTGCGGACCTCACCGGGGCCGCGCTGGTGCTCGCCTGCTGGGGTTCCCCCGAGGGCCGCGGCATGGCCTTGCCGGATGCCCCGCCGGCCGCGGCGATGGCCGACGCCGTCGAGGTCCTGCGGGAACTGGGCGCCGTCGGACCCGACGGCCACGCCACCGGCCTCGGCCGCACCCTGGCACGCATCCCCGCCGACCCGCGGCTGGGCCGCGCGCTCCTGGAGGGCGGTACCGCGGTGGGCCCCCGAGCGGCCGCCGAGGCCGTCGCCGCCGTGTCCGGCGGCCAGCGCGCCCCCGGGGCGGACCTGCCCGGGCTGCTGGCGGCACTGCGCTCGGGCAGTGATCCGGGCGCGCGCAGTTGGGCCGACGAGGTGCGGCGGCTGGAGTCGATCGCCCGTACCGCGGGCGCGGGTGGCGGAAGTGCGCCCAAACCGGCGCCCTCCGCCGCCGCGGAGACCGGGAAGAAACTGGCCGGCCCGGGGGCGCCGGGTGAGGAGGCCGGCCACGTCGTCGCCCTCGCCTTCCCCGACCGGGTGGCGCGCCGGGTGCCCGGCCCCGGCGACCGTTACCTGCTCGCCTCCGGCACCCGCGCCGCCCTTCCCGGCGGCAGCCGCCTCTCCGGGCAGGACTGGCTCGCCGTCGCGGAGGTCAGCCGCGCCGACGGTCACGAGGCCGCGGGCACCGGCGCCGTCATCCGCGCCGCGGCGCCGCTTGTCCCGGTAGATGCCGAAACCGCCGCCGCGCACCTGCTCACCGACACGGTGGTCGCGGCCCTCGACGGCGGCCGGGTGACCGCCCGCCAGGAACGCCGGCTGGGTGCGATCGTGCTGTCCTCCACCCCGGTACGTCCGACGCCGGAAACGGGCCGCGCGGCCGTGGGCCGCGCCCTCGCGGGGGCGGGGCTGGGCGCCATCGGCTGGTCACCTGCTGCCGACGCGCTCCGCCGCCGGCTGGCCCTGCTGCACCGGGAGCTCGGCGCGCCCTGGCCGGATGTCTCGGAGGAGGCCCTGTTGGCCCGGCTGGAGGACTGGCTGGCGCCCGAACTCGAGGCGCTGGCCGCGGGTGGCCGGACTGCCGGCGTCGACCTCCTGGACCCGCTGCGGCGGTTGCTGCCCTGGCCCGAAGCGTCCCGCTTGGCCGAGCTGGCGCCCGAATCCCTGAAGGTTCCCAGCGGCTCGATGGTCCGCATCGATTACCCCGCGGCGGACGACGACGGCGGCCGGCCCGTCGTCGCGGTCAAGCTGCAGGAGTGCTTTGGCTGGGATCGGACGCCCCGGCTGGTGGAGGGCCGGGTGCCGGTGCTTTTCCATCTGCTGTCCCCGGCGCGGCGGCCGCTGGCGGTCACGGACGACCTTGCCTCGTTCTGGTCCGGGCCGTACGCCCAGGTCCGCGCGGAGATGCGCGGACGCTACCCTAAGCACCCGTGGCCGGAGGACCCGTGGACGGCCCCGGCCACCGCGAAGGTCAAGAACCGGATGTAGGCGCCTAGTGGGGCAGGTGCTCCTGGTCCCGGTGGGCCGCCGGTTCGAGCTGGAAGGTGGAGTGCTCAACGGAGATGTCGAAGTGTTCGGCAACGCAGCGCTGCAGGTCGGCCAGGATGGTCGCGGCGTGGCCGTCGGTGAGGCACTCGTCCTCGAGGGTGACGTGCCCGGTAATGACCGGGGTGCCGGACCCCACCAGCGAGGCGTGCAGGTCATGGACGTCGATCACGTGCGGCAGTGCCAGGATGTGGGTCCGCACCTGGCCCAGGTCGAGGCCCTTAGGGGTGCTCTCGAGCAGGACGTGCACGGTCTCCATCAGCAGTTTGAGGGTCCGCGGGATGATCAGCGCACCGATCAGCAGGGACACCAGCGCGTCGGCCCGGGTCCAGCCGGTCCAGGCGATCACCAGGGCGGCGACGATCACCGCCACGGAGCCCAGAGCGTCATTGAGCACCTCGAGGAACGCGGCGCGCATGTTGAAGTTGTGCTTCCGGCCGGCGGCCAGGACCAGCAGGCCCACGGCGTTGCCGGCCAGGCCGATCACGCCGAACCAGAGCATCAGCGAGGATCCCACCTCGGGGGGCTCGAACAGGCGCCGGATGCCTTCGACGATCACGAACGCGCCCACGATCAGCAGAAGCCCCGCCTGCAGGGCCGCGGCCAGGATCTCGGCGCGCTTGAAACCCCAGGTCCGCTTCATGGTGGCGGGCCTGAGCGCCAGGGACGCCGCGATCAGCGCGATCAGCAGGCCGGCCGCGTCCGTGAACATGTGTCCGGCGTCGGCCAGCAGGGCCAGGCTGCCCGAGAGCACCGTGCCGGTGATCTCCGCAACCATGACCAGGACCGTGATGCCGAAGACCAGCAGCAGCCGGGTGCGGTTGCCGTCGGCGTCGACGGCGTGGGAGTGGTCGTGGTGCCCGCTCACGGCGCGCAGTCCTCGTCCGGGCAGGTGCAGATGGGCTCCACGGTGAGGATGACCTCCAGCAGGTCCCCGAGGGCGTGGGCGAGCTTGGCGTCCGAGAGTTCGTAGCGGACCTTGCGCCCGGCCGGTTCGGCGACGACGAGGCCGCAGTCCCGCAGGCAGGCCAGGTGGTTGGAGAGCATCTGCCGGCTTACGCCGAGGGACTCGGCCAGCTCGCCCGGGAACGCCGGCCCGTCCTTGAGCCTCAGCAGGATCGAGGACCGGGTGGGGTCCGCGAGCGCCTTGCCGAACCGGGCCAGGACGCCCGTGCTGGTCAGTGTCTGCATGCGAAAATACTACAGCGATTTCTGTACTGTCGAAGCGGGTATCTTCGCAGCGGTTGGTGTCGGGGGCTAGCCGGCCTCGGCTCCGTCCCAGGCGACGTGCACCCAGCGCTGTCCCTCGTCGTCCCAGGATTCCGAGTGGCCCAGCAACGCCAGGTCCTGAAAACTGACCTCGATGCCGTCGCGTTGCAGGGTGTCACGGAGTTCGTTGGTGGCCTCGCGGACGGCGGACGTCACCGCCTCCGGGTTGTCGGACTCGATGGGGCGGGACGCTTCATAGGGTTTCGTCATGGGACCCATCATTCAGGCTCGGCGCGGATAAGGGAACAGCTGAAGGACCAGCGCCGTCCCCGATCAGCCGGGCGCCGTTGTCCCAGCACACGGCCCGCAGCCAGGCGTCGTCGAGCCGCGGTTCCCGGTCCCGCAGCCGTTCCAGCGCCTCCAGCTGGTGGGCGTAGGGATAGGGGATGTTGGGGAAGTCGCTGCCCAGCACCACCCGGTCACCGAGGTCCGCCAGCCGGGGGAGCAGGCCAGCCGGGAACGGGGTCACGGACTCGAAGAAGTCGGTGAAGGCCATGGTGGTGTCCAGGTGGACGCCGGGGTAGCGGTCGGCCAGGTCCAGGAACTCGGCGTACTCCGGGGCGCCGAGGTGGGCGACGACGGCGGTCAGGTCCGGGTGGCGGCGCAGCACCCCCTCGAGCTTGTCGGGGCCGGTGAACCCGTGCCGGGGGACGGGGCCGGAGCCGACGTGGATGACGACGGGAATGCCGGCGTCGGCCAGGAGTCCCCAGGCCTGGTCCAGGATGGGCTCGCGCAGGTCGAAGCCGCCCACCTGGGCATGGATCTTGAAGACCCTGGCACCGCGGGAGAGGGCCCGCTCCACCTGCCCGACCACGCCTTCCTCCGGGTAGAAGGTAGCGCTGGGGACGCAGTCCGGCTCGGCGGCGGCGAGGTCCAGGGCGAAGTCGGTGAGGTCCGCCGCCATGTCCGGCCGGTGAGCATAGGTCAGGGCGGTGAAGCGCCGGACGCCGAGGGCGCGAAGGGTGGCGAGCCGCTGGTCCTGCGCGGTGCGGTAGGTGATCGGCCAGGGCCGGCCGACCAGGGGGCCGGCCTCGTCGAAATGGGCCCAGACCCGGCGGAGCATCCGTTCCGGGAGGAAGTGGGTGTGGATGTCGATCAGGCCGGGCAGGCCCAGCCGCTGCCACCAGGCCGGGACGTCGGCGTCGGTGAGCTCGGCCGGACCGTGGCCGCCGCTCACTTCCCGGCTCCTTCCGGGGCATGGGACCGGAGGAAGCGGGCCACCGGTTCCGCCAGCCCCGCGCCGATCTGGTCCGCGGGGCGCTTCCTGCCGGCTACGGCGAAGGAGTGGTCCCCGCCGTCGACCCACTGCACCTCGGCGGAGGGCCCGATCCGGGCGGCAACCGTGTCCAACAGGTTCCCGGTGGCGAAGGTGTCCCGGGTGCCCTGCAGGAACAGCATGGGCACGCTCACGCCGTAGAGGTGTTCGTCCCGGAGCTTCTCCGGCTTGCCCGGCGGGTGCAACGGGTAGCCGAGGTAGACAAGGCCGGCCGCCGGCATCCCCTCGGCCACCGCCATGGACGCCATCCGGCCGCCGAAGGACTTCCCGGCCGCCCAGACCGGCTCGCCGGTGGAGCGTTCGCGTGCGGCAGCCATCGCGGCCCGCCACGTTGCGATGGCGACTGGCGGGCGGTCCGGGAACTTCCGCCCGGCCTCCCGGTAGGGGAAGTTGAAGCGGAGGGTGGCGACGCCGTCGTCGTTCAGGGCGGCGGTGAAGCCGGTCATGAAGGGGTGGTCCATGCCGGCGCCGGCCCCGTGTGCCACCACCAGCGTGGCCACCGGGTGGTCGGGCCGGGCGTAGAGGGCGGACACCGCGGTGCCGTCGACGTCGATGCTCAGCGATTCCTCAACCACGGGCACCTGCCGCCCGCGTTCCGGGGATCAGGGCCCTCAGCGCCCAGCCCGCGGCGCACACCAGGGGCACCGCGGCGGCCATCAGGACCACCGGGTTGGGTCGGAATACGCTCCGGCCATCGCGGGCGCCCGCATACACTCCCAGCGGCAGGACAAACCCGCCCCCGCCTCCGCCGGCCCCGCCGGGTTCCTCCCCGGATGCCGGCGCGCTGCCGCCGCCGAACCCGAAGGACACCAGCGCCACGGGCACCACCCGCTCTCCCGCGAGGTCGATCGGCTCGCCGTACGCCCGGGAGACCCCCACCGTCTTGAATGCGTCCGCCAGGGACGCCAATGCCTCAGCCATGGAAGCCACCCTAGCCAGCGGCGGCAGCCGGAGCCAGACGCGGGGCCGCGGCTCCCGTGGCGACCGGACCGGCGACGACGCGCTCCGGGCGGGTGTCGCCGGGACCGGGCGCGCGGTAGCCTGCCCTCATGGCAAGGGAAGAGACGATGGTGACGGTTCCGGGTCCGCACGGCGAGCGGGAGGTCCGGATTTCCAGCCCGTCCCGGCTGGTCTGGCCCGCCGCGGGGGTGACCAAGCTGGACCTGGCGCGGTTCATGATCGACGTCGGCGAGGCATTCCTGGCCGCGAATGGGGACCGGCCCATCACCCTGCAGCGTTTCTCCGGCGACGTCGACGGCGAACAGTTCTTCTCCAAGAATCCGCCCAAGGGGGCGCCGGACTTCGTCAGGTCGGTGCCGGTGGTTTATCCCAGCGGACGCTCCCACCCGCAGCTTGTGATCGACGAAGCAGCTGCCGCGGTCTGGGCGGTGCAGATGAACACCGTGGTTTTCCACCCCTGGGCGTCGCGGGCCGGGAACCCGGACAACCCGGATCAGCTCCGCATCGACCTGGACCCGCAGCCGGGAACCTCCTTCAGGGACGCCGTCCCCGCCGCCCGGGAGCTGCGGAAGGTCCTCGCCGACGTCGGCCTGGAGGCCTTCATCAAGACCTCCGGCAACCGCGGGCTGCACGTGTTCGCGCCGATCGAGCCGGACCACGAGTTCCTGGACGTCCGGCATGCCGTGATCGCCGCGGCCCGTGAACTGGAGCGCCGGATGCCCGAGCAGGTAACCACCGCCTGGTGGAAGGAGGAGCGCGGGGAACGGGTCTTCATCGACTTCAACCAGGCCAACCGGGACCGCACTATGGCCGGGGCCTACAGCCCGCGGGCGCTGCCGGGGGCCACGGTGTCCTGCCCGCTGACGTGGGAGGAACTCGACGACGCCGATCCGGCCGCCCTGACCGTGGCGACGGTGCCGGACCGGCTGCGGTCCACCGGTGACCCCTGGGCCGGGATGCACGCCAACCCCGGCTCGATCGAGGGCCTGCTCGGCTGGTGGGAGCGGGACGCCGCGGCCGGCCTCGGCGAGCTGCCGTTCCCGCCGGACTTCCCCAAGATGCCGGGCGAACCGCCGCGCGTACAGCCCAGCCGCGCCAAAGCCAAGGACTAGCCGGCGGCCGCCCGCCGCCGCTCCAGGACCACGACGTCCCGCCCGAAGGACAACACCAGCAGGCCGAGTGCGGCCGCGACCGCAGCGGTCGCCGCGGCCCCCGGGATGCCGGGCACCAGGGCGAACAGCAGGGCCGCCGGCTGCAGCGCACCGATCACCTTCCGGGCGGCCGACGGCGGCAAAGGTGCGCGAAGCGGCGGCCGGACCCGGCCCGCGGCCTGGAACACGTAATAGAGAAGGCCGGATCCGAGCGCCCAGACGCCAAGGCTGCCCGCCACGGCGCAGGCCAGCACCAGCGTCAGTGCCGCGTCGGTGGCGGTGTCCAGGCGGGCGCCGTCGGCCGAGGCGGTCCCGGTCCGCCGCGCCACCGGCCCGTCCACGGCGTCCAGGGCGAAGGCCGCCGTCCCGACGGCGAGCAGCGGCAGCCCTGACGGGCCGCCGGTCAGCAGCCCCGACGCGGTGAGCGCGGCGCAGCAGGCCACCAGCACCGCCCGGGCCAGGGTGACCCGGTCCGCGGGGGTACAGGACGGGACGGCCCGGCCCAGCAGGTTTGCGCCGGCTCCGGTCAGCACCGCCGCGCCGGCGCCCACCGCGAGCAGTGCGCCCCCGCCGACGGGAAGCGACGGGCCGGCGACCACGGCGACGGCACCGAGGTACGCCACGGCGGCCACGGAAACGTCGGCCACCGCCGGGTGCGGGGCGGTCCGGAGTTCAGTCATGATGCGGCCATGGTATCGCCGCGGGCGCTGCGGGGCCGCTGCCGTAATGCCCCGAAATCCCGGCACCGTGAGCTCCCTGAGGTCCCTGCACCCTAAAGTCGCGCTCACCGCGTTGGGCTCAGGCCGCCGTCGTCGTCCGTCCTCGACCGGCCCGGACGAACCCCGCGGCCGCCGCAACCGCGCCCAGGCCTTCCGCGGCGGCGCTGATCGACTTCTCCCAGAACCAGACCGGGTCGTACATCGCGGGGAAGGGAACGAACGCGGGGATATCGACGTAGCGGTAGAGCACCACGGCGGCGAAGGCGCTCAGGGAAACGAGGAACGCGAAGGCAAACGCCGCCCGGGAACCCCGCCAAAGGACGGCGACGGCGGCGAGCGCGGCGGCGGCCGCCTCGACGACAAAGAGCGTGCCCTGTCCGAGTCCCTGCGGCGAGCCGGCCTGGTAGCCGGGCGCCAGGTGAAGATGGACCCCGGCGTCGACGGCCAGGCAGCCGGCCGTCAGCAGCCGCAGGGCAAGGCCCCGGCTCCGGTGGCCGGCAACGCCCCGGTGTGCGGTGGCGCTCATTTGACCACCAGCGTTCCGTGCATGTTGGGGTGGAAGGTGCAGTGATAGGTGTAGGTGCCGGGCGTCCCCGGCGCGGTGAAGGTGGCCGTGCCGCCGCTGCCCTTGACCGTGACGTCGAAGGTGCCGCCCTGATCGGCGGTGACGGTGTGCGCGGCGCTGTCCGTGTTTGTGACCGTGACGGTGCTGCCCGCCGCCACCTCAAGGGTCGGGCCGTAGGCGAAGTTCTTGATGGTTATGGCGGCCCCGGCGGACGGTGACGTCGACGCGCCGGAAGAGGCAGTGGTAGCGGACGCGCCCGTGCTTGTTGAGGCGGCTGTGCTCGTCGAGGTGCCGGCGGTGTCCATCGGCATGGCGGCGCTCGCGGAGGTGCCGGACGGGGGAGCCGTGCCGCCTCCCGAGCCGCAGCCGGCCACACCCAGCACCAGGGCCGCGAGCGCAGCGACGACGCCACATTTTCTTCCGGTGACCATGACCCACCTCCGGCGAATCAGTTGACCTAAGCAACCCGCCTTAATTCTGCTCCTCATCGGTGCGGATGGCGCCGGGCATTTTGGCGGGTATTGCGGTGAGGGGGGCCGGGGCCGCCGCCGAGACGGCCTCGGTCCTAGCGTGACCCCGAGCGGGTGGCCTCCCACTCGCCGCGAAGGATCGAGAAGACTTCCTTGTCGTAGCGGGACCCGTCGAACACCCAGCTGCTGCGGAGCACGCCCTCCGAACGCATGCCGAGCCGCCGGGCGATGGCGACGCTGCGCAGGTTGTCGGTCCGGCACCGCCACTCCACCCGGGAGACGCCGCGTTCCTCGAAGGCCCATTCCATCAGCAGGGCGACCGAGCGGGTGACGAGTCCGCGGCCCACCGCGCCGGGTTCCAGCCAGCAGCCGACCTCGCAGATGCCCCAGCCGGCGTCGAAGGCCACGAACATGACGCCGCCAATGATGCTGTCCCCGTCCCAGAGGCCGTAGATGCGGGCGCCGTCGCGGGCGGTGGCCGTGGCGTAGCGCTGCAGGGTGGCCCGGGCGCCCTCGACGGTGTCGGTGACGAAAGCCGGTCCCACCCAGGGGCGGATGTGGTCCCGGGCCCGGTCCATGTGCTCGGCGAAGGCCGGGGCGTGCCACGGCTCCAGGGGTTTCAGGACGACGCCGTCCCGGACGGCCGTTTCAAACAGTGAAGAAGGCATGCCGGGAGCTTAGCTGATAGGCCGGCGCGGTCAGGCGGCCTTGACCAGGGGGAGTTCGTCCCAGTGGGTGGTGTAGCGGGGGGAGAGCATGTCCCGCCTCATGCTCCAGTCCGGTCCGCCCCGGATGCCGCCGAAGCCCAGTCCGATGGAGCCGCGGCCGTAGCGGCGTGTGATGTCCTCCACCAGGCTCCCGATGTGGCGTTCCTCGCGCGGATTTTCGAACGGGGACAGCGGTGCCTGGTTCCCGGTGGGCCGAAGGTCGGTGACCATGATGCCGGCCTTCGCGTACTTCACGCCGTCCACGATGCGGGGCAACAGCGCATGCGCCGCCCGCGTCAGGATCACCGGATCCGCCGTCGGCATCGGCAGGACCACACTGACCGTGGGGAACGAGACGTCCCGGGCGTTGAAGTGCGAGGTGCCCGCGAACGCGGTGAGGAGCTTCGCCTGCAGTCCGTGCCGGGACAGCCGGGCGGAGGCCTGTTGCCCGTAGACGCTCAGGACCTGCCGGAACCCGGCTGCCGAAGTCAGCGGGGTGGAGAAGGAACGGGAGAAGATCAGTTGGTCCCGTCCGATGCGTTCCTCTTCCAACGGGATGCATGGGGTGCCCTGCAGTTCCAGGACGGTGCGCATCATGACCACGGAGAACCGGTCGCGGATCATCACCGGGTCCGCGCGGGCCAGGTCCAGGATCGAGTGGATGCCGAGGGCGTTGAGCCGCTTGGTCAGCCGGGTGGCGACGCCCCAGATTTCGATCACCGACAGGCTTCGCATCAGGCGCTCGCGGGCGGCGGCGGGCACGGACTCCCAGTGGCAGACGCCGTCGAAGGCAGGATTGTTCTTGGCCCACTTGTTGGCCAGCTTCGCCAGCGTCTTGGTGGGGGCGATGCCGACGCAGACGGGCACGCCGACGTTGCGTCGCACCGCCGTCTTCATCTGTCCGCCCAGCGCCAGCAGTTCCGCAGGGGTGCCCTTCACCCCCAGGAATGCCTCGTCGATGCTGTACACCTCCAGCCAGGCGGAGAAGCGGCCCAGCAGTTCCATCACCCGGGCGCTGATGTCGCCGTAGAGTTCGTAGTTGCTGGACAGCGCCACCAGTCCCCACTCCCTGGCCCGTGGGGCGAGCTTGAACCACGGCTCGCCGAGGGGAATCCCAAGCCGCTTCGCCTCGGGTGACCGCGTGACGGCACAGCCATCGTTGTTGGACAGCACGACGACGGGACGGCCCTCCAGGGCGGGGTTGAAGGCGCGCTCGGCGGACGCGTAGAAGCAGTTGACGTCCACAAGGGCGATCTGGGGCAGCTGGCGCATCGGGGCGGGCCTGGCCATGACGGCGCCCTAAACCACGTGGAGGCAGCGCGTGGCGACGCCCCAGACCACGAGTTCGGACAGGGACGGAACCCTGATGTCCGGGTAGGCCGGGTTCTCGGCCTGCAGCACCACCCCGTTGCGGGTGATCCGTAGCCGCTTGATGGTCAGCTCGCCGTCCAGGACCGCGACGACGACGGATCCGTCCACGGGTGTCAGCGCCCGGTTGACGATCAGTTCGTCCCCGTCGCTGATCCCGGCGCCCTCCATGGAGTCCCCGGAGACCCGGACCACGTAGGTGCTGGTGATGTCCTTGATCAGGTGCTCGTTCAGGTCGATGCGGCCGTCGAAGTAGTCCTGCGCGGGCGAGGGATAGCCGGCCGCCACCGGCACCGGCGAGATCAGCACCGAGAGGAGGGAAGTGCCCGCGTCTATCACGCGGGGTCCGATAATTGCGCCCACAACACACCTTAGTTCGAATATATGTTCTAATCTAAGTGTAAACCCGGGGGCGGACACTGGACCGGGGGAAGCCCTTCGGTAGTAGGCTTCGGGGGTTGGCCGCGCCGGGCGGCCCGCTGTTTGGGGGTAGTGGTGGCACGAGCACGTTGGCTGGCGGTTGTGGCTGTGGGAGCTGCCCTGTGCGGCGGGGCTGGGCAAGCCGTCGCGGCCCAGGCCGTCGCGGCGCCGGCCGCCTTGGCGCCGGCGGAGGTGGTATCGACGGGCGGGACGCCGGTCGACGTCGTCGTCGGCCCGGACGGAACCGCCTACATCGGCGGCTACGACGGCCCCGGCGGGGTCCTGGTGATTCCGCCGGGCGAGCCGGGCCCTACGCGCCGGATCACGACCGGCCCCAACGTGGCCGGACTGGCCCTGGGGCCGGACGGAACGCTCTACGTGGCCCAGCAGCAGGGTGGCTCCGTCGGCGGGGCCGAGATCGGCGTCGTGCCTCCCGGTGCCGCGGCCGTCGCCCGGACCATCCCGGTGTCGAGGGGCAACCACCTGATTGCCGCCGGCCCTGACGGCACAGTGTATGTGCCGAACCCGGAGAACAAAACGGTGCTTGTCCTTGCCGCCGGGGGCACGGCGGTGGACCATGTCATCGGGGTCGGGGCGGGACCGGTGGAAGTCGCCGTCGGCGCGGACGGCACCGCCTACGTGGTCAACCAAATCGAGGGCACGGTCTCGATCGTTCCCGCCGGCCAGGCCGCGGCATCCCACACGATTCCCACCGGGACGGTGGCCGGCACCACGGAGAATCCCCACGACATCGCCGTCGCCCCGGACGGCACGGTCTACGTCACGAACATCAGCACGAACAAGGTTGCGGTCATCGGGACGGGGGCGGACCGGGTGGGCTACACCATCTATGTCCCCGGCGGCCCCACCGAGGCGGCGCTCGGACCCGACGGGACGCTCTACGTGTCGAGTGTCCTCACCCCGGGGATATCGGTGATCAAGCCAGGCTCCCGGACCGTCGATTCCACCATCCCGACCGAGGGACGCCCCGGGCACCTCGCGGTGGCCCCGGACGGCAGCATCATCGCGGCGACGCCGGGCACCGGCCTGGGCAACGGGTCGGTCTCCCGCTACGCACCGCCGGCGCCGTTCCCTGCCCCGGGCCCGGCCGGCCCCGGGGCAGGGAACGGCGCAGGAGTGGGGAACGACGCCGCGGTGGGAAACAATGCCGGGCCCTCGCCGTGGAGTTCGCCCGGCGTCGTTGCGGGTGCCGGCGGAGTGGCGGTGATCGTCGTCGCCGCCCTGGTGCTGTTGCTGGGCCGACGCCGTTCCCTCAGAGCCGACGGACGCGACGGCGACGTTACCGCCGAACAGGCGTAGGGCTGGGCCGTCCCGATCCAGTAGCGGCGCTTGCCGTTCCGGGTGTCCTCGTAGGCGCCGCCGTTCTTTTCGATCGTGGCGCGGGAGCCCGCGTTGTCCTCGTCGCAGGTCAGGAGTGCCCGATCGATTCCCAGGCCGCGGGCGATCGGCAGCGCCTCCGCCAAGGCTCCGGCGGCATGACCGCGCCGCCGCGCCGACGGGCGGACGCTGTAGCCGATGTGCCCCACCTCGTTGAGGAGGAATTCGTTCAGGTGGTGGCGGACCGCCAGGGAGCCAAGGAATTCGCTGCCCTCGACAATCCAGAGATACGTACAGGGCACGTAGCCGGGCTTCCGCGGAGTCCCCGGTCGCGCGTCCCGGCGCAGAGCCTCCACAAAATCGGCGAACGCGGCGGAACCCGCCAGGTCCGCGTCGGGCCGATGCTCTATCCCGCCGCCATCCTGGTGCGCGCCGTCGAACTCGGCAAAGGCCTCCAGCCAGGAGGCGTGATACGTGTTGTCGGGTACGGTAAGCCGGGCCATGCCCCGATCCTAGCCGGGCCGCGGTGTAACCCTGTGGACCCGTGCGGCTACTCGAAGCGGGACGGGTCACCCATGCCGCGGCGGACCACCTCGGCGGCACCGCCTGAAAAGTCGATCACGGTGGTGGGCTCCGCGCCGCACTCGCCGGAGTCGATGACGGCGTCGACCACGTGGTCCAGCCGCTCCTTGATCTCCCAGCCCTGCGTCAGCGGCTCCTCCTCGTCCGGCAGCAGCAGCGTGCTGGAGAGCAGCGGTTCGCCCAGCTCCGCCAGGATGGCCTGGACCACGGTGTGATCCGGAATTCGCACCCCCACGGTCTTCTTCTTCGGGTGCAGCAGCCGCTTCGGGACCTCCTTGGTGGCCGGCAGGATGAAGGTGTAGCTGCCGGGGGTCACCGCCTTGATGCTCCGGAAGACGTCGTTGTCGATCTGGACGAATTGACCCAGCTGCGCGAAGTCCTTGCAGACCAGGGTGAAGTGGTGCTTGTCGTTCAGGTGCCGGATGGCCCGGATCCGGTCCAGCGCCTCCCGGTTGCCCAGCTGCGCGCCGAGGGCGTAGCAGGAGTCCGTCGGGTAGGCGATCAGGCCCCCGGACTTGAGCAGCTCCACCACCTGGGTGATGGAACGCGGCTGCGGGTTGTCGGGGTGGACATCGAAGAATCTCGCCATGGCATGAGCTTACGCCCGGCCGCGCGGGGCACATCCATTCCGGCCCGGCGGCTGTGTCGCGTTTCATTTGGGCCCGGATCGGTGCTACCCCTTGAGGGACACCGCGCGACGGACGCACCGATGCAGCACCGACGAAGAGGAGTAGTACATGACTTTGCCCCGGGATGAAGACAGCTCACTGCGGCACTGGAGCGCGCGTCTGATCCAGGCCCTGCAGATCCTCGACCTGGAGGTGGACCACGAGAAGCTCGTGCAGCTCGCCGACGAATCGGTCAAGGCGGTGGGTCCGCACGCCGACGCCGTCAGCGCCTTCATCGTCGGCTTCGCCGCCGGAACGGCGTCCACCCACGGGCGCAAGAGCGTCGACGAGGCCGTCACGGCCGCCGCGGACAAGGTGATCGAGCTGTGCGAGCACGGCGAAGAGGGCGGCCCGGACGAGAAGGGCTGGACCAAACGGGCCCAGTAGCCCGCACAAAACGCACAGGCAACAGCCGGCAGGCCGCATCCCCGAGGGGACGCGGCCTGCCGGCTTTTCCGGAGAGATGCTAGGCGGACACCGTCACGCCGGGGGCGGCGTGCAGGCGTCCCGGGCCGTCCGGCTGCTGGTCCGCGCTGGCTTCGAGCCGCACGATGACGGCCTTCGAGATGGGCGTGTTGCTTCCCTCCGCGGTGTGGTTCAGCGGCACCAGGACATTGGCCTCCGGGTAGTACGCTGCGGCACAGCCGCGCGACGTCGGGTACGAGACCACGCGGAACTTGCGCAACACGCGCTCCTCGCCGTCGTCGTGCACGCCGTGAATGTCCACGTACAGACCGTCCGTGAGCCCCAGCTCGGCGATGTCGTCCGGGTTGACGAACACCACGTGGCGGCCCTTCTTGATGCCGCGGTACCGGTCGTTGTGCCCGTAGATGGTGGTGTTGAACTGGTCGTGGGAGCGCATGGTCTGCAGGATCAGCGTGCCCTCGGGGCGTTCGACGTGTTCGAGGTAGTTCACCGTCAGCACGGCCTTGCCCGTGGGCGTGGCGAAGGTGCGCGAATCGCGGGGACCGTTCTCGAGGATGAAGCCGCCTTCCTGGCGGATCCGCTCGTTGTAGTCCTGGCAGCCGCCCACCACCCGGGAGATGTGGTCGCGGATCAGATCGTAGTTCTTCTCGAAGCCGTCCCAGTCCGCCGCGATCCTGTCGCCCACCAGGGCCTTGCCCAGGCGGCTGAGGATCGCGGGTTCGGAGAGCAGGTGGTGGGAGACCGGTTCCACGCTGCCCCACGAGGGGTGCACGGCGCAGACGGTGTCCTCAACGGAAACGAACTGCTCGCCGGATTCCTGGATGTCGATCTCGGTCCGGCCCATCGTGGGCAGGATCAGCGCCTCGGCGCCGGTCACCACGTGCGAGCGGTTGAGTTTGGTGGAGACCTGTACGGTCATCTCCGTGCCGGCCATGGCGGCCTCCGCGGCGTTGGTGTCCGAGACGGCGGCCACGAAGTTACCGCCCATCGCCATGAAGAACTTGATCTCGCCTTCGCGCATCTTGTTGATGGTTTCGACGGCGTCCACGCCGTGTTCGCGCGGCGGCTCGAAGTCGAACTCCTTTCCGAGCGCCTCCATGAAGGACTGCGGCATCTGCTCCCAGATACCCATGGTCCGGTCACCCTGGACGTTGCTGTGGCCGCGGATCGGGGAGGCGCCGGCCCCGGGCTTGCCCATGTTGCCGCGCAGCAGCAGGAGGTTGATGATCTCCTTGATGGTGGCCACGCCCTTCTTCTGCTGCGTGACGCCCATGGCCCAGGTGATGATGACCTTGTCCGCCTTCAGGTACCGGGCGGCCAGCTCGTCGATCTCCTCGGAACGCAGCCCGGTGGCCTCCAGGACCTCCCGCTCGTCCAGCTGCGCGAGGTGTTCCTTCAGTTCGTCCAGGCCCTCGCAGTGCTCGGCCAGGAACGCATGGTCCAGGACCGTCCCGGGGTTGCGGGCCTCGGCGTCGAGGACGCGCTTGGAGACGGCCTGCAGCAGGGCCATGTCCCCGCCGATCCGGATGTGCATGAACTGGTCGGCGATGGAGGTTCCGTGGCCGATCACGCCGCGGACCTTCTGCGGGTTCTTGTAGCGGTGCAGCCCGGCCTCCGGGAGCGGGTTCACGGCCACGATCTCGCCGCCGTTGTGCTTGCAGTTCTCCAGCTCGGTCAGCATGCGCGGGTGGTTGGTACCCGGGTTCTGGCCCATGATGATGATCAGGTCGGCGTCGGCGTAGTCGTCGAAGTTCACGGTCGCCTTGCCGATGCCGATGGTCTGGCCCATCGCCCAGCCGGAGGACTCGTGGCACATGTTGGAGCAGTCCGGCAGGTTGTTGGTGCCGTAGCCGCGCACCAGCAGCTGGTAGAGGAAGGCCGCCTCGTTGGAGGTGCGGCCGCTGGTGTAGAAGGACGCCTCGTCCGGGGAACCCAGGCCGTGGAGCTTGTCCGTGACGATCCGGATTGCCTCATCCCAGGAGACGGGGCTGTAGTGGTCTTCGCCGGCGGCCTTGAACACCGGTTCGGTGAGGCGGCCCTGCATGCCGAGCCAGTAGTCGGACCGGTCGCGCAGTTCGCTGACCGAGTGCTCGGACCAGAACGACGACGGAATCACCAGCGGCGTCGCCTCCCAGGTGACGGCCTTGGCGCCGTTCTCGCAGAACTCGAACGCCTTGCGGTGGTGCGGGTCCGGCCAGGCGCAACTGGGGCAGTCGAAGCCGTCCTTCTGGTTCATCTTGAGGACCGTTTTGCGGGTCCGGTTGGGACCCATCTGCTTGATTGCCGGCTCCATGGAGTGGTAGACGCCGGGAACTCCGGCCGCCCAGTGCTTGGGCCGGTCGCCGACCTCCAGGTCCTTTTCGTTCGGTTCCTGTACCTCAGGTGTCTTGCGAGCCACGACAACTTCCCTTCTGCAGACGCCGCCGTTAGCCCGGCGGCGGGCACAACTCCTCTACGCACCCTACCCGCCTACGTGAGACACGACTCTCAGCCGGACCGGAGCGCCGCGGGGAATCGGCGGGGGCGGGCTATTCGGCCGCGCGTTCGGCGAGCGTCGCCTGGATCTCCCGACGCAGGACCTTACCGATCAGCGAGCGCGGGAGCCGCTCCATGACCACCACCCGCCGCGGCACCTTGTACGCGGCCAGGTGTTCCCGCGCGAAGTCCCGCAGGGCGCCGGGGTCCACGGCGCCGCCGGCGTCGGGCACGACGGCGGCCACCACGTCCTCGCCGCCGCCGGGCCGGGGGACGCCCACCACGGAGACCTCCGCGACGCCGGGGAACCTGGCCAGGACGTCCTCCACCTCGGTGGGCGAGACGTTGAAGCCGCCGGTGATGATCAGCTCCTTGATCCGGTCCCTGATGGTCACGAAGTGGTCCTTGTCGACGGAGACGATGTCACCGGTCCGGAACCAGCCGCCCTCCAGCAGGGCCTCCTCGGTCTCCTGCGGGCGGTTCCAGTAGCCGGCGAAGACCTGCGGGCCGCGAATCAGCAGTTCGCCTTGTTCGCCGGGCGCCCGGTTGACGGCGACGTTCCGGGGATCGACCACGCGGATGTCGGTGAGCGGGAAGGGGACCCCCACGGTGCCGGGCTTGCGGCTCGGGCCGAAGGGGTTGCCCACGGAGATCGGCGAGGTCTCGGTCAGGCCGTAGCCTTCGATCAGGTACCCGCCGGTGGCCTTTTCCCAGGTCTCCACCGTGGCCACCGGGAGGTTCATGGCTCCGGAGATGGAGTACCGGATGCCCCGCAGGCTCACGCCCCGGCGGGCTGCCTCCGCGGCGAGCCGGTCATAGATCGGCGGGACGGCGGGCAGGAACGTCGCCGGCGAGCGCCGGTGCGCCTTCAGGACCAGGCCGGCGTCGAACTTCGGGAAGAGCACCAGCCGCGCCCCGATGCTCAGCGAAAAGGTCATGCAGAGCGTGAGCCCGTAGGCATGGAACATCGGCAGGACGGCGTAGACGGTTTCCTTCCCGTCCTGGAGGCCGGGTACCCAGGCGCGGCCCTGCGCGGCGTTGGCCTGCAGGTTCGCGTGCGTGAGCATGGCACCCTTCGGTGCGCCGGTGGTGCCGCTGGTGTATTGCAGGACCGCCAGGTCCCCGGGCGCGGGCCGCTGGTGGCGCCGCTTGAGCCGCCCGGCGTCCAGCAGCCGGTGCCATGGCAGCACCTGCCGTTGAACGACGGCGGCCCGGGTTCCGCGCGCCGGCTTCCCGGCGGCCAGGGCGGCGCGTGCCTTCCGTGCGGAGGGCAGTGGAAGCCGCAGCGCCAGCCGTTTGCCCAGCGGCATGGCCGGGATCAGCTCCACCGACACCACGGTGCGGACGCCGATGTCCGCCGGCAGCCGCAGCACCCGGTCCACGGCCTTGTCCCAGACGATCGCGACGGTGGCGCCGTGGTCCTCGAACTGATGGCGCAGCTCGCGGTCCGTGTACAGGGGGTTGTGTTCGACGACGACGGCGCCCAGGCGCAGCACCGCGTAGAAAGCAATGACGTGCTGCGTGCAGTTGGGTAGGACCAGGGCCACCCGGTCCCCGGCGGCCACCCCCAGCTTCTGCAACCCGGCGGCCACACGGTTGATCTGCGCGCCGAGCTCCCGGTAGCTGGTCCGCGCACCGAAGAACTCCAGCGCCGTCCGGCTGCCGTAGCGCCGAACGGACGCCTCCACCATGTCCACCAGCGACCCGGTGGGCAGCACCAGGTCGGCCGGAACGCCGTCGCTGTAGAGGGCGGTCCAGGGGCGGTCCGCCCACGGGAGGCCCGGCACCTGTGGTTCCGGGAGATTCTTCTGCTTCATGCCTGGTCCTTGCCGTGGGGAGGGGGTCCGGCCGCTGACGGGTCGGGGCAGTGGTTCGCGGCGGCTGCGGGACAAGTCGGCCGCCCCGAAAAAGCCTACTGCCCGGTACCGGGTCCCGGAGCGATGGGCGCTCCCAGTGGGCGGTCACGGCGGGCTGTCCGCACGGTGGCGAGGGGCGCCGCGGCGCCGTGACTTTCGGCCCTAGGGAGCGTGGGCGATTGCGCGGAAGGTGGGGGTGACGGACTCGGGAACGGAACGCACCATGACACACGACCGGCCTTCCCTGCGGTTCCTCGGTGCGACAGACACCGTGACCGGTTCCCGGTACCTGCTCGAATCCGGCGGCCGCCGCGTCATGGTGGACTGCGGGCTGTTCCAGGGCTACAAGCGGAGCAGGGAACGCAACCGGACCCCGTTTCCCGTCCCGCCGCACACTATCGACGCCGTCGTCCTCACCCACGCCCACCTGGATCACACGGGCTACGTCCCGGCCCTGGTCCGGGACGGCTTCAAGGGGCCCGTCTACGCCACCGACGGCACCACCGAACTGTGCAAGCTGATCCTGCCGGACAGCGGCTACCTCCAGGAGGAGGAGGCCAAGTACGCGACCCACCGGGGGTCGGCCAGCCACTCGCCGGCCCTCCCGCTTTATACGGCGGCGGACGCGGTCAGGTCGCTGAACAGCTTCAAGGTCAGGGAGTTCGATGACCCGCTGGAGCTCGGCGGCGGCATGGAGTTGACGTTCGTGCCGGCGGGCCACATCCTGGGCGCCGCCCAGGTGCACGTCCGGTTCGGCTCGCAGTCGCTCCATTTCACCGGGGACCTGGGCCGGAGCGATGATCCGTTCATGTATCCGCCCCGGCCGCTGGGAGATGTGGACGTCCTGGTCACCGAATCCACCTACGGGAACCGGAAACACGCGGAGGCGGACCCGGAAGAGCAGCTGGGGGAGATCGTCCGGCGGGTAGCCAAACGCGGGGGCGTGGTCCTGTTCGCCGCGTTCGCCGTCGGCCGCGCTGAAACCCTGATGCTCTACCTCTCCAGGCTGCGGCGGAAGAACGCCATCCCGGACATCCCCATCTACCTCAACAGCCCCATGGCCATCGACGCCTCGGACATGTACCAGCGCCACCCGGAGGAACACCGGCTCCGGCCCGAGGAGTACCGGGGCATGTACACCGTGGCCACCTTCACCCGCAGCGTGGACGACTCAAAGCTGCTAAACCTGCGCGGCGGGCCGATGATCATCATCTCCGCCAGCGGCATGCTCACCGGCGGCCGGGTGCTGCACCACCTCGCGGCGTACGGGACGGACCCGAAGAACGCCGTCGTCCTCAGCGGCTACCAGGCCGGCGGGACCCGGGGAGCGGCGCTCGCCGCCGGCGAGCGCAACGTGCGGGTCTACGGCGAGGACCTGACCATCCGGGCCGAGGTCATCCAGATGGAGAACCTCTCCGCCCACGCGGACACCGACGGGCTGATCGCCTGGATGAAGGCCGCGCCGCGGGCCCCGCGCATCGCCTACGTCACCCACGGCGAGCCGGACGCCGCAGACGCCCTGCGGCTGCGGATCAAACGGGAGCTGGGCTGGCGGGCCCGGGTTCCGGAGTACCTGGAACGGGTCGACCTGGGGAACCCGCGGTGAGCGCGCAGGTCACCCGCTCGGCGGTGTTGAGTGAGATCCACGCCCTGGCCCGGCCTTTGCGCAGCGACCGGGACCTCGACGCCGTCGTCCGGCGCGCGGCGGACTGCCGGTTCACCGCCATCGGGGAGGCCTCCCACGGCACGCATGACTTCTATACCTGGCGGGCCACGTTGAGCCGCCGGCTGATCGAGGAGCTGGGCTACACCTGGATCGGGGTGGAGGGGGACTGGCCGGACTGTTGGCGGATCAACCAGTGGGTGCGCGGCATCACGGGGGCGGAACAGGGCGTGCATTCGCTGCTGGCGGGGTTCCAGCGCTGGCCCACCTGGATGTGGGCGAACGAGGAGGTGGCGGCGTTCCTGGACTGGCTGCGGACCTGGAACCTGCACCGGCCGTTGTCCCGGCGCGTGGGCTTCTACGGCTTGGACGTGTACTCGCTCTGGGACTCGCTGCGGGAGATCATCGCCTGGCTCCAGGCCCACCAGCCCGACGCCGTCCCCGCGGCGATGCGCGCCTGGCAGTGCTTCCTGCCCCACCACGAGGACCCGCACCAGTACGCGTGGAGCACGCGCCTGGTCCCGCAGTCCTGCGAGGCCGACGTTGTCGCCCTTCTTCGGGAGATCCGCGCCCGGGCCTTCGACGCCGCGGAGCACGAGGACGACGACGCGTTCGACGCCGTCCAGAACGCGGAGGTCGCCGCCAACGCCGAGCACTACTACCGGATCATGGTCCGCGGCGACCGGCAGTCCTGGAATGTCCGGGACCATCACATGGCGGACAGCATCGACCGGCTGAGCCACCACCTGGGGCCGGAGTCCCGCGGCATCGTCTGGGCCCACAACACGCACGTGGGCGACGCGCGGGCCACGGACATGGCGGTGGACGGGCTGGTCAACGTGGGGCAACTGCTGCGGGAGCGGCACGCCGCCGACGGGGTGGCGCTGGTGGGCTTCGCCGGCCACCGCGGCACCGTGCTGGCCGCCGGGGCCTGGGGGACCCCGGAACGGATCCTGGAAGTCCCGGTCGCCCGGCCGGACAGCCACGAGGCGTTCCTGCACGAGGCGCTGGGTGTGCCCGCGGTGCTGGACTTCGGCGAGGACCGCACCGGCCCGTGGCTGGGCACCTGGCTGGGGCACCGGGCGATCGGCGTCGTCTACAACCCGGAGCGCGAGCGCGGCAATTACGTGCCCACACGGATGGGGGACCGCTACGACGCCCTGATCTGGCTCGAGGAGACCTCCGCCGTCCGGCCGGTCCACCACGAGGGACCGCCGCGCGAACCCGAATTCGAGACCGAGCCCAGCGGCTTTTAGCCCCTGCCGCAGCGGCGTGCCTGCCCCGAAAAGGTGCGGGGCTTAAGGCCCTAACCCGCCCCGCGGACCCGGGACACACTGAGGTGTCGGCGGCTCCCAGGGGCGGCCGGCGCGTCATGCCAGACAGCAGCGGCCACGGCAGCGGCTCGTGCGGCGTCCGGGCGCAGCGGTCACAGAAGGGTGCGCTGCCGGGACCGCCGCGGCGGGGCGGCCAGCCTGGCCTACGACGGAAAAGAGCGATCAGCATGAGTAAACCAATCGTCGTCGGCGTCAACGGGTCCGCGGGCAGCGACGCCGCGCTGGCCTGGGCGCTGGAACGGGCCGCCGCGGACAACGCCCCGGTCCTCTGCGTCCACGCCGTGGACGACCGCTGGATGTCCCCGGACTTCCAGTACCACGAGCTGATCCGCCAGTCCGGGATGGAGCTGCTGGAGAAGGCCAAGGCCGCCGCCGCTAAGCAGGCCCCGGACGTCACGGTCGACACCGAACTGCGGCACGGCAGCCCGGGCGCGGCGCTGCGCGAGGCGTCCCAGTCTGCCGCCCTCGTGGTGGTGGGCGGCCACGACAAGCACTGGCTCGACGGCGGCCCCATGACGGACCGCGCGCTGCAGGTGGCGTCCGCCTCCGAATGCCCGGTGGCGGTCATCCCCACCCAGCGCGGCACCGGCAACCGGGGCGTGGTGGTCGGCGTCGACGGCTCCGAGGAATCCCTGCAGGCCGTGGCCTACGCCGCCGCCGAGGCGGACCGCGGCGGCGACGAACTGACCGCGGTCCTCGCGTTCCGGAACCCGGCCCGCTGGGTGGAACGGCAACTGCCCGAGAGCGGACTGGCCGAGACGATCGTCGAGGAGGACCGGGTGGTGCTGGCCGAATCCGTCGCCGGGCTGCACGACAAGTACCCGGACCTGGTGGTCCATCAGCGCCTGGAAACAGACACCGACCCCGCGAAGGCCCTCTCGGACCTGGCGGGGGAGGCGCGCCTGCTGGTGATCGGAAGCCGCGGACGCGGCGGCTTCTCCCGGCTGGTGCTCGGCTCGACCGCACACGCGGTGCTCCTGAATGTCCCGTGTCCCACCGTCGTGACACGGGTCCACAAGGTCAAGCACGGCGACTGAGCGGTCCTGCCGACGGGAAGCCCCCTCCACGGAGGGGGCTTTTCCCGTGTCCGGGCCGGTGCGAGGATGGGGCGGTGGATTCGATACTGACCTTCGTGGGCCATTACTGGTGGCTCGTGTTCCCGCTCAGCGCCCTGGGCGGCAGCTGGGCCGGCGCCTGGCGGAAGGCCGCCGAACGGCGGCACCGGCGCCGGGTGGAGCTGTACCAGCTGAAGAACCGGCAGGCCGAGGCGGAGCAGAGCAGCCGGGCGGAGGTGCAGCAGGTCCTGGACGCCCATGACGCCGTCAACCGCCGCTGGCTGGACTATGAGCTCGACGTCGGCAAACTCATCGACTTCCCCGCCATGACGGACGTCCGGGAACCCCTCACGGTGGCGTTCCTGCGCGCCAAGCGGGACGCGGACGGCCTCCGCCCGGCGGGAACGGAGCCGCCGGCCGCCGCCCGGCTCGCCGAGTACCGGAACGCCGTCAACGCCTTCGAGGTGGCCTTCGACGTCGCCGAACGCGAGGCCAGGCGGATCCGCGACAGCAAGTTCACCGGCCCGGAACGCGACCGGCTCGCCACCGCCCGGAAACTGCTCCGGATCGCCTCCGACGCCGGGTCCACCCCGGCCGAACGGCAGACGGCGTACAAGCGGGCGCGGCGGGAACTGGACGGGCTGATCGTGCTCCCGGACGCGACGACGGCGGCCCTGGAGGCCAGGATCGCCGTCGCCCTCGACGCCGGGACGAGCGAAGACCTCCCGCGCCCCTGAGCGGGCGGCGCCGCTTCGGCCGCCCCCGGGTGCCGGGGCAGGCTTTCCCGCTGTTTTGCCGTGCCCCCGTTGGCACGTACGATCTATAGGGTTTCAGGACAGCTTTGGTGAACCGCGCAAGTGGCACCTGCCAAACGGCGGGTGAACAGTGAATGACAAGGCCGCCACGGGGAATGAAACTGCTGACCGTCGACTCTGCAGATTGGGCAACAGGTGGAAATCACCGTAATGGTGGCGCTAGTCATAGCACTGGCGCTGTTCTTCGACTTCACAAACGGGTTCCATGACACCGCCAATGCGATGGCCACGCCCATCGCCACCGGTGCCATCAAGCCCCGCACCGCCGTCGCACTCGCCGCGGTGCTGAATCTCGTGGGCGCGTTCCTGTCCACCGAGGTGGCCAAGACCGTCTCCGGCGGCATCATCCGTGAGGGCTCGGACGGCATCCAGATCACCCCGGAAATCATCTTCGCCGGCCTCATGGGCGCGATCCTCTGGAACATGATCACCTGGCTCAAGGGCCTGCCCTCGAGCTCCTCGCACGCGCTGTTCGGCGGGCTCATCGGCGCCGCCATCGCCGGCATCGGGCTGCACTCGGTCAACTTCACCTCCGTCCTGCAGAAGGTGCTCCTGCCCGCCGTGTTTGCGCCGGTGATCGCCGCGATCGTCGCCTACATCTGCACCCGGCTGGCCTACGCCCTGACCGCCCGGCACGATCCTGAGACCGGGAGCAAGCTGACCCAGAAGCGCGGCGGCTTCCGCACCGGCCAGATCTTCACCTCCAGCCTGGTGGCCCTGGCCCACGGCACCAACGACGCCCAAAAGACCATGGGCATCATCACCCTGGTCCTCATCGCCGCCGGCAGCCAGGCACCGGGCACCGGACCCCAGCTCTGGGTGATCGCTGCCTGCGCCCTCGCCATCGCCATCGGCACCTATTCCGGCGGCTGGCGGATCATCCGCACCATGGGCTCGGGCCTGACCGAGGTCAAGCCCGCGCAGGGCTTCGCCGCCGAGACCAGCACCGCCGCCGCCATCCTGGCCTCCTCGCACCTGGGCTTCGCGCTTTCCACCACGCACGTGGCCTCTGGCTCCGTCATCGGCTCCGGCATGGGCCGCCGCGGCACCACCGTGCGCTGGGGCACCGCCGGCAAGATCGTCATTGGCTGGCTCTTCACCCTCCCCGCAGCCGGCATCGTCGGCGCCCTCACCGCCCTGCTGGTGCACACCGGAACGGTCGGGTTCATCATCGCCGCCGTCGCCGGCACGGCCGCGGTGGTCTACATGTTCGTCGCCTCCCGGAAGTCCCACGTCGGCAGCCACAACGCCGTCGAGGTCGAAGAGGCCGGCCAGGCCATCCGGTTCGCGAAGAAGAAGGCAGCAGCCGTCAGCCGCGGCAACAAGTCCAAAGGTGGCCGTAAGTAAATGAAATGGCTTGAACTCTTCCAGGTGGCCGGCGCGACCCTCGTCGCCGCGGTGCTCATCACCGTTTTGTACTCACTCGGGGTGCGGCTCACGGCCATCGCCGGCGACAGCAGGACCGAGCAGCCCGGCTGGGTCCGGCCGCTGTCCTACGCCTGCTTCGGCCTCTGCGGCATCGCCGTCCTGGCCGGGCTGTACCTGATCATTCCCTACTTCTCCAAGTAGCGGCTCAAAGTAGCGGCGGGGTCCGGGCCCCCGCGGGGCTGGGAACCCGGCGGGCCCTTGGCTAGGCTGGGCCCATGGCTGACTTCCAGTACTTTGTCGCGGCATCCCTGGACGGCTACATCGCCACGGACGCGGACGGCCTCGACTGGCTGCTGCAGTTCGACGGGTTCGACGGCGGCGCCGAGAGCTACGATGCGTTCCTCGCCGGCGTCGGGTGCGTCGTCATGGGCGGCGGGACCTACGCGTGGCTGCTGGACCACCTGTCCGAGGGCTGGCCGTACCCCGGCATCCCGTGCTGGGTCTTCACCCACCACGAACTCGGGCACGTGCCCGGGGCGGACATCACCTTCGTGCGGGGTCCCGTCGCCGAATTCGCCGACGACCTCAGCTCCGCGGCAAAGGGCCGGAACGTCTGGGTGGTGGGCGGGGGAGTGCTCGCCGCACAGTTCGCCGACGCCGGGCTCCTGGGCGAGCTGATTCTCTCCGTCATCCCGGTGGTCCTGGGCCGGGGCAAACCGCTGCTGCCCCTCGCCGGTCCGACGGCGCCGCTGGAGCTCCTGGAATCCCGGACGATGGGCCGGGGCGTGGTAGAGCTGCGATACCGGCTGCCCGCCCGTTCCTGAGCCGACCGGCCGAGCCGACCTGCCCGGCGGCTACTGGGCCGGGTCGACGGCGGTGTCGGGGGCGTTGTCGCGCAACAGGTTGGTGATGCGGGCGGTGGAGAGCCGGCGGCCCTGCTCGTCCGTCATGACAATCTCGTGCGTGGTGAGGGTGCGGCCCAGGTGGATGGCCGTGCACGTTCCCGTCACGGTGCCGGAGGCTATCGACCGGTGGTGCGTCGCGCCGACGTCGACGCCGAGCGCGTGCCGGCCCGGGCCGGCGTGCATGGCCGCGGCGAACGACCCCAGGGTCTCGGCGAGCACCACATGGGCTCCGCCGTGCAGGATCCCGGCCACCTGGGTGTTGCCCTCCACGGGCATGGTGGCCACGGTGCGTTCCGGGCTGAGCTCCACGAACTTGATACCCATCTTCACCACCAGGGACCCGACGCCCATCCGGCCCAGCCAGCCATGCAGTTCCGCGGGAATGCCGGCGGCTTCCAGTTCGGCGGCGTACGGGGCCGGCGTGAAATTGTCGATCATGCCAACTAGGCTGGCACCTGTGAGCGAAACTACCAAACCGGCCCCTTCCGCGTCCGCAGTGGACACCCTTCAGCCAGCCGCACCGGCGGCGGAGAGCCCCGCCGGGAAGGCCCCGGCCAAGGCGGCCGGCCACAGCCTCGCCGACCACCCCTCGGCCACCGAAGCCCCCGTCATCCCGATCACGGACCAGCCCCGGCTCCTGGTGCTCGACGGCCACTCCATGGCGTTCCGCGCGTTCTTCGCGCTGCCCGCGGACAAGTTCTCCACGGCCACCGGCCAGCACACCAACGCCATCCACGGCTTCACCTCCATGCTGATCAACCTGATCAAGGAGCTGAAGCCCACGCACATCGCTGTCGCCTTCGACGTCTCCGACGACACCACCCACCGCAAGGCCGAATACGACGGCTACAAGGGCGGCCGCAACGAGACCCCGCGCGAAATGAGCGGGCAGATCGACCTGATCGATAGGGTCATGGGCGCCTGGGGCATCAAGACCATCAAGCTGCCGGGCTGGGAAGCGGACGACATCCTGGCCACCCTCGCCGCCCAGGGCGAAGCGGCTGGCTTCGAGGTCCTGCTGGTATCCGGTGACCGTGACGCGTTCCAGCTCATCACCGACAACGTCTTCGTTCTCTACCCGCGCAAGGGCGTCAGCGACATTCCCCGGATGGACGCGGAAGCCATCCAGGAGAAGTACTTCGTCAGCCCCGCCCAGTACTCCGACCTGGCCGCCCTGGTGGGCGAAACCGCCGACAACCTTCCCGGCGTCCCCGGCGTCGGACCCAAGACCGCGGCCAAGTGGATCAACCTCTATGGCGGCCTCGAGGGCGTGCTGGAGAACATCGACTCGATCGGTGGCAAGGTCGGCGACGCCCTCCGGGAGAACGTCGACGCCGTCAAGCGCAACCGCAAGCTCAACCGGCTGCGGACCGACCTGGAACTGCCCGTCACGCTCGAGGAGCTCGCCGATCCCAGGCCGGACCAGGGCGCGCTCGAGGAACTCTTCGACACCCTCGAATTCAAGACCATCCGCACCCGGCTCTTCGCCCTCTACGGCAGCGAGGTCACCGAGGCCGAACGCGAAACCCTGGCCACCCCGGACTACACCGTCCCGGCCACGGCCGAGGAACTCGCCGCATTCCTCGCCGGCACGCAGGGCAAGCGCGCCGCCGTCGCCGTGGACCTGGTCCCCGGCCGGATCGGCGAGGACGCGGCCGCCGTCGCGATCGTCCACGGCGAATCCGCCGTCTACCTCGACCTCACCACCCAGGACGCCGACACCGAGAACATCCTCGCCGCCTGGCTCCGGGACCCCTCGGCCGCGAAGGTGATGCATGGGTTCAAGGGTGCCCTCAAGGCGCTCTCCGCCCGCGGCATGGAGCTGGACGGCGTGGTCGATGACACGGCCATCTCCGGCTACCTCATCCAGCCGGACCGCCGCAGCTACGAGCTCGCCGAACTGGCCCAGCACCACCTCAACCTCACCGTCTCTAAGGAAGAGGCGAAGGCGGGGCAGCTGGAGCTGGCGTTCGACGGCGACGACGAGGCCTCGGCTGGCGCGTTGGTGCACGTCGCCGCCGTCGTCCAGGCCCTAAGCCGATTCTTCGAAGACGAACTCAAGGACCGCGGCGCCCTGGACCTGCTGACCACCCTGGAACTGCCGGTCAGCCGCGTCCTGGCGGACATGGAACTCGCGGGCATCGGCATCGACATGCAGCGCATGGACGAGCAGCTCTCCGACCTGGCCCGGGTGATCGACAACGCCCAGCAGCAGGCCTTCGCCGCGATCGGCCACGAGGTGAACCTCGGCTCGCCCAAGCAGCTGCAGACGGTGCTGTTCGAGGAACTCGGCCTGCCCAAGACCAAGAAGATCAAGTCCGGGTACACCACGGACGCCGCGTCGCTGAAAAACCTTCTGGAGAAGACGGGGCACGAGTTCCTGGTCCAGCTGATGGCGCACCGCGAATCCTCCAAGCTCCGGCAGATGCTCGAGTCGCTGAAGAAGTCCGTGGCGGAGGACGGCCGGATCCACACCACGTACGCGCAGAACGTTGCCGCCACCGGCCGGATCTCCTCGAACAACCCGAACCTGCAGAACATCCCGATCCGCAGCGAGGAGGGCCGGCGCGTGCGCGGCATCTTCGTGGTCAGCGACGGGTATGAGTGCTTGCTCTCCGCCGACTACTCGCAGATCGAGATGCGCATCATGGCGCACCTCTCCGGCGACGCCGGCCTGATCCAGGCGTACAAGGACGGCGAGGACCTGCACCGCTTCGTCGGCTCAAACATCTTCCACGTCCCCACGGACCAGGTCACCAGCGCCATGCGCTCCAAGGTCAAGGCCATGTCTTACGGCCTGGCGTACGGGCTGACCTCCTTCGGCCTGTCCAAGCAGCTGGAGATCTCCGTGGACGAGGCCCGGACCCTGATGAAGGACTACTTCGACCGGTTCGGCGCCGTCCGCGACTACCTCCGCGGCGTGGTGGAGAAGGCGCGGGTGGACGGCTACACGGCCACCATCGAGGGCCGGCGCCGGTACCTGCCGGACCTGACCAGCACGGACCGGCAACTGCGCGAGAACGCCGAACGCATCGCGCTGAACTCGCCCATCCAGGGTTCCGCGGCGGACATCATCAAGCGCGCCATGCTGGGCGTCTCCGGGGCCCTGGCGGAGCAGGGGCTGAAATCCCGGATGCTGCTGCAGGTCCATGATGAACTGGTCCTGGAAGTCGCCGCCGGCGAACGCGACGCCGTCGAGAAGCTCGTCACCGAGCAGATGGGCGCCGCCGCGGAGCTGTCGGTGCCGCTGGAGGTCCAGATCGGCATCGGCACCAGCTGGTACGAGGCCGGACACTAGCCGGAGCGCCGGGGGCAGCCGGCCACCGTCAGGCAGCCACCGGCAGGCGAACGCCGGGTTTACGTTTCACACAGTCATCAGGGGGAGTAGCACGTGTCAGAACAGTATGAGATCCGGCGGTTCACGCCCGCGGCCAAGGGCGAGACGGCCTACCCGGAGGCGGTTGCCTGGATGCGCGCCGTCGCCTTCGGCTTCCACGACGACCGCCGCACGGAGGAACGCGTGGACCGCGGCATCGCCATGCAGCGGACCGACGGCCGGGTGATGACCGGCGCCTACCAGACCGGCCGGGTCGCCGCGCACTCGCTCGACGCCGACATCCCGGTGGCCACCTTCGGCACCATGAACAAAACGCTCAACATCGGGTTCGGGCGCCTGCTCGACGCGCGGCTGGTGACGGCCGTGACGGTCCGGACCTCGCACCGCCGGCGCGGGCTGCTGCGCCGCATGATGGTGCAGGAAATGGAACTCGCCCGGAAGGAAGGCTTCGCCGTGGCGGCGCTGACCGCCTCGGAGGCGTCCATCTACGGCCGCTTCGGCTACGGGGTCGCCACGGCGGAACAGTCCATCAAGGTGGACACCAGCGCGCGCTTCGTCCTCAACCACGTGCCCGTGGGCAGCGTGGAGGTCGCCGATCCCAAGGTTCTCCTGGAGCTCGCCCCGCAGATCTTCGACCGGGTCCACCGCCAGACGCCCGGCTCCGTGGGCCGGCATGAGTTCTACCGGCAGTTCGTCTCCGGTGAGGTCAGCCGGGAAGCCAACGAGGACCCGAAGATCAAGACCGCGCTGCACTATGGCCCGGACGGGACCGTGGACGGGTACGTCTCGTACAAGTTCGGCGGCTGGTCCAGCACGCCGGCCACCATGGAGGTCGTGGACCTGGTGGCCGCCACCCGTGACGCCTACCTGGAACTGTGGCAGTACCTCGGCGCCATCGACCTCGTGGAGCGCGTCACGTGGCAGGAGGCTCCCGTGGACGACCCGCTGCCGTGGGCGCTCAAGGACCCCCGCTGCGTGGAGGCCTCGGAACCCCGCGACATGCTCTGGCTGCGCATCCTGGACGTGCCCCGGGCCCTGGCGGCCCGGCACTACCCGGCCGACGGCCGCCTGGTGCTGGCGGTCGCCGACGGCCTTGGGATCGCCGGCGGCACGTTCGCCCTCGACGTCGACGGCGGGACCGCCACGGTCGCCGACGTTACCGGGCAGGGCGCTGACCTGCCCGCGGACCTGGAACTGGACATCGCCGACCTGTCCTCGATGTTCGTCGGCGGCGTCAACCCGGTCACCCTCGCGGCCGCCGGCCGGATCCGGGAGCTCACGCCGTCGGCCGCGTTCCGCGCCGCCCGGATGTTCGCCGTCGAACGCCCCCCGCACTGCCTCACGCACTTCTAAGCGGGCCGCCCGTGGAGGGGCTGTTCAGGATCTCGCGCAGCCCGGCACCCGCCCGGTGCCGGGCTGCGCCGCGCCCGCATGCGCTTTGACCGGGCTTGGCGGATGGCACTAGACTAAGCGGGCGTGTACTACGTGTGCGCAACCAAATCCACAGAATCAGGATGACCCGGCAGATCGCCCGCGATCTGCCGTGCTTTCTCCCCGTGTCGCCGATGCGGGCTGGACGGTCTGCCTGACCGACTCACTATCCACAACGGAGCCCCTACTACATGACCATCACCTCTACCGAGAAGTCCGGTACCCCTGTCGTCGCGATCAACGACATCGGGTCCGCTGAGGATTTCCTCGCAGCTGTCGACGCGACCATCAAGTACTTCAACGACGGAGACCTCGTTGAAGGCACCGTCGTCAAGGTCGACCGCGACGAAGTCCTGCTCGACATCGGTTACAAGACCGAAGGTGTCATTCCCTCCCGCGAGCTGTCCATCAAGCACGACGTTGACCCCGGAGACGTTGTCTCCGTTGGCGATCAGGTCGAAGCCCTGGTGCTCACCAAGGAAGACAAAGAAGGCCGTCTGATCCTCTCCAAGAAGCGTGCTCAGTACGAGCGTGCCTGGGGCGACATCGAGAAGGTCAAGGAAGAAGACGGCGTCGTCACCGGTACTGTCATCGAAGTTGTCAAGGGTGGTCTTATCCTCGACATCGGTCTGCGCGGCTTCCTGCCCGCATCCCTCGTCGAGATGCGCCGCGTGCGCGACCTCGCTCCGTACATCGGTCAGCAGATCGAAGCCAAGATCATCGAGCTGGACAAGAACCGCAACAACGTGGTGCTGTCCCGCCGTGCATGGCTCGAGCAGACCCAGTCCGAGGTCCGCTCCACGTTCCTCAACAAGCTGGAAAAGGGCCAGGTCCGTCCCGGCGTCGTTTCCTCGATCGTCAACTTCGGTGCCTTCGTGGACCTGGGCGGCGTCGACGGCCTGGTTCACGTTTCCGAGCTGTCCTGGAAGCACATCGACCACCCGTCCGAGGTTGTCGAAGTCGGCCAGGAAGTCACCGTCGAGGTTCTCGAGGTCGACCTGGACCGCGAGCGCGTTTCCCTGTCGCTCAAGGCTACGCAGGAAGATCCGTGGCAGACCTTCGCCCGCACCCACGCCCTCGGCCAGGTTGTTCCGGGTAAGGTCACCAAGCTCGTTCCGTTCGGTGCGTTCGTTCGCGTCGAAGACGGCATCGAAGGCCTGGTCCACATCTCCGAGCTCGCCGTGCGCCACGTTGAGCTGGCCGAGCAGGTCGTCTCCGTTGGCGACGAGCTCTTCGTCAAGGTCATCGACATCGACCTCGAGCGCCGCCGCATCTCGCTGTCCCTCAAGCAGGCCAACGAGGGCGTCGACGCCGACAGCACCGAATTCGACCCGGCTCTGTACGGCATGGCCGCAGAGTACGACGAAGAGGGCAACTACAAGTACCCGGAGGGCTTCGACCCGGAGTCCAACGAGTGGCTCGAGGGCTACGAGACCCAGCGCGCCGCTTGGGAGCAGCAGTACGCTGACGCCCAGACCCGTTGGGAAGCCCACAAGAAGCAGGTTGCCCAGCACGCTGCCGACGACGCCGCTGCTGCGACGTCCGGTGACAGCGACTCCGGCACCACCAGCTACTCCTCGGAGCCGGCTGCGTCCGAGTCCAACACCGGTGGCGGCACGCTCGCTTCCGACGAGGCTCTCGCCGCCCTGCGTGAGAAGCTGACCGGCAACTAATTGCCAGCGGCCCGGGTTTCCCGGGCCACACACCGAGGGCCCCTGCACCATGCAGGGGCCCTTGGTGGTTTAAGTGGCGTCTTCAGCCGGCGAGGATCCGGTCCGTGGCGTCGTCCGCCGTGCCGTCGAAATACCGGTCGAGCAGTTGCTGGAATTCCGGTTGCCCGGGATCGGCCCGGAGGAACAGGGTCGCCGAGGACTGCAGCTTGCGGGCGTCGATGCCGCCGAAGATCTGCACGGCGCTGCGGCCGTCGACTTGGAGCACGGCGCGGGCACACTCCAGCAGCCGGGGGCCGAGCACCGGATGCGCCAGATAGGCGCGGGCCTCGTCCAGCGACGCGATGGCATACATGCGCGACGTCGCGCTCATGCCCAGGCCGGCGACCTGCGGGAAGACGAACCACATCCAGTGGCTGCGCTTGGCCCCGGCCTCCAGCTCGGCCAGCGCCTGCCGGTAGGTGCCGCCAGAGTCCTGCGCCGTCACGAACCGCTCCAAGTCATAGTTGCCGCTCATGCCGCTGCTCCCGTCCTTTGCCCTCGGCTGTTTCCTCCCATCGTGGCACACCCAAGTGACTCGCAGCTGAGGCCGTTATCAATGCTCACAACGGCCTCAGCTGCCAGTCAGATGGGTTGAGATCCTAGGGGAGCGGGATCCGGGCCGTGACCCGGGTGCCGTCGTCGGCGAGCGTCGCACCAAGGCCCGCCAGCAGGGACCGGGCCGCGGCGTTGACGGTGGCGGTGTCCGCCGTGAGGACCGCGGCCCCTGTGGCCGCCGCCTGCACCGTGACCAGCCGCAATGCCTCCCGGCCGATGCCCCGGCCGCGCAGGCTCCGGCGCAGCCAGATCCCGGTTTCAAGCACCAGGGAGCCCCCGGCGGTCCCCGGGACAGACACAGCCTTGAGCCGGACGGCACCGGCAAGCGTACCTCCCGCCGTGACCGCCCAGGTTTTCTCCCGGGCCGGCCCCTCCAGCCCGGCTGCCGCGGCCCGGTGGTAGGCGCGGAACCATCGGACGCGGTCCGCATTCCAGCCCGGAGACCCGCCCCCCGGTGGGGTTACCTCGTCGGCGTCCGCATCGTCCTGAGCGACGGCCAGCAGCCGCTTCAGCACGGCCTCCGTAACGTCGAGAAGTGCTACGTCGATGGGTGCCAGGTCAATGGGCGGCACGTCGGTCGGCTCTGCGGCGTCAGGGGAGCGGGACATCGACCCACTCCGTCCCGCCCGGTTGCAGGGAGGCCCCGCCGGCGGTGAGGGCGGCCACCCGCTCCGCGGCCCGGTCCAGCCCGGCGGGATCGTCCGGCAGCGCCAGCCGCAAGACGGTGGCGTGCTGCTCGTAGGCGGCCTCCGTCATCACGAACCCGGCGGCGCGGAGGTCGTTCTCCAGCCTTCCGGCGGTGGCGTGCGGCGCGGCGACGGAGCAGGTCCTGAGCCGCTGCCGGCGCACCATTGGCGCCAGGTCCAGGGCGGCGGACACCGATTCGGAGTAGGCGCGGACCAGGCCGCCGGCGCCCAGCAGGATACCGCCGAAGTAGCGGACCACGACGGCGGTGACGTCGCTGAGGTCCGCGGCGCCCGGGACGGTTTCGCGTTTCAGGAGCGCCTCCAGCATCGGGATTCCGGCGGTGCCGGACGGCTCGCCGTCGTCGCTGGAACGCTGGACGTCCCGGTCGGGGCCCAGCACGAACGCTGAGCAGTGGTGCCGCGCGTCGTGGAATTCCCGCCGCAGCCCGGCGACCACGGCCCGGGCCTGGTCCTCGTCGGCGGTGCGGGCGATCACCGTGATGAAGCGTGAGCGCTTGATCTCCAGCTCGTGCCGGAACTCCGGACCGGCGGGGACGGTGTAGGCGGTGGCCCGGCTCTCCTGGAATTCGGCGTCGTCAGGCACCCGTTCAGTTTAGTCTTGAGGTGTGCTGAAGATCGGTTTGACCGGCGGGATCGCCTCGGGAAAGTCAGTGGTGGCTTCACGGCTGCGCGAGCTCGGCGCCGTCCTGGTCGACGCCGACGCGCTGGCCAGGGAAGTGGTGGAGCCGGGCACGCCGGGGCTCGCGAAGGTGGTGGAGGCGTTCAGCTCCGCGGTGTTGGGACCCGACGGGCGCCTGGACCGGCCCCGCCTCGGCGCCCTCGTGTTCGGCGATCCGGAGCGGCTCGCCGTGCTCAACGGCATCATCCACCCGCTGGTGCGGGAACGGGCCGCGGCCCTCACCGCCGCGGCCCCCGCCGGCGCCGTGCTGGTCCAGGACATCCCGCTGCTGGTGGAGACGGGGCAGGGCGCCCACTTCCACCTCGTGGTGGTGGTCGACGCGCCCGAACCCGTCCGGGTCCGGCGGATGGTGGAGCACCGGAAGATGACCGAGGATCAGGCCCTCAGCCGGATCGCCGCGCAGGCCGGCCGGGAGGAACGCCTGGCCGCCGCCGACGTCGTGCTCGAGAACGCCGGCTCCAAGGACGAACTCCGGGACGCCGTGGACCGGCTCTGGAAGTTCCGCCTCACCCCCTACGCCGACAACCTCAACCGGCGCCGCGTGGCGGCCCGCACCGGTGGCCCCGCGCTGACCCCTGCCAACCCGGACTGGCCGGCGCAGGCCGCCCGGATCATCGCCCGGCTCCGGGTGGCGGCGGGGGAGGAGGCCCTGACGCTGGACCACGTGGGGTCCACCGCCGTGCCCGGTCTGGCGGCCAAGGACGTGCTGGACCTGCAGCTGGGCGTCGCGGACATGGCCGCCGCCGACCGGCTGGCAGCCGCCCTGACCGGCGCGGGTTTCCCGGTCTGGCCGGGCGTCCTCGCCGACCACCCCAAACCCGCGGACGCGGACCCCGGCCAGTGGGGGAAGCGACTGCACGGCAGCGCCGACCCCGGCCGGGCCGTGAACCTCCACCTCCGGGCCGCCGGCTCCCCGGGCTGGCGGTTCGCGCTGTGCTTCCGCGACTGGCTGCGCGACGACGACGGTGCCCGCGCGGCCTACCTCGCGGAGAAGCGCCGCGCCGCGCGCCTGCACGAGGTGGACCGGTCGACCGCCGGGTACGCCGCGGACAAGGAGAACTGGCTGACCGCATACGCCGTTCCCCGGATGGAGGAGTGGGCGGCCCGCACCGGCTGGCAGCCGCCGTCGTACGGCCTCCCCGGGGGCGGCCGTACCGCCCAAAGCTGAATCGGCTGTTCCTGTCGGTGCCCGGCGGTAAATTAGATTCATGAGCCTTGCCCAGGAAATCAACCGTGTCGTGGCGCCCTTCGAAGTCATCAGCGAGTTCAAGCCCGCCGGTGACCAGCCCGCGGCGATCGCCGAACTCACCGAACGGATTACCAACGGCGAGAAGGACGTGGTGCTCCTGGGCGCCACCGGTACCGGTAAGAGCGCGACGACGGCCTGGCTGATCGAGCAGGTCCAGCGGCCCACCCTGGTGCTGGTCCAGAACAAGACCCTCGCCGCCCAGCTGGCCAATGAGTTCCGCGAACTGCTGCCCAATAACGCGGTCGAGTATTTCGTCTCCTACTACGACTACTACCAGCCCGAGGCCTATGTCGCGCAGACGGATACCTTCATCGAAAAGGACTCCTCCATCAACGAGGAGGTCGAACGGCTCCGGCACTCGGCCACCAACGCGCTGCTGACCCGGCGCGACGTCATCGTGGTCGCCACCGTCTCCTGCATCTACGGCCTCGGCACGCCGGAAGAGTACATCTCCGGGATGGTCACGCTCCGCCGGGGCGCCGAGATGAACCGCGATGATTTGCTGCGGAAGTTTGTCTCGATGCAGTACGCGCGCAACGATATCGACTTCCACCGCGGCACCTTCCGGGTCCGCGGCGATACCGTCGAGATCATCCCGATGTATGAGGAACTGGCCATCCGGATCGAGTTCTTCGGCGACGAGATTGAGAACATCCAGACCCTGCACCCGCTCACCGGCGAGGTGCTCCGCGACGAGGATGAGATGTACGTCTTCCCCGCCTCGCACTACGTCGCCGGGCCGGAGCGGATGGGCCGCGCCATCAAGCGGATCGAGGACGAACTCGCCGACCGGCTCAAGGTCCTGGAGAGCCAGAACAAGCTCGTCGAGGCCCAGCGTCTCCGGATGCGCACCACCTACGACCTGGAAATGATGCAGCAGATGGGGTTCTGCAACGGCATCGAGAACTACTCCGCCCACATCGACGGCCGTGAACCGGGCACCGCCCCGCACTGCCTCCTCGACTACTTCCCGGACGACTTCCTGCTGGTCATCGACGAATCCCACGTCACGGTGCCGCAGATCGGCGCCATGTACGAGGGCGACATGTCCCGCAAGCGGAACCTGGTGGACTTCGGCTTCAGGCTGCCCTCCGCCATGGACAACCGGCCGCTGAAGTGGGACGAGTTCCTCGAACGCGTCGGCCAGACCGTGTACCTCTCGGCCACGCCGGGCAAGTATGAACTCGGCAAGGCGGATGGTTTCGTCCAGCAGATCATCCGCCCCACGGGCCTCATCGACCCCGAGGTGATCGTGAAGCCCACCAAGGGCCAGATCGACGACCTGCTCGGCGAGATCAAGACCCGCACGGCCAAGAACGAGCGCGTCCTGGTCACCACGCTGACCAAGCGCATGGCCGAGGACCTCACCGACTACCTCGTGGGCCACGGCGTGAAGGTGGAGTACCTGCACTCCGACGTCGACACGCTGCGCCGCGTCGAGCTGCTGCGCGAGCTGCGGATGGGCGTGTTCGACGTCCTCGTCGGCATCAACCTGCTTCGTGAGGGCCTCGACCTGCCCGAGGTGTCCCTGGTCAGCATCCTGGACGCGGACAAGGAAGGCTTCCTCCGCTCCGCCACCTCACTGATCCAGACCATCGGCCGTGCCGCGCGTAACGTCTCCGGCGAGGTGCACATGTACGCGGACAAAATCACCGACTCGATGGCGCAGGCCATCGACGAGACGAACCGCCGCCGCGCCATCCAGGTTGCCTACAACAAGGACCACGGCATCGACCCGCAGCCGCTGCGGAAGAAGATCGCCGACATCACGGACCAGCTGGCCAAGGAGGATGCGGACACCCGCGAATTGCTCGCCAGCGCCGGAAAGGGCAAGGGCAAGAACGGCGGCAAGGGCGGAGCGAAGGTCCGCGCCGACGGCCTCGCCGCGGCGCCCGCGGAGGACCTGGTGGGCCTGATCGAACAGCTCACCGAGCAGATGCACGCCGCCGCCGGCGAGCTGCAGTTCGAGCTCGCCGCCCGGCTCCGGGACGAGGTCGGCGACCTCAAGAAGGAGCTCCGGCAGATGCAGTCGGCAGGTCACGCCTGAGGTAAACTGGGAGGCACGTAGGGGAGTATCCCAAAGCGCTACGATCGTCAGCACGCATGGCACGGACGCCATGCCGGACGTAGCGGGCACCACACCAGATCCAGGAACGCGTTCCTGGCCGCCGTGGGGCCGGAGAGACTTACACCGCTGAGTCATGCCCTCCGAAAGGTTTCTACGTGCCTGAACTTCCCCTCTGGTTTGAGATCGGCTCCTTCGCCGTCCTCGGCCTGATCCTTGCCATCGACCTGCTGCTGGTCCTGAAGCGGCCGCACGAGCCGTCGATGAAGGAAGCCGGCCTCTGGGTCTCGTTCTACATCGGCCTGGCGCTGCTGTTCGCGGGCGCCATGTTCCTCTTCACCGGCCCCGAGTACGGCGGCCAATTCGTCTCCGGCTGGGTCACCGAGTACAGCCTGAGCATCGACAACCTGTTCGTGTTCATCATCATCATGGCGCGCTTCTCGGTGCCCCGGAAATACCAGCAGGAAGTCCTGATGGTGGGCATCATCATCGCCCTGATCCTGCGCGGCATCTTCATCATGCTCGGCGCGATCGTCATCGAGCAGTTCAGCTGGGTGTTCTACATCTTCGGCGCGTTCCTTCTCTGGACCGCCTGGAAGCAGGCCCAGGACGAGGGTGAGGACGAAGAGGACCGGGAGAACCCGCTGATCGCAAGGATCCGCCGCGTCCTGCCGATGTCCGAGAAGTTCGACGGCGGCAAGATCCGCACCGTGGTGGACGGCAAGAAGGTCTTCACCCCCATGGTGATCGTCTTCGTCACCATCGGCCTGACCGACCTCCTCTTCGCGGTGGACTCCATCCCGGCGATCTTCGGCCTGACGCAGAGCGCGTTCATCGTCTTCACCGCCAACCTGTTCGCCCTGATGGGCCTGCGCCAGCTGTACTTCCTGCTGGGCGGCCTGATGACCCGGCTGGTCTACCTCAAGCACGCGCTCTCGGTGATCCTGGCCTTCATCGGCGTCAAGCTGGTCCTGCACGCCATGCACGTCAACGAGCTGCCCTTCATCAACGGCGGCCGGCACATCGAATGGGCCCCGGAGATCCCCACCTTCGTCTCCCTCGGCGTCATCGTCGGCACCATCATCATCGCCGTCGTCGCCAGCCTCTACAGCTCCAAGGCCACCACGGCCAAGCTGGACGCCCGGCTCGAGGAAGACTCCCGCAAGAGCCTCACCGACGCCGAGTAGCGCCGACCCAGTACCGGCTAGCGCCGGTCGCGCTGGCAACAATGCCCGGGGAAGCCAGCGCTTCCCCGGGCATTGTTGTGCCCAGGCTGTGCCGGGCGGTGTCAGGCCGTGTGGGCCCGTGCCATCCCCAGCAGGCGGCCGAAGATCGCCTCGCCGTCGTCGGCAATGCCGTCGTGGTGGAACTCGTCCGTCTCCCAGACCTGCAGCCCGCGCACCGCGCGGGCGGTTTCCAGCGACAGGTCGCGGTCCACGTAGATGTCGTCGGTGTAGACGGCGGCCGCGACCGGCACCGTGGTGGCGGCCAGTCGGTCCAGGTCGTACAGCGGCGCCCAGTCGTCCTTCTCTGCCAGCAGGGCGGCGACGGCGCGCAGCGGCTCCAGCGCCGGGTCCTGCTCGAAGTACCAGGGGTAGACCATCTCGCCGGTGAGCAGCGGGGCCGGCACGTCCGGGCGGAACTCTGGGTGGTCCTGCAGCACCCGCAGCGCCGCCCAGTCCGTCGCCTCGCCCTGGCCGTAGATGGATTCGTGCATCAGCGCGTAGAGCGGGTTGGCGGCGCGGGTGACCAGGCCGCGGACCTGCTCCAGGAAGGTGTCGGAGAGCCGGTCGCCGTCGGGAGTGGCGGTGAAGGCGTCCTCCAGCAGGTGGTGGAGGCCGTCCACGCGGGTGTTGCCGCCCAGGAAGGAACCCACCATCTGGAACCGCTCCACCGTCAACGGGCTGCCGTCCGCCAGCACCTCCGGCGTCTCCCGCAGGTGCCGGGCGATCCGGTTCACGGTCTCCCGGTCCTCCGGGTACCAGCCGAAGTATTCGGCGTTGCGGGCGGCGACCCGGCGGAACGTGGCCTGGTAGACCCGGTCCGCGGGGCCGGTGAGGGGAGCGAGGCCCCCGGTGATCAGCACCTCGCGCAGACCCTCCGGGGCGAAGGACAGGTAGGTCAGGGCGCAGAAACCTCCGTAGCTCTGCCCGTAAATGGTCCACGGCGCCGCGCCGAGGGTCCGGCGGATCGCCTCGGCGTCGGCCACGATCGAGTCGGCGCGCAAGTGGGTTAGGTACTCGGCCTGGTCCCGGTCGCTGCCCCGCAGCGGCAGGGTGTGCCGGTCCGCGGGGGAGGACAGGCCGGTGCCGCGCTGATCCAGCATGAGAATCCGGAAGTCCTTGGCCGCGGCCTTGCCCCAGCCGCCCAGGGACGGGAACCGGTTGCCGCGGCCGCCGGGGCCGCCCTGCAGGAAGAGCAGCCAGGGCAGCTCCTGCGCCTGCTCCTCGGTGTGGTCGGCGGAGACGTACTCGCGGGCGAAGACAGTGATGGTCTCGCCCGCGGGATCCGCATGGTCCAGGGGGACCTCGAAGTAGTGTTCGGTGGTGCGCATCCCCCGGTAGCTGTGCCGGCCCTTGACCACGTGCGGGACGGAGCCGGACTCGAGGACGGGCAGCGGGGCGTGCGCGGCGGGTGCCGGGGCCACGGTGTCAGCCACGGGCCGCCTCCGCGCGGGAACCGAACCCTGCCAGGGCGTCGCCGGTGAGCCGGAAGGTGGACCATTCGTCCATCGGCGCCGCGCCGAGGTTCCGGTAGAACGCGATCGAGGGCTCATTCCAGTCCAGGACGCTCCACTCCACCCGGGCGTAGCCGCGTTCGACGGCGGTGGCAGCCAGGTGCTGCAGCAGGGCCTTGCCGTGCCCGGCGCCGCGGGCCTCCGGCTTGACGTACAGGTCCTCGAGGTAGATCCCGTGGACGCCCTCCCAGGTGGAGTAGTTCAGGAACCACAGAGCGAATCCCTGCACCTCGCCCGCCTCGTTCTCGGCCATGGTGGCGAAGACCCGCGGGTTCTCCCCGAACAGCACTTCGGTGAGCATGTCAGGGGTGTTCCGGACCGCGTCCGGCTCCTTTTCGTAGATGGCCAGGTCGTGGATCATCTGCAGGATGGCGGGGACGTCGGAGGCGGCCGCGGGCCGGATTACAGTCATGGACTGCAGTTTACTAGCGGCTACAGACGGTTAACGTCGGTCACGCGCACCACCGCGCTGCCGGCCTCGTCGGAGGCGGCGAGGTCCACCTCGGCGGAGATGCCCCAGTCGTGGTTGCCCTCCGGATCGTCGAAGATCTGCCGGACCTTCCAGCGGCCCGGCTCCTCGGTGATGATCAGCAGCCCGGGTCCGCGCGCGTCCGGCCCGGTGCCGATGTCGTTGTGTTCGTCGAAGTAGTCGTCCAGGGCGTCCTCCCAGCGCTCGGCGTCCCAGCCGGCGGCGCCGTCGAGCTCCCCGAGTTCGGTGGCGGCCTCGTCCGCGAAGAGCTCAACGCGGCGGAACATCTCATTCCGCACCATCACCCGGAAGGCCCGGACGTTGGATGTCAGCGACGGCGGCGGGGGAGGGGGAGCGTCGTGCGGGGTGGGCGCGGCGCCGGAGGTGAGTTCCTCCCATTCGTCCAGCAGGCTGGAGTCGACCTGCCGGACCAGCTCGCCGAGCCACGCGATCAGGTCCTCGAGGTCCTCGCGCAGGGCGTCCTGCGGCACGGTCTGTCGGAGCGCCTTGAAGCCGTCCGCCAGGTAGCGGAGCACGATCCCCTCGGAGCGGGCCAGGCCGTAGAACTGGACGAACTCGCCGAAGTTCATGGCCCGTTCGTACATGTCGCGGATGACGGACTTGGGTGCGAGTTCGAAGTCGCCGATCCAGGGCGCGGCCTTGCGGTAGACGTCGAACGCCTCGCCGAGGATTTCGGCCAGCGGCTGCGGGTAGGTGACTTCCTCCAGCATGGCCATCCGCTGGTCATAGTCGATCCCGTCCGCCTTCATCGCGGCGACGGCCTCGCCGCGGGCCTTCTTCTGCTGCGCGGAGAGGATCTGCCGCGGCTTCTCCAGCGTCGATTCGATCACCGAGACAACGTCCAGGGCGTACGACGGCGACTCCGGGTCCAGCAGGTCCAACGCCGCCAGGGCGAAGGGGGAGAGCGGCTGGTTCAGTGCGAAGTTGGCCTGCAGGTGCACGGTCAGCCGGACCGACCGGCCGTCCGGGCCCTGCTCGGCGGCCGGGATCCGCTCGACGACGCCCGCCGCCAGGAGCTCGCGGTAGATGCCGAGAGCGCGCTTCATCAGCTTCAGCTGCGCGGGCCTCGTTTCGTGGTTCTCGGTCAGCAGCCGGCGGGCGGCCTGGAAGGGATCGCCGGGGCGTTCCATCAGGTTCATCAGCATCGCGTGCGTGACGGTGAAGCTGGAGACCAGGGGATCCGGCACGGACTCGACCAGCCGCTGGAAGGTCGGCTCACCCCAGGACACGAAGCCCTCGGGCGGCTTCTTCTTGACCACCTGGCGGAGCTTCTTCTGGTCGTCGCCGAACTTGGCGGTGGCCTTGGCCATCGCCTTGACGTTCTCGATCACGTGCTCGGGCGCCTGGACCACCACGGTGCCGGCGGTGTCGTAGCCTGCGCGGCCCGCGCGTCCGGCGATCTGATGGAATTCGCGCGAGTTCAGCAGACGGGTGCGGACGCCGTCGTACTTGCTCAAGGCGGTGAGCAGCACGGTGCGGATGGGAACGTTAATGCCCACGCCCAGGGTGTCCGTGCCGCAGATGACCTTCAGCAGCCCCGCCTGCGCCAGCTGCTCCACCAGGCGGCGGTACTTGGGCAGCATGCCCGCGTGGTGGACGCCGATGCCGTGCCGGACCAGCCGGTTCAGCGTCTTGCCGAACCCGGGCGCGAACCGGAAGCCGGCAATGAGTTCGGCGATCCGGTCCTTTTCCTCCCGGGTGCAGACGTTGATGCTCATCAGCGTCTGGGCCCGGTCGATCGCCTCCAGCTGGCTGAAGTGCACCACGTACACCGGGACCTGTTTCGTGGAGAGCAACTCCTCCAGGGTCTCGTGCACCGGCGTCTGCTGGTAGTAGAAGTGCAGCGGGATGGGCCGCTCCGCGGAGCTGACCGTGGTGGTGGGGCGGCCGGTCAGGTCGGTGATGCCGGTTTCGAAGCGGCTGACGTCGCCGAGGGTCGCGGACATCAGCAGGAACTGGGCCTGCGGCAGTTCCAGCAGCGGCACCTGCCACGCCCAGCCGCGCTGGGGGTCCGAATAGAAGTGGAACTCGTCCATGATCACGGAGCCGAGTTCGGCGGCCGAGCCCTCCCGGAGGGCGATGTTGGCCAGGATCTCGGCCGTGCAGCAGATGATCGGGGCATCCTGGTTGACGCCGGAGTCGCCGGTGATCATGCCGACGTTCTCGGCGCCGAAGATGTCGCAGAGCGCGAAGAACTTCTCGGAGACCAGGGCCTTGATCGGGGCGGTGTAGTAGCTGCGCTGTCCGCGGGCCATCGCCTGGTAATGGGCGGCAATCGCTACCAGCGATTTACCCGAACCGGTGGGGGTGGCGAGGATGACGTTGGCCCCGGAGGCCAGTTCCATGACGGCCTCGTCCTGGGCGGGGTAGAGGGCGATTCCGCGGCTCTCCGTCCACTCGACGAAGCGGGTGTAAAGCTCGTCCGGGTCCACACCCGCGCCGCCTGAAACGCGGGCGGCCGGGGCGGGGAGCTGATCTACGAGTTTCATTGCCTTCCAGCTTAGTGCCGCGGCCGTCGGGCGGGATTCCGCACCGGCGCAGCAAACACTTGAACATTCAACTGCAGCGGCGTAGTTTTAGTTGTAGCTTCAACTTATCAATTCGATCCCGGCAGAACAGAACCCCATGAAAAACCTCCTGGCACGCCTCTTTGGAAAGAAGAACCCCATGACTGACATCACCATCATCGGCAACGGCTCCATGGCCCGTGGCATTGCCACCCGCGCCCTCGCTGCCGGCCGCACCGTCGAAATCCTTGGCCGGGACGCGGACAAGGCCCGGACGCTGGCTGGTGAACTCGGCGCAGGCGTCGGCCACGGCAGCATCGGGAGCGCCCCCGCCGGCGGCCTCCTCGTCCTCGCGGTTCCGTTCGACGCCGCCAGGGACGTGGTGGAGAGCTATGGCGCCGCCCTGGCCGGCAAGGTCATCGTTGACATCACGAACCCCGTCAACTTCGAGACCTTCGACTCCCTCGTGGTCGCCCCGGGCAGCTCCGCGGCCGAGGAAATTGCCGCCCTGGCCCCCGCCGGTGCGCCCGTCGTCAAGGCCTTCAACACCACCTTCGCCGGAACCCTCATGACCGGCCAGTCCGCCGGGCAGCCGCTGGACGTCTTCATCGCCGGCGACGACGAGGCGGCCACCGCCGCCGTCGCCCGCTTCGTCAGCGACGCCGGCATGCGGCCCCTCGCCGTCGGACCGCTCAAGCGCGCCCGCGAACTCGAAGGCTTCCAGTTCGTCCTCATGACCATGCAGGCCAGCCCCGCGTTCCCCGACTTCACCTGGGACACCGGCCTGAAGGTGACGAAGTAAATGACGGACACCTATCCGGCGCCGGTGGTGGCGACCGCAGGGTCCGCAGACCCGAAGGCACCACTCGTGGTCCTGCTGCACGGCCGGGGATCGAACGAACGCGACATCCTGGGCCTGGCCGGCGCGTTGCCCGAGGGCGCCGCCTATGCCGCCGTGCGGGCCCCCATCGCCGAGGGCGGCGGCTATGCCTGGTTCGCCAACCGCGGCATCGGACGGCCCGTAGCCGAATCCCTGGCCGGGACCATGGCCTGGTTCCGGACATGGTTGGACGGGGCCGCCCCGGCCGGCCGCCCCGTGGTGCTGGTGGGCTTCAGCGGCGGCGCCGCCTTCGCCGGCGGCCTGCTGCTCTCCGACCCGGTCCGCTACGCCGGCGCGGCCATCCTCTACGGGACGCTGCCCTTCGACGCCGGAGTCCCCGTGACCCCTGGCCTGCTCGACGGGACGCCCGTCTTCGTGGCCCAGGGCGAGCAGGACCGGGTGATCCCCGCGGAACTGCTCGACCGCACCTGGCGGTACTTGCGGGGCGAATCATCCGCGGCCGCCCGCTCCCGGCGCGACCCGGGCGGCCACGGCATCTCGCCCCGGACCCTGGCGGAGCTGGGCTCCTGGATCGCGGACCTCACGGCGGGCGCCGCGCGGACCACGGACCGTGACGCCCCGGCGGCCCCCGCCCGGGCTTAGGCTTCCCCTGGAAGAACACTGCGGGTGAAAGAACACTGCGGTTAAAGAGCATCGCGAGGCGGGGGAACTCATGAAGTGGGATGCGGCCAAGTATGCACAGTTCGGCGACCACCGGGACCGGCCCTTCTTCGACCTGACCGGGCGGATCCGGGCCGAAGCGCCGCGGCAGGTGGTGGACCTCGGCTGCGGACCGGGCAACCTGACGGCTGCCCTCGCCGCCCGCTGGCCAGGTGCCGACGTGGTGGGTATCGACTCCTCACCGGAGATGCTGGAACGTGCAGCGGCGCTGGCCGGCGGCGGCCTCCGCTTCGAGCGGGCCGACATCGCCGGCTGGCAGCCCGGTCCGGAAACCGACGTCGTGGTCACCAACGCGGCCCTGCAATGGGTCCCGGGCCACCGCGGGCTGCTGGAGGGCTGGCTGGCCGCGCTCCGCCCCGGCGCGTGGTTCGCCCTCCAGGTCCCGGGCAACTTCGATGCCCCCTCGCACGCGCTGATGCGCTCCCTGGCCGGGACGGGGGAGTGGGCCGAGCCGCTCGCCGGAGTCCTCCGGCACGACGACGTCGTGGGCCAGCCCGCCGACTACCTGAAGCTGATGCTTGATGCCGGCTGCGACGCGGACGTCTGGGAGACCACCTACTTGCAGGTGCTTCAGGGCCCGGACGCCGTCCTGGAGTGGGTCCGCGGCACGGGGCTGCGGCCGGTTCTCGCCGCACTCGACGGCCCGGACGCCGAACGCTTCGAGGCGCAGTACGGAGCGATGCTCCGGGAGGCCTACCCGCGGGGGCCGCACGGGACGGTCTTCGAGTTCCGCAGGGTCTTCGCCGTCGCCCGCAAGCGCGGCGGTTCCCTCCTCGATTGACGGATGTGACACGCCGTGTGACAACTTCCGCTGAGTCGTAGGCATACAATGACAAAGCGGTCTGGGGGCGGCCGCGCGACTCTCCGCTTCCGGGTACCTTTCCGCCGCCAGGCCGGGGGACGGTACCGGCCCGGCGGGCGACGGCTACGACGTCCGCCATCACGCTGCGTGACCCGACGTTGGAGGTTCTATGCTGTTTGCCCTGATCAGACGGGCGCTGGCCGCGCATCGGGGCGCGGTCGCGGCCATCATCGGGCTTCAGCTGCTCCAGACCACCGCCAACCTGCTCCTTCCCACCCTGAATGCGGCGATCATCGACCAGGGGATCGTCGCCGGCGACACCCCGGCCATCCCGCGCCTGGGGGCCGTCATGGCCGCCGTCGCCGCGGTGCAGGTGGTCACGGCCCTCGCCGCAGGCTACCTCGGCGCCGTCGTCGCCATGCGGGTCGCCCGGGACCTGCGCAGCGACCTCTTCGCCACCGTGCAGACCTTCTCCTCGCAGGACATCGCCGGCTTCGGCGCGTCCAGCCTGGTCACCCGGGCCACCAACGACGTCGTCCAGATCCAGAACCTCACCCTGCTGGTCCTGACAATGCTGGTGGCGGCGCCCGCCAGCTTCGTCGGCGGCATCGTGCTGGCGGTTCACCAGGACGTGGCGCTTTCCGGCATCGTGGTCGCCGTCATCCCGCTCCTGGCAGCGATCATGTTCCTGATCGTCCGCCGGCTGATCCCGCTCTACCGGGCGGGCCAGCAGCTCATCGACCGCGCCGGCCGGACGCTGCGGGAGCAAATCATCGGTGCCAACGTGATCCGCAGCTTCGTGCGGCAGGAGCACGAGATGCGGCGCTTCGGCGCGGTCAACCGGGACCTCACCCGGAACAACCTGGATTCGGCGCTGTTGGTGGCCGGGATGAATCCCCTGATCATGATCGTGGTGAACCTGTCATCCGTGGCGGTCGTCTGGTTCGGCGGGCACCGGATTGCCGCCGGGCAGATGAAGGTGGGCGCCCTGGCCGCGTTCATCGCCTACATCCTGCAGATCATGATCGCGATCGTCATGGCCATGTATGTGTTCACTACGGCGCCCCGGGCTGCCGTCTGCGCCGAACGGATCCGGGCGGTGCTGGACACCGAGCCGTCCATCGCCGACCCCCGCACCGCCGTCGTCGGCGCTGCAGTCCGGACGGTCGAACCCCGCGCCGCCGCCGGGACGGTCGAGTTCCGCGACGTCGGCTTCGCCTATCCGGGGGCAGAGAAGCCCGTGCTCTCCGGGATCAGCTTCACGGCCCGCCCCGGCACCACGACCGCGGTCATCGGCGCCACCGGCAGCGGGAAGACCACGCTGGTGAACCTCCTGCCACGCTTCCTGGATCCGACGCACGGCACCGTCTTCCTGGGCGGGGCCGACATCGCCACGCTGCCCCTGGACCAGCTGCGCGGCAGGATTTCGCTGGTGCCGCAGCACTCCCACCTTTTCGGCGGGACCGTGGCGCGGAACCTCCGGGTGGGCGGGCTCGACGCCACCGACGCCGAACTGTGGGAGGCGCTGGAGGCTGCGCAGGCCGACGTCTTCGTCCGCGAACTCGACGGCGGGCTCGACGCCCCGCTCAGCCAGGGCGGCGGCAACCTCTCCGGCGGCCAGCGGCAGCGGCTCTGCATCGCCCGGGCCCTGCTCCGCCACGCCGACATCTACCTCTTCGACGACAGCTTCTCGGCCCTGGACTACGGCACCGACCACCGGCTGCGCCGCGCCCTGCAACCCCTGCTGGCGGACGCCACCGTGCTGGTGGTGGCCGAACGGGTGGCCAGCATCGCGGACGCGGACACCATTCTCGTGCTGGAGGAGGGGCGGGTCAGCGCGCAGGGCAGCCACGACGCGCTGCTGGCCGGCTCCCCGGCGTACCGGGACATCGCCGCCTCCCAGCTGATCCTGGCGGACAGCCTGTGACCGCCGACGGCGCCGCCGACACGGCCGTCACCCCGCCGCCCCCGCCGCGGCGGCGGACGGCAGCCCGGCTGCTCGGACTGCTCCGGCCCGTGCGGCTCAGGATGGCAGGCGTCGTCGCGGCAACCTGCGGCTTCGCCGCCCTGAACGTCGCCGCACCGAAGTACCTGGGCGACGCCACCGACATCGTGGTCCGCGGCGTCATGGGCCGGGGCTTCGACGAGGCGCACCTGGGCCGGCTGCTGCTGGCGGTGTCGCTGATGTACCTCGGCGCCTCCGTCTTCAGCTGGATCCAGGGCGCCCTCACCGCCACCGCCGTGCAGCGGCTCAGCTACGGCCTCCGGGCCGCCGTCGAACGCAAGGTCCACGTCCTGCCGTCCGCCCACTTCGAGGGCCAGCACCGCGGCGACGTGCTGAGCCGGGCCACCAACGACGTCGACAACGTCTCCCAGTCCCTGAACCAGCTGCTCAACCAGTTGATCATGTCCGTCCTGATGCTCACCGGGGCGCTGACCATGATGATCTGGCTTTCGCCGCTGCTGGCGCTCATCGCGCTCGTCTCCGTGCCGGTGTCCACCCTGGTCACCGTCCTGGTGGCTCGCCGGTCGCAGGCGCACTTCGGCGAACAGTGGAGCAGCACGGGCGCCGTCCAGGCCCACCTCGAGGAATTCTTCTCCGGGCACGAGGTGGTCAAGGCCTTCGGCCGCCAGGAGGCCGCCGCCACGGTCTTCCGCGCCGGGAACGAGCGGCTCTACCGGGCCGCCTCCAGCGCGCAGTACCTCTCCGGGATGGTGCAGCCGCTGATGCTGTTCGTCGCCAACCTCAACTACATCGCCGTCGCCGTCATCGGGGCACTCCAGGTGGCCGCGGGAACCATGAGCATCGGCGGTGTCCAGGCCTTCATCCAGTTCAGCAGGCTCTTCAGCCAGCCGATGGGGCAGATCGGCGGCATGCTCACCCTGATCCAGTCCTGCCTGGCCTCCGCCGGGCGCGTCTTCGCCCTGCTCGACGCGGACGAAATCCCCGCCGACACCGGAGAAGTCGCCGTGCCAGCCGGCACCGGCAACGCCGCCCTTCCGGCCGGACGGATCCGCTTCGAGGGGGTCAGCTTCGGCTACCGCCCGGACGCACCGGTGGTCCGCGACCTCAGCTTCACGGCCGAACCCGGCCAGACGGTGGCGATCGTCGGCCACACCGGCGCCGGGAAGACCACGGTGGTCAACCTCCTGATGCGCTTCTACGAGCCCGACGCCGGCCGCATCACCATCGACGGCGTCGACATCGCGGAGCTGCCCAGGGACGTCCTCCGGGCGGGCATCGGAACCGTCCTGCAGGACGCCTGGCTCTTCACCGGCACCATCCGGGACAACATCGAGTACGGCCGGCCCGGCGCCCCCGACGCGGACATCATCGCCGCAGCGCAGGCCAGCCACGTCGACCCGTTCGTCCGCGCCCTCCCGGACGGGTACGCCACCGTCCTCGGCAACGACGGCGGCTCGCTCAGCCGCGGCCAGCGCCAGTTGATCTCGATCGCCCGCACCCACCTGGCCGGCGGCAGCATCCTGGTCCTGGACGAGGCCACCAGCTCCGTGGACAGCAGGACCGAGCTGCAGATCCGGGAAGCGATGGCACGGCTCCGGGAGGACCGGACCAGCTTCGTGATTGCCCACCGCTTGTCCACCGTCCGGGACGCTGATCTAATTCTCGTCATGGACCAAGGACGCGTCGTTGAGCAGGGCACCCACCAGGAACTGACCGGACGGGGAGGCCACTACGCCGCGCTGTGCCGCGCCCAGTTCGCCGGGCTGCCGGCCGCCGCGGACGCCCTGGAGTCCGGCCGGTGACGCCTCCGTCCGCCGGCACGGCCGCCTTTCCGGGCACCTGGAAGCCCAGCACCGCCAGCTCCGTCCCGCTGTTCGAGCAGCTGCGGCTGAACATCATCGAACGGGCCGACGACGGCACGCTCGCCCCCGGAACCCGGCTCCCCGCCGTCCGCAGCCTGGCCGCCGAGCTGGGCGTCGCGCCGCACACCGTGGCCCGCGCCTACAAGGAACTCGAGGCCGCCGGCGTCGTCAGCACCCAGGGCCGCAACGGCACGGTGGTCTGCGCGCGGGACGAGGCCTGGGGGTCCCTCGCCGAGTCCGCCGCCGACTACGCCGCCGCCGCGCGGGCCAAGGGCGCCAGCTTCGCCGAGGCGGTCCAGCTGCTCGCCGCCGCGTACGACCGCCACTGAGCGGCGTTGAGCGCCCCTGACCGGGGTGCCCTAGCACACGCACCGCCCGAATAGCGATTCGAAGAAGTTTTCGATTAGCATGGTAAGCGTGCCTAAAGCCGTAGCTGAAGAACCCGCCGTCGTTATCCAGCCTGACGCCACCGCGCCGGAGCCCGGAAAAGCCGTGTCCCGGACCGAAGGAAAGACGGCCCGGGTGGCCACCGCGGTGCCGGAACGGCCCGACCTGTCCCGCCTGGTGGTGAAGGGCGCCCGCGAGCACAACTTGCGCAACGTTGACCTGGACCTGCCGCGCGACGCGATGATCGTCTTCACCGGCCTCTCCGGCTCCGGCAAGTCCTCCCTGGCGTTCGACACCATCTTCGCCGAGGGCCAGCGCCGCTATGTCGAGTCGCTCTCCGCCTATGCCCGGCAGTTCCTGGGCCAGGTGGACAAGCCCGACGTCGACTTCATCGAGGGCCTCTCGCCCGCGGTCTCGATCGACCAGAAGTCCACCAGCAAGAACCCCCGCTCCACCGTGGGCACCATCACCGAGATCTACGACTACATGCGCCTGCTCTGGGCCCGTGTGGGGCGCCCGCACTGCCCGGTCTGCGGCGAGCCCGTCACCAAGCAGACCCCGCAGCAGATCGTGGACCAGCTGCAGGAACTGCCCGAGGGTACCCGGTTCCAGGTCCTTGCGCCCGTGGTCCGCGGCCGTAAGGGCGAATTCGTCGAGCTCTTCAAGGAGCTCAGCGCCAAGGGCTACTCCCGTGCCCGGGTGGACGACAAGCTGGTCCAGCTCAGCGACCCGCCCAAGCTGGGCAAGCAGTTCAAGCACACCATCGAGGTGGTGGTGGACCGCCTGGTGGTGAAGGAAGGCATCCGCCAGCGCCTGACCGACTCGGTGGAGACCGCCCTGGGGCTCGCCGAGGGCCGCGTCCTGGCAGAGTTCGTGGACCTCGACGCCGATGATCCCGAGCGGATCCGCGCGTTCTCCGAGCACCTCGCCTGCCCCAACGAGCACCCCCTCGCGCTGGACGAGATCGAGCCCCGCTCCTTCTCCTTCAACAACCCGTTCGGTGCCTGCTCGGTCTGCAGCGGCATCGGCACCCGGCTCGAGGTGGACGAGGAACTCATCGTCCCCAACCCCGAGCTGTCCCTGGCCGAGGGAGCCATCGCCCCCTGGTCGATGGGCGCCGCCACCACCGAATACTGGATTCGTCTCCTCAGCGGCCTCGCCAAGGACGTCGGCTTCTCCATGACCACGCCCTGGGAGAAACTCTCCAAGGATGCCCGCCAGACCGTCCTGCACGGCAAGGACCACAAGGTGGTCGTGCAGTACCGCAACCGCTTCGGCCGGGAACGCAAGTACAGCACCGGCTTCGAGGGCGTCGTGCAGTACGTGCACCGCAAGCACACCGAGACGGATTCCGACTCGGCCCGCGACCGGTACGAGGAATACATGCGGCAGGTCCCGTGCCCGGCCTGCAATGGCGCGCGCCTGAACCCGGCCTCGCTGTCCGTGCTGATCAACGGCAAGTCCATCGCCGAGGTCGCCGCCCTGCCGATGCGCGAGTGCGCCCACTTCCTGGACACCCTGGTGCTCACCGGCCGCGAGGCCCAGATCGCCAACCAGGTGCTCAAGGAGATCCAGGCCCGCCTGACCTTCCTGCTGGACGTCGGCCTCGAATACCTGAACCTGGAACGGTCCTCGGGCACCCTGTCCGGCGGCGAGGCCCAGCGCATCCGCCTGGCCACCCAGATCGGCTCCGGCCTGGTGGGCGTGCTCTACGTCCTCGACGAGCCCTCGATCGGCCTGCACCAGCGCGACAACCGCCGGCTCATCGAAACCCTCACCCGGCTCCGGGACCTCGGCAACACCCTGATCGTGGTCGAACACGACGAGGACACCATCCACGAGGCCGACTGGGTGGTGGACATCGGACCGGGCGCCGGCGAGCACGGCGGAAAGGTGGTCCACTCCGGCTCCTACCAGGACCTGCTGAAGAACACCGAGTCCCTCACCGGCGACTACCTCTCCGGCCGGAAGGCCATCGCGGTGCCGAAGAAGCGCCGCAAGTACGACAAGAAGCGCGAGCTGAAGGTCGTCGGGGCCAAGGAAAACAACCTCCTCAACGTAGACGCCTCCTTCCCGCTGGGGCTCTTCACCGCAGTCACCGGCGTCAGCGGCTCCGGCAAGTCCACGCTGGTCAACGAGATCCTCTACAAGGTCCTCGCAACCAAGCTCAACGGCGCCAAGCAGGTGGCCGGCCGGCACAAGACCGTCCAGGGCCTCGAGCACCTGGACAAGGTGGTCCACGTCGACCAGAGCCCCATCGGCCGCACGCCCCGGTCCAACCCGGCCACGTACACCGGCGTCTTCGACCACATCCGGAAGCTCTTCGCCGAGACCACGGAGGCCAAGGTCCGCGGCTACCTGCCCGGCCGGTTCTCCTTCAACGTCAAGGGCGGCCGTTGCGAGGCTTGCTCCGGCGACGGCACCCTGAAGATCGAGATGAACTTCCTGCCGGACGTCTACGTCCCCTGCGAGGTCTGCCACGGCGCCCGCTACAACCGGGAAACGCTCGAGGTCCACTACAAGGGCAAGACCATCGCGGACGTGCTGAACATGCCGATCGAGGAGGGCGCGGAGTTCTTTGCCGCGTTCTCGCCGATCGCCCGGCACCTGCGCACCCTGGTCGACGTCGGCCTCGGCTACGTGCGGCTGGGCCAGCCGGCCACCACCCTCTCCGGCGGCGAGGCGCAGCGCGTCAAGCTGGCAGCGGAACTGCAGAAGCGCTCCAACGGCCGCAGCGTCTACGTCCTGGACGAGCCGACCACCGGCCTGCACTTCGAGGACATCCGCAAGCTCCTCATGGTGCTGCAGGGCCTCGTGGACAAGGGCAACACCGTGATCACCATCGAGCACAACCTTGACGTGATCAAAAGTGCGGACTGGATCGTGGACCTGGGTCCCGACGGAGGCTCCGGCGGCGGGCGGATCGTCGCCTCCGGCACCCCGGAACAGGTTGCCAAGTCCAAGGACAGCCACACCGCGGCGTTCCTCGCCGAAATCCTCGGCTAGCCCCTTCTCGACGCATCAAGAGGCTGTCGACACGCAAATGCCCTGCCGCACCCGGAATTCCGGGCGCGACAGGGCATTTGTGCGTCGAACGACACCCGTGGCAGCGTGCCGCACGGGATCCGGCCTCCGGTTAACCGTTCGTCTGGACGAATTTCGGCCTTCCGGCCCCTCGTGAGAAACTAGGGCCCGTGATGCCAACCCCCGTGCCCGTGATCTTCGACCTGGACGGCACCCTGGTGGACCCGGCCGGCGGCATCACCGGAGGCATCGCCGCCGCCCTGCGGCAGCTCGGGATGCCCGTTCCGGGCCCCGCCGACCTGGACGCGATGGTGGGCCCCAAGCTCAGCCACTCCCTGCTGGAGATCGCCGGCGTCCCCGCCGACCGGCTCGAGGACGTCATCCGGCTCTACCGGGCGCACTACCTCGCCGAGGGCATTGCCCGGAGCCGGGTCTACGACGGGATCCGCGAACTGCTGGAGACCTTCGCCGCCGACGGCCGGCCCGCCGCGGTCGCCACCCAAAAACCCGAGCACCTGGCCCGGATCGTCCTGGACCACCACGGCCTGACCGGTTTGTTCCACACCATCCGGGGCTCCGCCGCGGACGAGTCCGCCTCCGCGCACGGACCGGCCGGGAAGGCCGGGATCGTCGCCGCCGCCCTCGCCGACCTCGGCACCGGCTACGCCGTCATGGTGGGGGACCGCGCCCAGGACGTCGCCGGAGCGGCTGCCAACGGCCTGGAGTGCATCGGGGTAGGCTGGGGTTTTGCGCTCGACGGCGAACTCGCCGGGGCGGGCGCGGTGGCGGTCGTGCACAGCACCTCCGACCTAACCGACACGATTACCCGGCTGGACGCCGTCCGGACCGGTGCCCTGCAGGCCCTGAACGAGGTGCACACCGATGGCAATGTTTGACGCGATCCGCTGGACCACGCGGGGGCTGGTCAGCTCGACCTGCCGCCCCACGGTCATCGGACTCGAGAACGTCCCCACCACGGGACCGTTCATCGTGGCGCCGAACCATCTGTCCTTCCTGGACAGCGTGATCGTCCAGGCCCTCATGCCGCGGCCGGTGGCGTTCTTCGCCAAGGCCGAATACTTCACCACCAGCGGCGTCAAGGGCCGCCTGATGAAGGGCTTCTTCGAGGCCGTCGGTTCCATCCCGGTGGAGCGCGGCGAGCAGGCCGCCAGCGTGCAGGCACTCAAGACGCTCCTGGACATCCTCGAAGCCGGCAAGGGCATCGGCATCTACCCCGAGGGCACCCGCTCCCGCGACGGCATCCTCTACCGCGGCCGCACCGGCGTCGGCTGGCTCGCCCTGACCACCGGGGCCCCGGTCATCCCGGTGGGCCTGATCGGCACCGAGAACCTGCAGCCGGCGGACAGCAACAAGGTCCGCCCGCAGCACTTCACCATGAAGGTGGGGGAGCCGCTCTACTTCGAGAAGACCGGCCCGGACCACTCGCTCCCGGCCCGGCGCCAGGTCACCGACAAGATCATGGACGCCATCGCCGAGCTGAGCGGCCAGGAACGCGCCACCACCTACAACCAGAGCAAAACCGTCGAGTAGCGCCAACTCCGATACGGGAGGGCGGCGCGTGCGGCGTGCCCCGATGCGGGGGCGGGGCGTGCCGCTCAGTAGAATGAACTAGTGGCACATCCAGCGAGTTACCGCCCCAAGACCGGGGAAATCCCTACCAATCCGGGCGTCTACCGTTTCCGGGACCCGCACGGCCGGGTCATCTACGTCGGCAAGGCCAAGAACCTCCGCTCCCGGCTGAACTCGTACTTCGCCAACCCCGCGGGACTGCTGCCCAAGACCCACGCCATGGTTCACACCGCCAGCAGCGTGGAGTGGACGGTCGTCGGCAGCGAGCTGGAATCCCTGCAGCTCGAATACACCTGGATCAAGGAATTCAAGCCGCGGTTCAACGTGATGTTCCGCGACGACAAGAGCTACCCCTACCTTGCGGTCACCATGTCGGAAAAGTACCCGCGCGTGCAGGTGATGCGCGGCGACCGGCGCAAGGGCACCCGCTACTTCGGCCCCTACACGGCCGGCGCCATCCGCGACACCATGGACACGCTGCTGCGCGTCTTCCCGGTCCGCAGCTGCAGCCCCGGGGTGTTCAAACGCGCCGAGGCCAGCGGCCGGCCCTGCCTGCTCGGCTACATCGACAAGTGCTCCGCCCCCTGCGTCGGCCGCATCTCCCCGGAGGACCACCGGGTCCTGGCCGAGGACTTCTGCGCCTTCATGGGCGGCGAAGCCAAGCGCTTCGTCTCCCGGCTGGAAAAGGACATGGCCGCCGCCGTGGCCGAACTCGACTACGAGCTGGCCGCCCGGGTGCGCGACGACATCGTCGCCCTGAAAAAGGTCTTCGAACGCAACGCCGTCGTCCTCGCCGAGGACACCGACGCCGACGTCTTCGCCCTTTACGAGGACGAGCTGGAGGCGGCCGTGCAGGTCTTCCACGTCCGCGGCGGCCGGATCCGCGGTCAGCGCGGCTGGGTAGTGGAAAAGGTCGAGGACTCCACCACCCCGGACCTCGTCGAACACCTCCTGCAGCAGGTCTACGGCGCGGAGGGCGAGGTCCAGGGCCGGCTTCCGCGCGAGATACTGGTCCCCGCCGAACCCAGCAACGCCGAGGAGCTGGCCCAGTGGCTCAGCGGCCTGCGCGGCGCCCGGGTGGACATCCGGGTCCCGCAGCGCGGGGACAAGGCCACACTGCTCTCCACCGTCCGGGATAACGCCGAACACGCCCTCAAGCTGCACAAGTCCCGCCGTGCCGGCGACCTGACCATGCGGTCCCAGGCGCTGAACGAACTGCAGGAGGCGCTGGACCTGCCGGTGGCGCTCCTGCGGATCGAATGCTTTGACATCTCGCACGTCCAGGGCACCAACGTGGTCGGTTCCATGGTGGTGGTCGAGGACGGCCTGCCGAAGAAGTCGGACTACCGCAAGTTCTCCGTCACCGGGCCCGCCGCCAACGACGACACCGCGGCCATGCACGACGTCCTGACCCGCCGCTTCCGCAACTACCTGCAGGAGCAGGCCGTCACCGCAGGCTCAAACTCGGAGCCGGGCTCCGGCCCGCTGGCCGCCGCCCAGGCCGCCGCCGTCGCCCCCGCCGCCCCCGCCGCCGGGGCCCCTTCAACCAGCTCCGGCTCCGGCCCGGTCACCGACACCACGACGCCGGCGCCCAAGGCGAAGTTCGCCTATCCGCCCAACCTCGTCGTCGTCGACGGCGGCAAGCCCCAAGTCAACGCCGCAGCCAAGGCCCTCGCCGACCTCGGCATCCAGGACGTCTACGTCGTCGGCCTGGCCAAGCGGCTCGAGGAGGTGTGGCTGCCGGACAGCGACTTCCCGGTCATCCTGCCCCGCGCCTCCGCCGGGCTCTACCTGTTGCAGCGGATCCGCGACGAGGCCCACCGCTTCGCCATCACCTTCCACCGGCAAAAGCGCGGCAAGGCCATGACCGTCTCCGTGCTCGACGGCGTGCCCGGCCTCGGCGAATCCAAACGCAAGGCCCTACTGAACCAGTTCGGCTCGGTCAAGAGCATCAAGGCCGCCAGCGTCGAGGAGCTCACCGCGGCCAAGGGCATCGGTCCCGCGCTGGCCGCCGCGATCGTGAAGCATTTCGACGCCGGCGACGGCGGGGACGAGCCCGCCGCGCCCGCGATCAACATGACCACGGGAGAAATCCTGGAAACTTAGCCCGGGCCGGCAAACTTGGCTAGGGTTAGAGGCTGATGCACGACGCGCGGCCGGCAGCACTTGCCCCGCGCGCCGTGCCGACGGCAGAGCAGACAGCAGAGATGGGGCACGACCGATGACAGAGTCACCTGCGGGAACCGGAGCAGAGGACGACCTGACCCCGGTGAAACCCGTCGAGGGGGAGCTGCTGGTGGTCACCGGCATGTCCGGCGCCGGGCGCAGCACCGCCTCCGACGCGCTCGAGGACCACGGCTGGTACGTGGTGGAAAACCTCCCGCCGCAGATGCTAGGAACCCTCGCGGAGCTGGTCTCGCACGCCCCGGGCTCCATCTCCAAGCTCGCCGTCGTGGTCGACGTCCGCAGTAAGGACCTGTTCGCGGACATCCGCGCCGCGCTGCGCAACCTCGAGGCCAGCGGCGTGACCTTCCGGGTGTTGTTCCTCGACGCCAGCGACGACGTCCTGGTCCGCCGCTTCGAGCAGGGCCGCAGGCCGCACCCGCTGCAGGGCGGCGGCCGGATCCTCGACGGCATCTCCGCCGAACGGGAACTGCTCCGCGAGCTGCGCGAGTCCTCCGACATCGTCCTGGACACCTCCCCGCTGAACGTCCACGGCCTCGCCACCGCCATCACCGAACTCTTCAGCGAGACCGGACCCGTGGCGCTCCGCCTGAACGTCATGAGCTTCGGCTTCAAGTACGGCCTGCCGGTGGACGCGAACTTCGTCGCCGACGCCCGCTTCATCCCCAACCCGCACTGGGTCCCGCAGCTGCGCCCGCACACCGGGCTGGACAAGGACGTCAGCGACTACGTGCTGGAGGCCGAGGGCGTCAGCAACTTTGTGGAACGCTACGTGCTGGCCCTCGAACCGGTCCTGGACGGTTACCGGCGCGAGAACAAGCACTACGCCACGATCGCCGTCGGCTGCACCGGCGGCAAACACCGCTCCGTCGCCGTTGCCGTCGAACTCTCCCGCCGGCTGGCCCAGTACCCCCGGGTCACGGTCACCACGACCCACCGGGATCTGGGCCGCGAATAATGGCGCTCCTCACCGGCCCCCTGCCCCTGGTCCCGGCCGCCAGCGCCGCCTCCGCCGGCCAGCAGGACAAGGGCCCCTCCGTCGTCGCGCTCGGCGGCGGCCACGGGCTCGCCGCCTCGCTCTCCGCCCTGCGCCTGCTTACCTCCGAACTCACCGCGATCGTCACGGTCGCGGACGACGGCGGCTCCTCCGGGCGGCTGCGCGAGGAGTACGGCGTGCTGCCCCCCGGTGACCTGCGGATGGCCCTCTCCGCCCTGTGCGATGACACCGACTGGGGCCGGACCTGGCGCGATGTCATGCAGCACCGCTTCAAGCCCGGCCGCGGCACGGGCGGCTCGCTCGACGAACACGCGATGGGCAACCTGCTGATCGTGACCCTCTGGGAACTCCTCGGCGACACGGTGGCCGGGCTGCAGTGGGCCGGCGCGCTGCTGGGCGCCCGCGGCCAGGTGCTGCCGATGTCCACCACCCCGCTGACCATCGAGGGCCAGGCACGGGTCCCCGGACCGGACGGCACCCCCGTCCTGGAAACCATCCGCGGCCAGGCCCGCTGTGCCGTCGCCGGCACCCTCGAGGCCGTGAGGCTGCTGCCGGAGGCGGCCCCGGCCTGCGTCGAGGCGCTCACCGCAATCGAACTCGCGGACTGGGTGGTCCTCGGACCCGGGTCCTGGTACACCTCCGTGCTGCCGCACCTGCTGCTGCCGGAGATGCGCACCGCGCTCTGCAACACCGAGGCCCGGCGCTGCCTGACCATGAACCTGGCGACCAACACCAAGGAAACCGCCGGCATGTCCGCCGCGGACCACCTCCGGGTGCTGCGGGACTACGCTCCCGACTTCACCGTCGACGTCGTCCTCGCCGACCCCGCCTCCGTGCCGGACACCGCCGACTTCGAGCGGGCGGCCGCGATGCTCGGGGCCGAGGTGGTCTTGGGTAAGGTTAGGGCGTCGAGCCGCCGGCCCGTGCATGATCCGCTGCGCCTGGCGACGGCGTACCACGACATTTTTGGAAACAGGTAGGAAGGTGCCATGGCACTGACAGCATCGGTCAAGGAAGAACTTTCCCGGCTGGACATCAAGAAATCCTCGGTCCGCAAGGCCGAGGTCTCCGCCATGCTGCGCTTCGCGGGCGGCCTGCACATCATCTCCGGCCGGATCGTGATCGAGGCGGAGGTGGACCTGGCGTCCACCGCCCGCCGGCTCCGTGCCGCGATCGCCGAGGTGTACGGCCACCAGAGCGAGATCATCGTCGTCTCCGGCGGCGGCCTGCGCCGCGGCAGCCGCTACGTGGTCCGCGTGGTGCGCGACGGCGAGGCGCTGGCCCGCCAGACCGGCCTGCTGGACGCCCGCGGCCGGCCCGTCCGCGGCCTTCCTTCCGTCGTCGTCAACGGCTCGGCCGCCGACGCGGAGGCCGTCTGGCGCGGCGCGTTCCTGGCCCACGGCTCGCTGACCGAACCGGGCCGGTCCTCCGCGCTCGAGGTCACCTGTCCCGGCCCCGAATCGGCGCTGGCCCTGGTCGGCGCCGCCCGCCGGCTCGGCATCCAGGCCAAGGCCCGCGAGGTCCGGGGAGTGGACCGCGTGGTGATCCGCGACGGCGACACCATCGCCGCGCTGCTGACCCGGATGGGCGCGCACGACGCGCTCATGGTCTGGGAGGAGCGCCGGATGCGCAAGGAAGTCCGCGCCACCGCCAACCGCCTGGCCAACTTCGACGACGCCAACCTGCGCCGCTCCGCCCAGGCCGCCGTCGCCGCCGGTGCCCGCGTGGACCGTGCCCTGGAAATCCTCGGCGACGACGTCCCGGACCACCTGAAGTACGCCGGCGAACTCCGCGTGGCGCACAAGCAGGCCAGCCTGGACGAGCTGGGCCGCCTGGCCGACCCGGTGATGACCAAGGACGCAATCGCGGGCCGCATCCGCCGCCTCCTGGCCATGGCGGACAAGCGCGCCCAGGACCTCGGCGTCCCCGGCACCGAGGCCAACGTGACCCCCGAGATGCTGGACGAGTAGCGGCACCCGCGGATCAGCGACAGAATCGGATCCAGGGCACGGGAATACCTCGCCGCCAGCGGAGGCTATGCCCACCGGGTCCACCCACAATCTTCCGGATGTCCAAGCATCCGGAGGCACAATCCGAGAGTTAGCAAAACCGGACCGTCGGGTCCACGACATTGGAGGATTTTGTGACCGAGTACGTACTGCCAGAGCTGGACTATGATTACGCCGCGCTGGAGCCCCACATCTCCGCAAAGATCATGGAGCTGCACCACAGCAAGCACCACGCAACCTACGTCGCCGGCGCCAACAACGCGCTGGCACAGCTGGCCGAGGCCCGCGAAAAGGGCGACTTCGCCAACATCAACCGCCTCTCCAAGGACCTCGCGTTCCACACCGGCGGCCACATCAACCACTCCGTCTTCTGGAAGAACCTCTCCCCGGACGGCGGCGACAAGCCCGAGGGCGAGCTGGCCGCCGCGATCGATGACGCGTTCGGTTCCTTCGACGCCTTCCGCGCCCAGTTCAGCGCCGCGGCGCTGGGCCTGCAGGGCTCCGGCTGGGGCTTCCTGGCCTACGAACCGATCGGCGGCAACCTGGTCATCGAGCAGCTCTACGATCAGCAGGGCAACGTGGCTCTCGGCACCACCCCGCTGCTGATGCTGGACATGTGGGAGCACGCCTTCTACCTGGACTACGTCAACGTCAAGGCCGACTACGTCAAGGCGTTCTGGAACATCGTGAACTGGGCCGACGTCGCCAAGCGTTTCGACGCCGCCCGCAGCAACGCGACCGGCCTCATCACCCTCTAGCCGGACCCCCGGCGGAAACCCGCGTGTAACAAACCTCACATTTTGTTGCGCAAGGGGCCGAATCACGGAAGGCCCGCCCCTTTTGTTGCAGGGGCGGGCCACCTTAAACGTAAGATGGATCACGGAAGGCGGTTAGCCTTCAGCAACGTGGCTGGTCGCCCTCCGATCTGGTAATCATCTCTGCCCAATGGCGTGCGGGATCTGTTAGTTGGCTTGAACGCCTACTCAACTAATCGTGCTTGAGAGAGCACCAAGGAGACTGAAAACGTGACGACACGTATTGGTATCAACGGCTTCGGCCGCATTGGCCGCAACTACTTCCGCGCCGCCCTCGCACAGGGCGCCGACCTTGAGATCGTTGCCGTCAACGACCTCACCAGCCCGGAAGCCCTGGCCCACCTCTTCAAGTACGACTCCGTCGGCGGCCGCCTGGCCGAGTCGATCGAGGTCAAGGACGGCAACATCGTCGTCGACGGCAAGACCATCAAGGTCCTGGCCGAGCGCGATCCCGCGAACCTGCCCTGGGGCGAGCTCGGCGTGGACATCGTGATCGAATCCACCGGTTTCTTCACCAAGGCCGCCGATGCCAAGAAGCACATCGACGCCGGCGCCAAGAAGGTCCTGATTTCCGCACCCGCCTCGGACGAGGACATCACCATCGTCATGGGCGTCAACGACGGCCTGTACGACAACGATGCGCACCACATCATCTCGAACGCCTCCTGCACCACCAACTGCCTCGGCCCGCTGGCCAAGGTCGTCAACGACGCGTTCGGCATCGAGCGTGGCCTGATGACCACCGTGCACGCCTACACCGCCGACCAGAACCTGCAGGACGGCCCGCACAAGGACCTCCGCCGCGCCCGCGCCGCAGCCATCAACATGGTCCCCACCTCCACCGGTGCCGCCAAGGCCATCGGCCTGGTCCTCCCGGAGCTCAAGGGCAAGCTGGACGGCTACGCCATCCGCGTTCCCGTCCCCACCGGCTCCGCCACCGACCTCACCGTCACCGTCTCCCGCGAGACCACCGTCGAGGAAGTCAACGCCGCCCTCAAGGCCGCCTCCGAGACCCCGGAACTCAAGGGCCTGCTGACCTACACCGACGAGCCGATCGTCTCCTCCGACATCGTCGGTGACCCGGCCTCGTCGATCTTCGACTCCGGCCTGACCAAGGTCATCGGCAACCAGGTCAAGGTTGTGTCCTGGTACGACAACGAATGGGGCTACTCCAACCGCCTCGTCGACCTCACGGAGCTCGTCGCATCCAAGCTGGGCTAGGGTAAGAGCCATGACATTCCACACCCTCGACGAACTGATCGCTGAAGGTGTCCGCGGGCGGTACGTTCTGGTCCGAAGTGACCTGAACGTGCCGCTCGACGGCTCTACAGTGACTGATGACGGCCGGATCAAGGCCTCCCTGCCGGTCCTCACGAAGCTCACCGACGCCGGTGCACGCGTGCTGGTCACGGCGCACCTGGGCCGCCCCAAGGGCGCCCCGGAGGAGAAGTACTCGCTCAAGCCCGCCGTCGCGCGCCTGGCCGAGCTCGCCTCCTTCCCGGTCACCCTCGCCGACGACACCGTGGGGGAGTCCGCCACGGCGGCCGCCGCCGCGCTGTCTGACGGTGCGGCTCTGGTACTCGAGAACGTGCGTTTTGACGCGCGGGAGACCTCCAAGGACGACGCCGAACGCGGCGCCTTCGCGGACGAGCTGGTCGCCCTCACCGGCGGCAACGGCGCCTTCGTGGACGACGCCTTCGGCGCCGTGCACCGCAAGCACGCCAGCGTCTACGACGTCGCCACCCGCCTGCCGTCCTACCAGGGCGACCTGGTCCGGACCGAGGTCGAGGTGCTGCGGAAGCTCACCACGGACACCCAGCGGCCCTACGTGGTGGTGCTCGGCGGTTCCAAGGTCTCGGACAAGCTCGCCGTGATCGAGAACCTCATCGGCAAGGCCGACACCATCCTGGTGGGTGGCGGCATGCTGTTCACCTTCCTCGCGGCGGCGGGCCACAAGGTCGCCGGCAGCCTGCTCGAAGAGGACCAGATCCCCGTCGTCCAGGACTACCTGAAGCGCGCGGCCGACGCCGGCACCACCTTCGTCATCCCCACCGACGTCGTCGTGGCCGCCAAGTTCGCCGCCGACGCCGAGCACGAGACCGTGCAGGCGGACGCGATCGAGGAGAGCCGCTTCGGCACCTCCGGCATCGGCCTGGACATCGGCCCCGACTCCGCGGCAGCCTTTGCCGCGAAGATCGCCGAGGCGAAGACCGTGTTCTGGAACGGCCCCATGGGCGTCTTCGAATTCCCGGCCTTCGCCGGCGGCACCCGTGCCGTCGCCGAGGCGCTGACGAAGACCGGTGCCTTCACCGTGGTGGGCGGCGGCGACTCCGCCGCTGCGGTCCGGACCCTCGGCTTCGCCGACGACCAGTTCGGGCACATCTCCACCGGCGGCGGCGCCAGCCTCGAGTACCTCGAAGGCAAGGACCTCCCCGGCCTGAGCGTGCTGGACCGCTAGACCCTTCCGGCCGGCCGGGCGCCCACGGGTGCCCGGCCGGCCCCTTTTTCACCGCAACGACTTTTGGAGACCTCGTGACCACGTCAACCAACGGCAAGTTCGACCGGAAGCCCTTCATCGCGGGCAACTGGAAGATGAACATGGACCATGTCCAGGGCATCACCCTGCTGCAGAAGCTCGCCTGGACGCTCTCGGACGCCAAGCACGACTACAACCGCGTGGAGGTGGCCGTCTTCCCGCCGTTCACCGACCTCCGCGGCGTCCAGACCCTGGTCCAGGGCGACGACCTGCAGGTGGCCTATGGCGGCCAGGACCTGAGCCAGTTCGACTCCGGCGCCTACACCGGCGACATCTCCGGTGCCTTCCTCGCCAAGCTGGGCTGCAGCTACGTTCTCGTCGGCCACAGCGAACGCCGCACCATCCACCAGGAGACCGACGAGGTCCTCAACGCCAAGACCAAGGCCGCCTTCAGCCACGGCCTCACCCCGGTGCTGTGCGTGGGCGAAGGCCTCGAGGTCCGCCAGGCCGGAACCCACGTCGAGCACACCCTCGCCCAGCTCCGCGCCGGCGTCGAGGGCCTCACCGCCGAGCAGGCCGCCGAACTGGTCGTGGCCTACGAGCCCGTCTGGGCCATCGGCACCGGCGAGGTCGCCGGACCGGAGGACGCGCAGGAAATGTGCGCCGCGATCCGCGCCGAGCTCGAAAAGCTCTTCGACGGTTCCGTGGCCGCGAAGACGCGCCTGCTCTACGGCGGTTCCGTGAAGGCCAACAACGCTGCCGCTATCCTGAAGGAACGCGACGTGGACGGGCTGCTGGTAGGCGGTGCCAGCCTGGACGCGGCCGAGTTTGCTAATATTGTCAGGTTCGAGAGCCACCTCACGGCGGAGTAGTCCGCCGCAGGTACCGGTTCCCGCAATCCCCTCTTTCGAAAGGCCGTCGTGGACGTTCTTCATGTCATCCTGCAGGTGCTGCTGGGTATCACCAGCCTCCTGCTGACCCTGCTCATCCTGCTGCACAAGGGTCGCGGCGGCGGTCTGTCCGACATGTTCGGCGGCGGCATGAGCTCCGGGCTCAGCTCCTCCGGCGTGGCGGAGCGGAACCTGAACCGGTTCACGATCGTCCTCGGCGTCACCTGGGGCGTGGTCATCATCGCCCTCGGCCTGCTGATGCGCTTCAGCACCGGCGCCGACTCCTAGCGCCGGCCGCGGGCCCCTCACGGGGCCGGTGCAGACAATTTCATACGGGCCCTCCGGCCCTGACCGCATCGGGAACTTCCTGCTTACACTGTCGCTTGCAACCGCCAACGGACCATGACAGTAGCCAGGAGTTCCCGATGCTGCATTCTGCGACAGGTTTCAGGGGTATCCGCGTCGGCGCGGTGGCCGGCGCGTCCGCCCGCCACGAGCCGTTCGACGGCGGCGCCACCCCGCCCCGGGTCAGCGTGTGCTTCCGCTGCGCCAAGGGCCACGAGACATCCGTCGTCTTCGCCCGGCTGCCCGAGGACCAGATCCCGGGCGTCTGGGACTGTCGCCGCTGCGGTTGCCCGGCCACGCGGGACGAGGCCCGCTTCGCCCTCGAGGACGAGCCGGGGGACAGCTACAAGACCCACCTCGAATACGTTAAAGAGCGGCGCTCCAGCCAGGACGCCGAAGACGTCCTGGCCGGAGCGCTGGAAAAACTACGCGCCCGACGCGCTTTTGCGGACCAGTTGCTCCGGGACACGTGAGGCCGCTTCCTCGTCGATCAGCCAGAGCGTCTCCAGGCGACCACGCGGCCCGGCCGCCGGGACCTGGACGGGGTTGGCGCCGGCCAGGGCCAGGCCCACGGCACCGGCCTTGTCGTCACCGGCCACCACCATCCACACCTCGTCCGCGGTATTGATCGTCGGCATCGTCAGCGAGACGCGCAGCGGCGGCGGCTTGGGGGAGTTTCGGACCCCCACCACCGTCAGCTGCTTTTCCCGGATGCCCGCCTGCTCGGGGAACAGCGAGGCCACGTGGGCGTCCGGGCCGACGCCGAGAAGAACGATGTCCAGCCGCGGGAGCGTGCCCGGCTCCTCCGGACGGTCATCGGACGTGTCCGCCGCGTGTTCCGCGGCGGCGGCCTCGGCCAGCCGGCGCGCGTAGTCCGCGGCCGCCTCCTCCGGGGTGTCGAATTCGTCCGAGGAGCCAGGGACCTGCACCCGGGCGGGGTCGACGTCGATGTGCGCGAGCAGGGCCTCCTGCGCCTGGCGGGCGTTCCGGTCGGCGTCGTCGCGGCCGACGAAGCGCTCGTCGCCCCACCAGAAGTTGACCTTGGACCAGTCCACCGCGCGGACCGCGGGGGATTCGGCCACGGCCTTGAGCGATCCAATGCCCATGGTGCCGCCGGTCAGGACCACCGTGGCCTGGCCGTGCTTGTCCTGGATGTCCACCAGCTTGGTGATCAGCCGGGCGGCGATCGCCGCCATCAGGACCTTGGAGTCGGGGTGGATGCTAACTCTGGGCTCAACGCTCACTGGGACGGACACTCCTTAGGTTGGTACGCGGCAGTCCAATGGTAATCACTTCGCCGAAGACCTCATCCGGGTCCAGGCGCCGGAGTTCCTCGGCCAGGCAGTCCTTGAGGCTGCGCCGCGGCAACGAGATCCGCTGCACGGGCTGTCCCGGCTGGCTCAGCTCGGCCACGTCCAGGCCCGGCCGGAACAACTGCACGTCCCCGCCGGTCCGGCAGAGCCGCACCCGGCGGATGCCGGTGCCGGCCGGGTCGGCGACGATCGTCACCGGTGCGTCGAGTGCCAGCGTGAGCCAGGCCGCGAGCAGCAGCGTGCTGGGGGAGTCGGAGGCGCCCTCGACGGCGACGGCGGTCACCGGGGAGGCATCGACCTGGTCCAGCGCGGCGGCCAGCTGGATCCGCCAGTTGGTCAGGCGGGTCCAGGCCAGGTCCGTGTCGCCGGCCTTGTAGGTGCTGCGGATGTTCTCGAGCGCCGCGTACGGGTCCGGCTCGTTGGCCGAGTCCGTGATGCGGCGGTGCGCGATCCGTCCGATTGAGGTCTCGCAGGCGTTGCGCGGGGCACCGTGCGGCCACCAGGCCACGATCGGAGCGTCCGGCAGCAGGAGCGCGGCCACCAGGGACTCGCTCTCCTCGGCCAGTTCGCCGTAGCCGCGCAGCACGATCACCTCGGAGGCACCGGCGTCGCCGCCCACCCGGATCTGGGCGTCCAGCCGGGTGGGGGCGGAGGCCCCGGCGTCGGCGAGAACGATGATCCGGCAGGGGTGCTCCCGGCTGGCCTCGTTGGCCGCCTGGATGGCTTCCTCCTCCAGGCCGGACTTGGTGACCACCACAAGGGTCAGCACTCGGCCCAGGGCGATCACCCCGCCGCGTTCGCGCAGCGACATGATCTCCTTGGAGATCTTGGACGTGGTGGTATCGGGAAGATTGACGATCATGGCCTTCTCCAGGTCCGCCCGTCGCGGGCAAGCAGTTCATCGGCGGAGGCGGGGCCCCAGCTGCCGGGCGCGTACGGCTCCGGTTGTTCCTTCTTCGCGGCCCAGTGTTCCTCGAACGGGTCGAGGATCTTCCAGGACAGCTCCACCTCCTGGTGCCGCGGGAAGAGCGGCGGCTCACCCAGGAGCACGTCCAGGATCAGACGCTCGTAGGCCTCAGGGCTGGACTCGGTGAACGAGTGGCCGTAGCCGAAGTCCATGGTCACGTCGCGGACTTCCATCTGCGTGCCGGGAACCTTGGACCCGAAGCGGATGGTCGCGCCCTCGTCCGGCTGGACGCGGATGACGACGGCGTTCTGCCCGAAGGTGTCCTCGCCGTGGTCGCGGAACAGCAGGTTGGGGGCGCGTTTGAAGACGACGGCGATTTCGGTCACCCGGCGGCCCAGGCGCTTGCCGGCGCGCAGGTAGAACGGCACCCCGGACCAGCGGCGGGTGTTGATGTCCACCCGGATGGCGGCGAAGGTCTCGGTGTTGGAGTCCTTGGGGATGCCCTCTTCCTCCAGGTAGCCGAGCACCTCCTCGCCACCCTGCCAGCCGCCGGCGAACTGGCCGCGCGCCGAGTGGGCGGACAGGTCCTCTGGCAGCCGGACGGCGGCGAGGACCTTTTCCTTCTCCGCGCGCAGGTCGTCGGCATTGAAGGAAATGGGTTCCTCCATGGCCGTCAGCGCCAGCAGCTGCAGCAGGTGGTTCTGGATGACGTCGCGGGCCGCGCCCACGCCGTCGTAGTAGCCCGCGCGGCCGCCGGTGCCGATGTCCTCGGCCATGGTGATCTGCACGTGGTCGACGTAGTTGGCGTTCCAGAGCGGCTCGAACAGCTGGTTGGCGAAGCGCAGCGCCAGAATGTTCTGGACCGTTTCCTTGCCGAGGTAGTGGTCGATGCGGAACACGGCGTCCGGCGGGAAAACGGACTCGACGATGTCGTTGAGCTGCCGGGCGGACTCCAGGTCGTGGCCGAACGGCTTCTCGATCACCACGCGGCGCCACTTGTCGCCCTCGGCCTGGGCCAGGCCGTGCTTGGACAGCTGGCGGCAGACCAGCTCGAAGGCCTTCGGCGGGATCGAGAGGTAGAAGGCGTGGTTGCCCTGGGTGCCGCGCCGTTCATCGAGCTCGTTGATCGTCTCGCTCAGCCGTTCGAACGCCTCGTCGTCGTCGAATTCGCCCTGGACGAAGCGGATGCCCTCGGACAGCTGCTCCCAGACGGTCTCGTCGAACGGGGTGCGGGCATAGCTCTTGACCGACTCCTTCACCTCGGCGGCGAAGTCCTCGTCCTCCCACTGCCGCCGCGCGAAGCCCACCAGGGCGAAGCTGGGCGGCAGAAGTCCGCGGTTGGCCAGGTCGTACACGGCCGGCATGAGTTTCTTGCGGGCCAGGTCACCGGTGACGCCGAAGAGCACCAGGGATGAGGGGCCGGCGATGCGGTTAAGTCGGCGGTCCCGCGGGTCGCGGAGCGGATTGCGCCCCCGGCCCGCGGCCTTCTGACCGCCGTTGTGCGTGGATGGCATGGTTGGTCTGGTGCCTTAGCTTTCGGGGGACGAGGGGGAGTGGCCGGTGCCTGCCGCGCCGGGCAGCGAGCGGACCAGCTGCTGCAGCTGGGCGACGCCGGCGGCCCGGTCGGTCAGGTGCAGCCGCAGGACGGGACGGCCGTGCTCGGAGAGTACCTGCGCGTCGCCTGCGGCCTGGGCGGAGATGAGTTCGCCGAAGCTGAACGGCCGGTCCGGGATGGCCAGGTCCGTCGCGGAGGCCGCGGTGACCTGCAGGAACACGCCGATCGCGGGGCCGCCCTTGTGGAACTGCCCGGTGGAGTGCAGGAAGCGCGGGCCCCAGCCGAAGGTCACCGGCCGGCCGGTGGCCGCGGCGAGCTCGTCGCGGACGCCCTCCAGCGGCGCGTAGCTGAGCCGGTCGAAGTAGGCCTGGACGCTGAGGTAGCCGTCCGAACCGAGCTGGCCGAGCAGCGCGGTGACGGCCTCGGCGGCCGTCCCGGCCCCGCCCAGCCAGTCGCCGCCGCGGACCTCGATGGCGCCGTCGGTGAAGTTGGCGGGCGTGGGTTCGGGCTGGGCGTCCAGCAGGCCGCGGGCGGCCACCTTGGCGGCCTCCACGTCGGGCTGGTCGAACGGGTTGATGCCCAGCAGCCGTCCGGCGACGGCGGTGGCGAATTCCCAGGTCATCATCTGGGCGGCGAGGCCGCCGGCGATGGCCGCCTGGTCGCCGGAGAGTTCGACGTCGGCGTCGGCCGCCACGAGCCGGACGACGAGCACGTCGGCGGCGCCGGAGGTGACCTCCGGGGCGTGGGGGCCGGCGACGACGGGCAGCACGCCGGTGCCCAGCTTGCCGGTGGATTCGGCGATCAGCTGCTCGGCCCAGTCGGCGAAACCCTTGATCCCGGAGCCGTCCTCGGCGATGACGATCTTGTTCCGCAGCGGGCTGGTGCCGCCCAGGGCGGCGCCGAGGGCCAGGCCGATGTTGTCCTCGCTGTCCTCGTTGAGGATCTCCGCGGTCTCCTCGGCCTCGTCCAGGAACGCCTGGATGTCGACGCCGGCCAGGCCCGAGGGGACCAGGCCGAACGCGGTTAGTGCCGAGTAGCGGCCGCCGACGTTGGGGTCGGCGTTGAACACGGCACGGTAGCCGGCCTCGCGGGCGGACGTGTCCAGCGGCGAGCCGGGATCCGTGACGATGATGATGCGGCTCTTGGCGTCCAGGCCGGCCTCGGTGAAGGCGTGCTCGAACACCCGGCGCTGCGAGTCGGTCTCCAGCGTGGAGCCGGACTTGGAGGAGACCACGATGGCGGTCTCGGCCAGGCGGTCCGCGAGGGCGGCGGAGACCTGTTCGGGGTCGGTGCTGTCCAGGACCGTCAGCTCGACGCCGGCGGTGCCCGCGATGACCTCGGGGGCCAGCGAGGAACCGCCCATGCCGCAGAGGACGATGCGCGTCACCCCTTCGGCGTGGAGCTCGTCACGAAGGGCCAGGATGTCCTGGACCAGCGGCTGGGAGACCGTGGCGGCCTCCACCCAGCCGAGCCGGACCGAGGCCTCGGACTCGGCGTCGGCGCCCCAGAGCGTGGGGTCCTTGGCGAAGATCCGGGTGGCGACCCGGTCCTCCAGCAGGGCGGGCAGGTGCTGTTCGTGGGCCGAGCGGGCTGCTCCCGCGGCGTCGTAGCTGAGAGTGGTCATGGGGACTAGGCGTCCTTCCGTGCAGCGGCGAGGGCGCCCTCGACGTCGGCCAGCAGTTCCTTCCAGCTTGCCACAAACTTCTCCAGGCCCTCGGACTCGAGCTGGGCGACGACCTCGTTGTAGGAGATCCCCAGCTCATCGAGGGCGTTGAGGGTGGCGTTGGCGTCGTCGTAGCCGCGGGTGACGGTGTCGCCCGTGACGGCGGCGTGGTCGAAGGTCGCGTCCAGGGTCTTCTCCGGCATGGTGTTCACGACGCCGGGGGCCACCAGTTCGGTGACGTACAGGGTGTCCGGGTAGGCGGGGTCCTTCACACCGGTGGAGGCCCAGAGCGGACGCTGCGGGCGGGCCCCGGCGTCGGCGAGGAGTTCCCAGCGTTCGGTGGAGAACAGTTCCTGGTAGACCTGGTAGGCCAGGCGGGCGTTGGCCAGGCCGGCCTTGCCCTTGAGTGCCTTGGCCTCGTCCGTGCCGATCGCGTCGAGTCGCTTGTCGATCTCGGAATCCACGCGGGAGACGAAGAAGGACGCCACGGAGTGGATCTTCGAGAGGTCGTGGCCGTTCTCCTTGGCCTGCTCCAGGCCGCTCTGGAAGGCGTTGATCACGGCGCGGTAGCGTTCGAGGGAGAAGATCAGGGTGACGTTGACGCTGATGCCGGCCGCGAGCGTGGCGGTGATGGCCTCGAGGCCCTCGAGGGTGGCAGGGATCTTGATCAGGACGTTGTCCTTGTTGACCCGCTCGTAGAGTTCCTTGGCCTCGGTGATGGTGCCCTGGGTGTCCCAGGCCAGGCGCGGGTCCACCTCGATCGAGACGCGGCCGTCGACGCCGTGGGTGGCCGCGGCGACGGGGGCGAAGAGATCGCAGGCGTCGGCGACGTCGGAGGTGGTGATCGAGAAGATCGTGTCCTCGACGTTCGCGCCGGCGGCGGCCTTCTCCTTGATGATTTCGTCGTAGTCGTGGCCGGAGGTGATGGCGGCCTGGAAGATGCTGGGGTTGGTGGTGACGCCAACGACGTTCTTCTCTTCGATGAGCTTGCGCAGGGTGCCCGTGGTGAGGCGGCCGCGGGAGAGGTCGTCCAGCCAGATGGAGACGCCGGCGTCGGAGAGTTGCTGCGTGGGGGTGGTGTTCATGGGTTACTCCTGAAAAATCTGGGGCCGCCGCCGGTGGGCGGCGGCCCAGGGGATGAAGAGTGTTAGGCCGTGAGGCCGGCCAGGGATTCCTTGGCGGCGGCGGTGACGGCTTCGGCGGTGATCCCGAACTCCTGGAAGAGGCGCTTGTAGTCGGCCGAGGCACCGAAGTGCTCCAGGCTGACGGACCGGCCGGCGTCGCCGACGTAGGTCCGCCAGGTCAGGGCCAGGCCGGCCTCGACGGAGACGCGGGCCTTGACGGCGGCGGGCAGCACGGCTTCACGGTAGGAGGCGTCCTGGCGTTCGAACCACTCGACGCAGGGCATCGAGACCACGCGGGTGGGGATGCCCTCGGCCTGCAGCGCCTCGCGGGCCGCGACGGCCAGCTGGACCTCGGAGCCGGTGCCGATCAGGATGACCTTCGCCTCGGCGGTGGCGCCGTCCTTGGACGCTTCGGCCAGGACGTAGCCGCCCTTGGCGACCCCGGCGGTGGAGGCGAAGGTGTCGCCCTCGGCCTCACCGGTGCCACGGTCCCAGGTGGGGATGTTCTGCCGGGTCAGCACGATGCCGGCCGGGTTGGCGTGGTTGGTCAGCATCGCCTGCCACGCCGCTGAGACCTCGTTGGCGTCGCCGGGGCGGACGACGTCCAGGCCCGGGATGGCGCGCAGGGACGCCAGCTGCTCCACCGGCTGGTGGGTGGGGCCGTCCTCGCCGAGGCCGATCGAGTCGTGCGTCCAGACATACAGGGACGGCACGCCCATCAGGGCACCGAGCCGGATCGCGGGGCGCTGGTAGTCGGAGAAGATCAGGAACGTGCCGGAGAACGCCCGGGTGGGCCCGGCGAGGGTGATGCCGTTCACGATCGACGCGGCGGCGTGTTCGCGGATGCCGAAGTGCAGGACGCGGCCGTAGGGGTTGCCCTTCCACGCCTCGGTCTGCCGGGACGCGGGGATGAAGGAGGGCGAACCCTCGATCGTGGTGTTGTTCGACTCGGCGAGGTCGGCGGAGCCGCCCCAGAGTTCGGGCATGACCGGGCCGATCGCGTTCAGTACCTTGCCGGACGCGGCACGGGTGGAGACGTCCTTGCCGGCCTCGAACACCGGCAGGGCGGCGTCGAAGTCTTCGGGCAGGGTCTGGGACTCGACCCGCTGCAGCAGGGCGGCGGACTCCGGGTAGGCGGCCTGCCAGGCGTCGAAGCCTTCCTGCCAGGTCTTGCGCTCCGCGGCGCCGCGGTCGGCCACGGCGCGGGTGTGGGCCAGGACCTCCTCGTCGACCTGGAAGGACTTCTCCGGGTCGAAGCCCAGGACCTGCTTCAGGCCGGCGACCTCGTCGGCGCCGAGGGCGGAGCCGTGGATCTTGCCGGTGTTCTGCTTCTTCGGTGCGGGCCAGCCGATGATGGTGCGCAGCGAGATGATGGAGGGCTTGTTCGTCTCCGCCTTGGCCGCGAGGAGGGCGGCGTGGAGTTCGGCCACGTCTTCCTTGTATTCACCGGTGCGGGTCCAGTCGACGCGCTGGGTGTGCCAGCCGTACGCCTCGTAGCGTGCCAGGACGTTCTCGGTGAACGCCACGTCCGTGTCGTCCTCGATGGAGATGTGGTTCTCGTCGTAGATGACCACGAGGTTGCCCAGTTCCTGGTGTCCGGCCAGCGAGGACGCCTCGGAGGTCACGCCTTCCTGGAGGTCGCCGTCGGAGGCGATGACCCAGACGGTGTGGTCGAAGGGGCTCTCGCCGGCGGGAGCCTCGGCGTCGAACAGGCCGCGCATGCGGCGCTGGGAGTAGGCGAACCCGACGGCGGAGGCCAGGCCTTGGCCCAGCGGGCCGGTGGTGATCTCCACGCCCTTGGTGTGCTTGTACTCCGGGTGGCCCGGGGTCAGCGAACCCCAGGTGCGCAGCGCCTCAAGGTCCTTCAGCTCCAGGCCGTAGCCGGAGAGGAAGAGCTGGATGTACAGCGTGAGGGAGGTGTGCCCGGGGGAGAGGATGAACCGGTCCCGGCCCAGCCACTGCGGATCCGACGGGTCGTGCCGCATCAGCTTCTGGAAGAGCAGGTAGGCGGCCGGGGCCAGGCTCATGGCCGTGCCCGGGTGGCCGTTACCGACCTTCTCCACCGCGTCCGCGGCCAGGACCCGGATGGTATCCACGGCCTTCTGGTCCAGGCTGGTCCATGACAGTTCTTGCTCTTCCAAATGTGGCACGTAAACCGGGCCCCTCTCTGTGCTGACGGCCGGAGGTACGGGGCATGGCCTCGAGAGGCGTCCGCCGGGGCACACGAGGTGCCCGCGTGGGTGTACCAGCCGTTCACCATCGAAACGTTGATCTATCACTCAGTCGCAAGCGCAGGGGCGTGGAATGCCGCCGGGGCGGTATGCCCGCGCGAGCCGATCTGTCAGCCAGCTTAGTCCCATTCCGGCGGCCCTGAGGCGTATGTGTCGGGATTTGGACGGGTTTCCCGCGTAGCTGAATTCGAGCCGCTTCCCGACCGGCCGGAGCGGGGGCAACGGCCGCCGGGTCGGGGACCGGCGCGGCGCCACGGTATGATGGTCGGAGGCTCCGGAAGGGGCGCTTTTTGGCCTGCGCGCCGCGCGGTTCCCGGCGGGAACCGAGCCCCGCCCGGGCACTGTCGGCCGCCGTCCGGTCCGTGGCTTTTCCTTAGGTCCGGGACCCTGCGGGCCTGGCCGACTGATCCAGCAGACAGAACAGCAGACAGAACAGAGTGACTGCCACCGTGAGCACAACAGAAACGCCGTTGAGCGTCCCCCAGGCCCGGATCGGCTTCCGCCGCAAGGCCAAGGCCTACCTGGCGCTCACGAAACCGCGGGTCATCGAGCTCCTGCTGGTCAGCACCCTCCCCACCATGATTTACGCCGAGCGCGGCTTCCCGTCGCTGGGCCTGATCCTGGCAACCCTGGTGGGCGGCGCCTTCGCCGCCGGCAGCGCGGGGTCCTTCAACTGCTACATCGACCGGGACATCGACAAGCTGATGCACCGGACCGAGAACCGCCCGCTGGTCACCGGCGAGGTGACGCCCCGCGAGGCGCTGGTCTTTTCGTGGCTGCTGGGTGCCGCCGCGATCGTGATCCTCTGGTTCGGCGCGAACCCGCTCTCCGCCTGGCTGGGCCTGGGCGCCATCGTCTTCTACGTGGTGATCTACACCATGATCCTCAAGCGCCGGACCGCGCAGAACATCGTCTGGGGCGGGGCCGCCGGCTGCTTCCCCGTGCTGATCGCCTGGGCCGCGGTGACGAACACCGTTCAGTGGCCCGCCGTCGTGCTGTTCATGGTGATCTTCCTCTGGACCCCGCCGCACTACTGGCCCCTGTCCATGCGCTACGGCGAGGACTACCGCAACGCCAATGTCCCCATGCTCGGCGCGATCGCCGGGGCCCGCGTGGTCTCCGTCCAGGTGGTCCTCTACGCCTGGGCCATGGTGGCCTGCTCGCTTCTGCTGATCCCGGTCGGCGGCGCCGGCTGGGTCTACACCATCACCGCCGTCGCCGCGGGCGCCTGGTTCCTCTACGAGTCGCACGCCCTCTACGCCCGCGCCCAGGGTGGGGACGTGTCCAACAAGGGCGCCATGAAGGTCTTCCACGGCTCCATCAGCTATCTGACCCTGCTCTTCATCGCCCTCGCCGTTGACCCGTTCGTGGGTTCCGCGCTCGTCGGTTAGGATTCCCAGGAAGAACACCCGCTTGGGAGACCTCCGCTAGGCCTCTTCGGAGGCCGCCGGTTCCGGTTCCCGGCGTGCCCTGCGGGAGCGCCGCAGGTGCCAGACGATCAGGCCGACAATGCCCAGCACCACGATGACTGCGGTGATGTCCTGCCCGGCAGCCTTGGCGACGGCGTCGTAGGAGTTGCCCGCGAAGAAGCCCAGCAGCACGAATCCGGTGCCCCAGACCAGGCCGCCGGCGGCGTTGAAGGCCAGGAACCGGGGGTAGTGCATCCGCGAGGCCCCGGCCAGCGCGGGCATCACGGCGCGGAAGAAGGCCACGAACCGGCCCAGGAACACCGCCGAGCCGCCGCGCCGGCGCAGGAACGCCTGGGCTTTGGCCAGGCCGCGGCGGCGCCGCTTCATGATCCGGATGTCCAGCAGCCGCGGTCCCACGTGCTTGCCGATCTCGTAGCCCACGGTGTCCCCGGCGATCGCGGCGGCGACCACGACGGCGGCCATGCCCCAGAGCGGGACCTCGCCGCGGCTGGAGATGACGCCGCCGAGGACCGCCGCGGTCTCACCCGGGATGACGAAGCCCACGAAGATGGCGTCCTCGGCAAAGACCAGGCACGCCACGATGGTGAAGGCCAGCGCCGGGCTGATGTTCAGGATTCCCTCGACAACCGCGCCCACATTCCCTGCCCTCCTCCGCCGCGATTCCGGCGGTTCAAGGGTCAGGGTACCGGGTCAGACCCGGGGGCTGCTGTGAGCCAGGTCCGCGGCGTTGGTGGAGGCCGCCATCAGCAGGGCGGCGCCAAGCATGTGCGCGGCCACCAAGAGCGCGGGGATGCCGTTGTAGTACTGCGTGAAGCCGATGACAGCCTGCAGGACCGTGACGCCCAGGAGAAGGAACGCGGCGGTCCGGAACGGTCCGGTGATCCGGCCGCGGAGCACCAGGTAGACGCCAAACAGGGCGCCGGCGGTGACCAGGTAGGCCGGGACGGCGTGGATGTGGGAGACGAAGTCCCAGTCGAGGTTGTTGCGCGGGGCGTCGGCGTCGCCGGCGTGCGGTCCGGCACCGGTCACCACGACGCCGAGGCAGACGGCGACGGCGGAGAACAGGGCGGCGGCGGTCAGCACCGGCCGCGCGGCGCCCGGCAGGGCCGGGAGGGTGCGGTTGCGGGCCCGGCCGGTCCGGCCGTAGGCGCGGTTGACCAGCAGGGTCGCGAGGACCACCAGGGCCATCGAGACCAGGAAGTGCAGGCCCACCACCCAGGGGTTCAGGCGGGTCAGGACGGTGATGCCGCCGATGATGGCCTGCGCGGGAATGCTGGCCAGCAGGCCCAGGGCCAGCAGGAACAGGTCGCGGCGCTCCTTGCGGAGGTTCCACAGGTAGACCAGCATGGCGACGGCCACGGCGGCGAGGGCGAAGGTCAGGAGCCGGTTGCCGAACTCGATGAAGCCGTGGATGCCCATCTCCGGGGTGTTGACCAGGGAGTCGCTGGTGCAGCGCGGCCAGGTGGGGCAGCCGAGGCCGGAGGCGGTGAGGCGGACGGCGCCGCCGGTGACCACCAGGACGGTCTGGCCGATCAGCGACAGCAGCGCCAGCCGGCGGATCGCCGGGTTGACGGTGGTGGGCAGCCGGGAGGACATCCGGGACAGGATTCGGGCGGGGCGGGATACCGTGCTCACATCATTCTCAATTCCACTTGAACCAACGGGCCGCCGCGGCGCCGGCGAGGGCCGTCCACAGCAGCAGGATAAGGACGGCAAAACCATTGACGGTGCCGGTCAGGAGCGCGTCGCGCAGCGCCTGGCCCAGCGCGCCGGAGGGCAGGAAGTGCACCACCGCCTGGGCCAGGGCGGGGAGCCGTTCGGCGGGCAGGACGATGCCGCCGAGTGCGCCGAGGAGGATCCAGAGCAGGTTGGTGATGGCCAGCGTGGCCTCCGGCCGCACCGTTCCGGCCACCAGCAGGCCGAGCGAGGTGAACGCGGCGGCGCCCAGGACCAGCAGGAGCAGGGCGGGCAGCAGTCCGGCGGCTTCGGGACGCCAGCCCATCGGCAGGGCGACGGCGGTGACCACGAGTACCTGGACCACCAGCACGGCCAGGACGGCCAGGATCTTGCCGACGATCAGGCCGGTGCGGCCCAGGGGTGTGCTGGAGAGGAAGCGGAGCACCCCGTACCGGCGGTCGAAGCCGGTGGCAATGCCCTGCCCGGTGAATGCCGTCGACATGGCGCACAGGGCCAGGATGCCGGGCACGGCGATGTCGACCCGGCTGTGGCCGAGGCCGTCCAGCAGGGGAGTGACGGCCAGGCCGATCAGTGCCATCAGCGGCAGGATGACGGCCAGGATCAGCTGTTCGCCGTTGCGCAGCATGGTGACCGTCTCGTAGCGGCCCTGCAACAGGATGCGGCGGACCAGCGGCGCGGGTTCGCTGCCCAGCGGGGCGGGCGCGGCGGCGGCCTGCGGTGCGGGGGCGGAGCTCATCGGGTCTCCCTTCCGGAGATGTCGAGGAACACGTCCTCCAGGCTGCGGGCGGCCAGGCTCATCGAGGCCGGCATGATGCCGCGGGCCGCCCACCAGGCGGTGACGGCGGCCAGGTCGGCCGGCGTCAGGGCGCCGGAGACGCTGTAGCTGCCGGCCCGGGTCTCGCGGACATCGACGGCGGCGGGCAGCACCCCGGTCAGGTCCAGCCCGGGCTCGGCCTCGAAGAGCAGGGTGCGGACGTTGCCGCCCGGAGCGTCGGGGGTCAGTTCGTGGCGCAGCAGCTGGGCGACGGTGCCCTCGGCGACGTTGCGGCCGTTATCGATGATGTAGACGTAGTCGGCCAGCCGCTGCGCATCATCCATCAGGTGGGTGGTGAGGATGATGGCCATGCCGCTGTCGCGGAGTTCGCCGATCAGGTCGAAGACCAGCTGGCGGGACTGGGGGTCCAGGCCCGCGCTGGGCTCGTCGAGGAACAGGACCTCGGGCCGGCCGGCCAGGGCGGCGGCGAGGGCCAGCCGCTGCTTCTGCCCGCCGGAGAGGCGCCGCACGCCGGTACGGCTGAAGCTGTCGATGCCCAGCCGGGCCACCAGGTCCTCAACCGGCCACGGATCCTTGTACATGCCGGCGATGTGGTGGAGCAGGGGGATGGGACGGGCCGACGGCGGGAGGCCGCCGTCCTGCAGCATCACCCCCACCCGGGAGCGCAGCTCGGCGCCCGCGGTGTCCGGGTCCTGTCCCAGCAGGCTGATACTGCCCCCGGTGCGCTTCTGCATCCCCTGGGCGCACTCGATGGTGGTGGTCTTGCCCGCACCGTTGGCGCCCAGCAGGGCCGTCACCTGGCCGCGCTCGGCCACCAGGGACACGTCGCTGACCACCCGCAGCATCTTGCCGTCCAGGCTGGGGACGGGGCCAACATCCTTGATGAGACCCTGAATGGCCAGGGCGGGGGATTCGGGAGATCGCACCGGAACATTCTACGGGATGTAGTAGGGAGCGAAGCTGGGAGCGGGCCGGGGCCCGGGTGCGGAGGTTCCCGCCGCCGGCCTCCGCCGCCGGGGAAGCCATGCCTTACTGGAACGCCGGACTAAATTACGACATGATTGTGTTGTGTATTCCATGAGTTCTGTGACTGCTTCCGCCGCGCCTCCCGCGCGTGGGGATCAGGCGCGCCCGGGCCCCGGGCCGCGGGAGACTCCGGCGCAGCCGGTCACCGCCGCGGATGCCGAGGAGCGCACCCGGGACCGCGTGCTGAGCGCGGTGCTGGAACACGGCCCGATCAGCGCCGCCGAGCTCGGCGAACTGCTGGGCTTCACCCCGGCCGCCGTCCGCCGGCACCTGGACCACCTGTCCCGCCGCGGTGTCATCGAGGTCAAGCGTGTCGCGCGCGCGGGCGCCGGAGCCGGCCGTCCCGCCCGTCGCTACGTGCTGAGCTCCCAGGGCCAGTCCAGCCTCGGCAACGACTACCTGGACATCGCCGCGTCCGCCCTGCGCCGCCTCGGCGCGGCCGCCGGGGATGACGCCGTCCGGGAGTTCGCCGTCGAACGCTTCGAAGCAATGGAGCGACGCTACGCCCCCGCGATCGAGGCCGCGGGCAGCGACATCACCGCCCGCGCCCAGGCACTCTCCGACGCCCTGAGCCGGGACGGCTTCGTCGCCTCCGCCCAGACGATCGAGGCGAAGGCGCCCCTGCCGGCGGCGCTCTCCAGCGTGCAGCTCTGCCAGGGCCACTGCCCGATCCAGCAGCTCGCCGCCCAGTTCCCCGTGTTCTGCGACGTGGAGACCGAGGTGTTCTCCCGGCTGGTCGGCGTCGACGTCCGCCGGCTCTCCACCCTGGCCCGCGGCGGCCACGTCTGCACCACCCACATACCTACGGGCCGTCCGGCCAGCGTCGGGACCACCGGTCCCGACGCTCCGGGCAACCCGGACGAAGTATCCAACCATCTGCAAGAAAGGCCGTGATGACGGACCAACTATCAGAGAAGAAGGTTGCTGAATCCACTGTGATCTCGGAGATTCTGGAAAAGAACCCCGAGTTGCACGGAATTGGCACCTATGAGTACGGCTGGGCCGACAAGAACGACGTCGGCGCCAACGCCCGCCGTGGCATCGATGAGGAGGTCGTCCGCGATATCTCGGCCAAGAAGAACGAGCCCGAATGGATGCTCGACCTTCGCCTCAAGGGCCTGAAGTACTTCGACCGCAAGCCCATGCCCACTTGGGGCGCGGACCTCTCCGGCATCGACTTCGACAACATTAAGTACTTCGTGCGGTCCACCGAGAAGCAGGCCGCCAGCTGGGAAGACCTGCCCGAGGACATCCGGAACACCTACGAGAAGCTGGGCATCCCGGAAGCCGAGCGCAGCCGCCTGGTCTCCGGCGTCGCCGCCCAGTACGAGTCCGAGGTGGTCTACCACCAGATCCGTGAGGACCTCGAGGCCCAGGGCGTCATCTTCCTGGACACCGACACCGCCCTGCGCGAGCACCCGGAGATCTTCCAGGAGTACTTCGGCACCATCATCCCGGTGGGCGACAACAAGTTCGCCTCGCTGAACACGGCCGTCTGGTCCGGCGGTTCCTTCGTGTACGTGCCCAAGGGCGTACACGTGGACATCCCGCTGCAGGCCTACTTCCGGATCAACACCGAAAACATGGGCCAGTTCGAGCGGACCCTGATCATCGCCGACGAGGACTCCTACGTCCACTACATCGAAGGCTGCACCGCGCCGATCTACACCTCGGACTCGCTGCACTCGGCCGTCGTCGAGATCGTCGTGAAGAAGGGCGCCCGCGTCCGCTACACGACCATCCAGAACTGGTCCAACAACGTGTACAACCTGGTCACCAAGCGCGCCATCTGCGAAGAGGGCGCCACCATGGAGTGGGTCGACGGCAACATCGGCTCCAAGGTCACCATGAAGTACCCGGCCGTCTACCTGGTCGGCGAGGGCGCCAAGGGCGAGACCCTCTCGATCGCGTTTGCCGGCGAGGGCCAGCACCAGGACACCGGCTCCAAGATGGTCCACATCGCGCCGAACACCAAGAGCTCGATCATCTCCAAGTCCGTGGCCCGCGGCGGCGGCCGTGCCGCCTACCGCGGCCTGGTCCAGGTCCGCGAAGGCGCCAAGCACTCGGCCAACACCGTGCGCTGTGACGCCCTGCTGGTGGACACCATCAGCCGCTCCGACACCTACCCCTACATCGACATCCGCGAGGACGACGTCGTGATGGGGCACGAGGCGACCGTCTCCCGCGTCAGCGAAGAGCAGCTCTTCTACCTGATGTCCCGCGGCATGCGCGAGGACGAGGCCATGGCCATGATCGTGCGCGGCTTCATCGAGCCGATCGCCCGTGAGCTTCCCATGGAGTACGCGCTGGAGCTGAACCGCCTGATTGAACTGCAGATGGAAGGATCGGTCGGTTAATGACTGACATCACTACTGAAAAGGCCCGCATCGGCGCGCCCTCGACCCAGCCGCTGATCGACGGCTTCACCGAGGAGGGCGAAAACCTCTCCCCGCTGAACACCGTCGATTCCAAGGCGCCGCTGGGCGGGGACGCCGTCAAGGCCCACTCGCACGGCGGCGGCGTCGGCGTCCCGGACAGCTCGCGCGCCGGCCGCCTGACCTCCTACGCCCTGGCGGACTTCAAGCCGCTGACCGGCATGGAGGAGGACTGGCGGTTCACCCCGCTCAAGCGCCTCCGCGGCCTGCACACCGAGGTCCTGAACGGCGCGGCCCCGGCCGTTACCGTCACCGCTCCGGACAGCGTCCGGGTCGAGACCGTTGACCGCGGCGACGCCCGCATCGGCTCGGCAGCGATCCCGGAGGACCGGGTCTCCGCCAACGCCTGGGAGAACTTCGCCGGCGCCACCGCCGTCACCATCCCGGCCGAGGTCCAGGCCGAGGGCGAGATCACCCTCGTGCTCACCGGCCAGGGCGACGCCCCGGCCGCGCAGCACATCGTCATCACCGCGGAGAAGTTCTCCAAGGCCGTCGTCGTCCTGGACCACCAGGGCAGCGCCGTCGTCTCCGAGAACGTCGAAATCCTGGTCGAGGACGGCGCCGAACTGACCGTCATCTCGCTGCAGGAATGGTCGGACGACTCCGTCCACGCCTCCTCCCAGCAGGCCAAGCTCGGCCGCGACGCCAAGTTCAAGCACATCGTCGTCAGCCTCGGCGGCGACCTGGTCCGCGTCACGCCGTCGGCCCGCTTCACCGCCCCCGGCGCCGAAGCCGAAATGTACGGCCTGTACTTCGCCGACGCCGGCCAGCACCTGGAGCAGCGGCTCTTCGTCGACCACGCCGTCGCCAACTGCAAGTCCAACGTCCTCTACAAGGGCGCGCTGCAGGGCAAGAACGCGCACACCGTCTGGGTGGGTGACGTCCTGATCCGCAAGGAAGCCGAAGGCACCGACACGTACGAGGCCAACCGCAACCTGGTCCTCACCGACGGCGCCCGCGCCGACTCCGTACCGAACCTCGAAATTGAGACCGGCCTGATCGCCGGCGCCGGCCACGCCAGCGCCACCGGCCGTTTCGACGACGAGCACCTGTTTTACCTGATGGCCCGCGGCATTCCGGAGAAGGTGGCCCGCCGTCTGGTGGTCCGCGGCTTCCTGAACGAGATCATCCAGCAGATCAAGGTCCCCGCCATCGAGGAACGCCTCACGGCCGCCGTCGAGCGCGAGCTCGCCGCGACGGACAACTAGGGCGCGGCAGCGGCGGACACGGAACAGGACGGGCACATGACGGAACAGCCCAAGGGCGAGCTGGTATGCACTGCCAGCGAAATCCAGGTCAAGCAGGCCCTGCGGATCCTGATCGACGACTACCCGGTAGCCGTGGTCAAGGACTCGATGGGGGAGATCCACGCGATCGGGGACACCTGCTCGCACGCGGACATCTCCCTCTCCGAGGGCGAGGTGGAAGGGTGCGCGATCGAGTGCTGGGGCCACGGCTCCCAGTTCGACCTGCGCTCCGGCCAGCCGTTGCAGCTGCCCGCCTATGACCCGGTGCCCGTCTTCGCCGTCACCATCGCGGACGGCGACGTCTACGTTGACATCAGCACCGTGCTCAACGGCGCCGAGGCGCCCAACGCCGGCTGACGCCGCCGCACCGCAGTCCATCGCACCGCACCCGGCAACTACCCACACTTTTTCGACGAGAACCATCCGGCCGCAGAGGCAGCCGGACAGAGGAGAACACGACACATGTCCACTCTTGAGATCAAGGACCTGCACGTCAGCATTGACACCGAGCAGGGCACCAAGGAAATCCTGAAGGGCGTCAGCCTGACCATCCGGACGGGCGAGATCCACGCCATCATGGGCCCCAACGGCTCCGGCAAGTCCACCCTGGCCTCCACCATCGCCGGCCACCCGCGCTACAACGTGACCAGCGGCTCCATCACCCTCGACGGCGAAGACGTCCTGGAGATGAGCGTCGACGAGCGCGCCCGCGCCGGCCTCTTCCTGGCCATGCAGTACCCGGTGGAGGTCCCCGGCGTGAGCATGACCAACTTCCTGCGCACCGCCAAGACCGCCATCGACGGCGAGGCTCCCAAGCTCCGCACCTGGACCAAGGACGTCAAGGCCGCCATGGAGCAGCTGCGCATCGACGCCGACTTCACCCAGCGAAACGTCAACGAGGGCTTCTCCGGCGGTGAGAAGAAGCGGGTGGAGATCCTCCAGCTCGAGCTCTTCAAGCCGAAGTTCGCCATCCTCGACGAGACCGACTCCGGCCTCGACGTCGACGCTCTGAAGGTCGTCTCCGAGGGCGTCAACCGCGCCCAGTCCGGCGGCAACATGGGCACCCTGCTGATCACCCACTACACCCGGATCCTGCGCTACATCAAGCCGGAATTCGTGCACGTGTTCGTCGACGGCAAGGTCGTCGAGGAGGGCGGCCCGGAGCTGGCCGACCGCCTCGAAGAAGAAGGCTACGACCGCTACGTCCAGGGTGCCGGAGCCGCAACCATCGCTGCCGACGCGGCAGCTCAGGCCTAGTAAGGACTACGCCATGACCGAAACGAATACGGCCCGCACGGGCCTCGAGGACGTCGAGGAGGCGCTCAAGGACGTGATCGACCCCGAACTCGGGGTTAACATCGTGGACCTTGGCCTGCTCTACGGTCTGAAGTACTCCGACGACGACGGCGCCCTGCTGATCGACATGACGCTGACGACGGCCGCGTGCCCACTCACCGACGTGATCGAGGAGCAGGTCGGCCAGGCCCTCGACGGGATCGTCGACGACTGGCGGCTGAACTGGGTCTGGATGCCGCCGTGGGGTCCTGAACGGATCACCGAGGACGGCCGCGACCAGATGCGCGCCCTCGGGTTCAACATCTAGGTCCGTCCCCACCGCCTCCGGGCAACGGCTTAACCACGACGGCGGCCGCCCACCTTCACTGCGAAGGTGTGCGGCCGCCGTCGGCGTTTAAGTCAGCGCTCGAGTGAGCGCAACAGCCTAGGGGGCGGCGACCTTGAAGGTGTCGCACTGGTTGATGTCGCCGGTGGTGTAGCCCTGGTAGAACCACTTCTGCCGCTGGGCGCTGGAGCCGTGGGTCCAGCTCTCCGGGGACACCCGGCCGGTGGCGGCCTTCTGGATCCGGTCATCGCCCACGGCGGAGGCCGCGGACAGCGCGTCCTGCAGGTCCTTGTCCGTGACGGCCGCAAGGAACGGCTGGCCGGATGCGGGATCCTTGGCTGTGGTGGCGTGCTTGACCCAGAGACCGGCATAGCAGTCGGCCTGCAGCTCCACGCGGACGCCGCCGGACTCGGGGCCCTGCGGGTCCTGCTGCGCCCTGTCGATGGTTCCCAGCAGGTTCTGGATGTGGTGGCCGAACTCGTGCGCGACCACATACTCCTGCGCCAGGGGACCGCCGGAGGACCCGAACCGGTCCACGAGCTCCTGGAAGAAGCCAGGGTCGAAGTAGGCGGTGCGGTCCACCGGGCAGTAGAACGGGCCAACGTCGGACGTGGCGTTGCCGCAGCCGGTGCTGGTCGCGTTGCTGAAGATCACGGTCTTGGGCCGCGGATACTGCTTGCCGTACTGGGCCAGGTACTCCGGCCAGAAGGCGTTGAGGCTGTTGACCGTGCCGTTGATCCGGCAGTCGAGCCGCCTATTGGCGTCCGCGCCGGTGGTGCAGGCCGGCGCGGTGCCCTGGCTCTGCGTCTGGTCCTGGGTGCCGGAGGTCAGGCCGCCGAGGACGTTCGGATTGATGCCGAAGAGCAGGGCCAGCAGCAGGACGACGCCGCCGCCGATCCCGCCGCCGATCTTGAGGCCGGAGCCGCCGCCGCGGCGGTCCTGCACCTGGGACGGGTCAAGCTGGACGTTGTCATTGAAGCTCATGCAAGTCACAGTAGCCGCTCCCGCCCGCGTGGGGGTGCCGTCCCGGTAAAATTGCCCCGATGCCTTTTCTCGACCGACTCCAGCGCTGGGCCGACAGCCGCCCCGACGACACCGCCGTTGTCGTCGGCGGCGCTCGGCTGACCTGGGCGCAGCTGCGGGACGGGGCCGCCGGCCTGGTCGCGTCGGCGCCGCCGGTGTCCGTGCTGGCCGAAGCCAACTCCACGGGATTCGTCGCCGCGTTTGCCGCCGCCGTCGCGGGGTCCCGCCGCTGCGCCGTCCTGGATGCCACCTGGCCGGCGGCGTTGCGCGCCGCCATCACGGAGCGGATCGGGGAGTACGCCCGCGGCCTGCCCGCCGATTCCGTCCATTCCGGCGACCTGGTCGACGGGCCGCCCCAAACCCCGTTCCTGATCGGGCTGACCTCCGGCACCACGTCCCTGCCCAAGGCCTTCACCCGGGCCCGCCGGTCCTGGCAGGTCTCGTTCGAGTCCTCGATCGAGTTGTTCGGCCTCCGGCCCGGCGACCGGACGCTCGCTCCCGGGACCATGGCGGCCAGCCTGAACCTTTACGCGCTGGCCGAGTGCCTCTACGCCGGCACCGAGTTCCACACCCTGACCGGCTTCGACGTCGGCGACGCCCACGCCGCCATCAGCCACGACGGGATCACCCGGCTGGTCTTGGTCCCCACCATGCTGCGGCTGCTCAGCGAACGCGGCCTGGCCGGCGGCGTTGATGCCTCCGGGCTGCGCAGCATCATCTGCGCCGGCTCGAAGCTGGACGCCCGCACCCTCGAGGCCGCCCGGCGCTGGGCCCCCAACGCCACCATCTTCGAGTACTACGGCGCGGCCGAACTGAGCTTCGTGGCCGGCGGCGGCCTCTGCCCGGGCGGCTCCGCGACGGCCACGCCCGCCGGGACCCTGATCGGCACGCCCTTTCCCGGCGTGGAACTTCGCATCCTGGACGAGGACGGGAACCCGGTCCCGGACGGAACCCCCGGCGACGTCTGCGTACGCAGCGGCATGGTCAGCGACGGCTACCTCTGGGGCGACGACGGCGCCGCCCTCCGGACCGTGAACGGCTGGTACACCGTCGGCGACCAGGGCTACCTCCAGGACGGTGCGCTGCACCTGCTGGGACGCCGGTCCGAGATGATCAACACCGCCGGCACCAACGTCTACCCGCACGAGGTGGAACTGGCCCTCGCCTCAGTTCCCGGTGTCGCCGCCGCCGTCGCGGCCGGACAAACCGACGAGGTCCGCGGGCAGCGGCTGGTGGCGGGCGTCGTTCCGGCCCACGGCGGCCTGTCCGCCACGCAGCTGCGCACCGGGCTGGAGTCACTGCTGCCGCGGAGCAAACGCCCCCTGGACTACTACCTCCTGACCGAGCTGCCGCTCACGGACCGTGGCAAGCCCAGCCGGGCGCTGCTGCTGTCCTGGATTGCCGACGGCGACCCGCGGGCCCGGCGTCTTGGCTGAGCCGCACCCGGCGCTGCCCCCGGAGCGGCAGCCGGTGATCATCGGGGCGCTCCGCACCCCGGTACGCCGTGCCCACGGCGCGTTCGGCCGGCTGGAGGCGCAACAGCTTCTCGCCCCGGTCCTGGGCCGGCTGCTGGCCGACGCCGGCGTCCCCGCCCGGCAGGTCAGCGACGTCGTGATCGGCAACGCCGTGGGCGGCGGCGGGAACGTCGCCCGGCTCGCCGCCCTCGAGGCTGGCCTTCCCGTCACCGTGCCCGGCCTCACCGTCGACCGCCAGTGCGGCTCCGGCCTGGACGCGATCGTGCTGGCCTCCCGCATGGTCGCCGGCGGGGACGGGACTGAGCTATACCTGGCCGGCGGCGTGGAGAGCATCAGCACCGCGCCGCTGCGCGCCCGCCGCGGCCCGGACGGCGAACCCGCGTTTTACGGCCGCGCCCGGTTCGCGCCGGAGCGGTTCGGCGACCCTGACATGGGCGCCGCCGCCGAGAACGTGGCGGAGGCCTGCGGCATCGGCCGGGAACGGCAGGACGAGTTCGCGCTCCGCAGCCACCGCCGGGCCCTGACCGCCGCCGCGGCGGGTGCCTTCGACGCCGAAACCGTCCCCGTGGACCTAGTGCCGCACGGCGGGACCGGCACGGTGACCCACGACGACGGCCCGCGCGCCTCCCTGACGCCGGCCATCCTCGCCCGTTTCCCTGCCGCCTTCGTCCGCGGCGGCACGGTCACGGCCGGGAACTCCTGCTTCGACGCGGACGCCGCGTCCGCCGTCGTGGTCACCTCCCTGGCCCACGCCCGTGAGGTGGGCGCCCGCGACGGGCTGCTGGTGCTCGGCACGGATACAGCGGGGGTGGACCCACGGCTCCTGGGCCTGGGCGCCGCCGACGCCGGGGCCCGGCTGCTGGATCGGACCGGAACCACAGCGGACGCGGTGGACCTGGTGGAGTTCAACGAGGCCTTCGCGTCCCAGACCCTGGCCTGCCTGGACCGGCTGGGCATCGACGCGGACCGCGCCAACCGGGACGGGGGAGCACTGGCGCTGGGCCACGCCTACGGAGCCTCGGGGGCCGTGCTCGTGACCCGGCTGCTCGCCCAGGCGCGGCGCGCCGGCACAGACGATCAAGTGGCCCTGGCGATGATCAGCATCGCCGGCGGCATGGGCACCGCGGCGCTGTTCCGGTACCGGAGGCTCGCCTAGCCGGCGTCGGCGTCGCCCAGGCCGCGGGCCGCCAGCGCCTCACCGGTCTGCCGGGCGAAGGCAACCGTGGTGATGAAGACCGGCAGGACCAGGGCCCGGGGATTGCGCTCCAGGCCGCGGGCCCGGGCGGAGTCCCGGACGTCGGCGAACGCCCCGGCGATGAAGGGGATGCTGCGCACCATGATGGCGATGGTCAGGGCGAAGCGCTCCGGATCCGCGCCGAACCGTTCCAACGGCCGGGCGAGGGAGGCGGCGCCGTCCAGCAGCTCCCGCACCGGGGTCGTGGCCGTCACGATCGAGGCCGCCACCACGCAGACCAGCACGTTCAGCACGATCCGCGCCGCGGTGGGGCCGCCCAGCTGCCACCACTGGAACGCGCCCACCAGCGCCAGTATGGGCAGCACCGGCCGGACCGCCGTCGCCAGCCGCCGGATTCCGGCACCGCTGGCCAGGAAGACGGCGGACAGCAGGGCAAGGGCCGCCGCGGACACGGCCCAGTCGGAGACCAGCCAGGACCCCGCGCCGCAGAGCAGCACCAGCAGAAACTTCGCCCACAACGGGGCACGGTGCACCATGGAGCGGCCGGGAACGTAGCCGGCAAGGAGGAAACCGTGGCCCCTCACGGCCGCGCCGGCATCCCGCACAGGGCGCGGTAGCAGGCCACTGCCTCCGGCGCCGCACCGTCGAAGACGACCGTCCCGGCGTCGATCACCAGCACGCGGTCCATGTCCGCGGCGATCTCCAGGTCGTGGGTGGAGAGGACCACCTGCTGCCCGAGCCCGGCCAGGGTGGTGCGCAGCAGCTCACGGTTCCGCAGATCCAGCAGCGTGGACGGCTCGTCCAGCACCAGGATCTCCGGCTCCACGGCCAGCACGGCGGCCAGAGCCGCGAGTTGCCGCTCCCCGCCGGAGAGTTCGTAAACGCTCTGGTCCGCCATGCCCAGCAGGCCGAACCGGTCCAGCACGGCCTCGGCCCGGGCACGCCGTTCCACGCCGTTGCGCACCAGGCGGCGCAGCGAAAGTTCCACGTCCTCCCGCGGTGTAGGCATCACCAGCTGGGAGAGCGGGTCGGTGAAGACGAATCCCACCCGGCGCCGCACCGCCCGCACCTCCTTGCCTGTATCTAGGCCACCCACGGTGACCCGGCCCGCGGTGGGAAGCACCAGACCGTTGAGCAGCCGCAGCAGGGTCGACTTCCCGGACCCGTTGGCGCCGATGACCCCGATCCGGTGCTCGGCCAGGGTCAGCGCGGGCAAGTCCAGCAGGGTCTTCGGTTCGGCCCGGCCGTCCACGTCAATCCGGACCGCGGGACGGTCCAGGATGATGCTCACGGCCGGGCGGTGCCGCGACGCACCCGGCGCAGCAGCAGGTCCGGGAATGCCCGGTGCAGCGCCAGGGCGATAATCACGGCGAGGACGTTCTTGATGATGTCCCCGGGGTAGAACGGCAGGTCGGCCAGGAACGCGGCCGCCAGGCTCAGCTTGGCATTGACCATCATGCCCAGGATGCCCAGGCCGTGGATGAAGACGATGCTGGCTGCCATGGCGGCGAAGAACAGCAGCACCGGGCGCAGTGTGCCGCGGCGGCCCGCGCCCGTTCCCGCCGAGGTCCGGCGGAGGACGACGGCGGTCAGGGCGCCGACGGCGGTGGCGCCCAGCAGGAAGCCGATAATGTAGCCGCCGGAGGGGCCGGCCAGCACGCCCAGGCCGGCGCGGCCGCCGCTGAAGATGGGCAGGCCCGCGAAGCCCAGCAGCAGGTAGAGGCCGACGGCGGCGAACGCCCGGGCCGGCCCCAGGGCCAGTCCGGTGAGGATGACCGCCAGCGTCTGCAGGGTGATGGGCACGCCGAGGCCGCCCACGGGGATGGCCGCGACCAGGGCGGATCCCGCCACCAGGGCGGCGAAGACGGCCACCAGGGCCAGGTCGGTGGCGTCCCATCGGCGGGCGGCGGGAGCCACAGCGGTTCCGGCAGCGCCGTCGTCGGTGGATGGCTGCGCGTAAGCGGAGGGCGCGGCGGGGGTGCCGGTCGGTGCGGAGGTGTTCTCGGTGCTGGCCATGCTGTGTCCTGTTCGTCACGGAATTCGGGTCCTGACTCCGACGGTACGTCCTGGGTGACGGCCCGTTTTTGTAGCCCCTCCACTAGTGGCGGGGCCACCCGCTGGGGGACTCCACCAAAAGTGGCCGGCCCGGCCGCCCACCGCCCCGATGCGGGCCGGCGGGGGTGCTGCCGGTAGACTGGAACAGACCGTGTTCTCGGCCCCACCGCCCCGGCGCCTTGCAGGCATGACCGCCGCGCCGCGGCGTTCCCTGTTGTGAAAGGCCTTAGCTGCATTGATTACCGTCCAGGATCTCGAACTGCGCGCCGGCGCCCGCCTCCTTATGGACCAGGTGAGCTTCCGGATCGACAAGGGAGACAAGATCGGCCTCGTGGGCCGAAACGGTGCAGGTAAGACCACGCTCACCCGTGTGCTCGCCGGCGAGGGCCTGCCCGCGGCCGGCAAGGTGACCCGCAGCGGCGAGATCGGCTACCTGCCGCAGGACCCCCGCACCCCGGACATGGAGCAGCTGGCCCGCGACCGGATCCTCTCCGCCCGTGGCCTGGACATCGCCGTCGGCAAGCTCCGCGCCGCGCACGAGGAAATGGCCAGCGAGGACCCTGCCGTCCAGCGCAAGGCCATGAACCGCTACGACCGGCTGGAGTCCGAGTTCCTCGCCGCCGGCGGGTACGCCGCCGAGGCCGAGGCCGCCGCGATCTGCTCCAACCTCGCCCTGCCGGACCGGCTGCTGAACCAGCCGCTGAAGACCCTTTCCGGCGGTCAGCGCCGCCGCGTGGAGCTGGCCCGCATCCTGTACTCGGACGCCGAGACCATGCTCCTCGACGAACCGACCAACCACCTCGACGCCGACTCGATCGCCTGGCTCCGGGATTTCCTCAAGAACCACCAGGGCGGCCTGATCGTCATCAGCCACGACACCGAGCTGCTTGAGGCCACGGTGAATAAGGTGTTCCTGCTCGACGCCAACCGCGCGCAGATCGACATCTACAACATGGACTGGAAGCGCTACCTGACCCAGCGCGAGACCGACGAGCGCGCCCGCAAGCGCGAACGCGCCAACGCCGAAAAGAAGGCCCAGGTCCTGATGGACCAGGCCAACAAGATGCGCGCCAAGGCTACCAAGGCCGTCGCCGCGCAGAACATGGCCAAGCGCGCCGAGCGCCTGCTCGGCGGCCTCGAGGCGGTCCGCGAGAACGACCGGGTGGCCGCGCTGCGCTTCCCGGACCCCTCGCCGTGCGGCAAGACCCCGCTCACCGCCGACGGGCTCAGCAAGTCCTACGGCTCGCTGGAGATCTTCACCGACGTCGACCTCGCGATCGACCGCGGTTCCAAGGTGGTCATCCTGGGCCTCAACGGTGCCGGCAAGACCACCCTGCTGCGGATGCTCGCCGGCGTGGACAAGCCGGACACCGGCAAGGTGGTCGCAGGCCACGGCCTCAAGGTGGGCTACTACGCGCAGGAGCACGAGACCCTGGACGTGGACCGCACCGTGCTGCAAAACATGCGCTCCGCGGCGCCGGACATGAACGACTCCGAGGTCCGCGGCATCCTGGGCTCGTTCCTGTTCTCCGGGGACGACGTCGACAAGCCCGCCGGCGTGCTTTCCGGCGGTGAGAAGACCCGCCTGGCGCTGGCCACCATCGTGGCCTCCAGCGCCAACGTGCTTCTCCTCGACGAGCCCACCAACAACCTGGACCCCGCCAGCCGCGGCGAAATCCTGGGCGCCCTGCGCAACTACACCGGCGCCGTCGTCCTGGTCAGCCACGACGAGGGCGCCGTCGAGGCGCTCAACCCGGAGCGGGTCGTCATGCTGCCCGACGGCGTCGAGGACCTCTGGAACGAGGACTACCTGGACCTGATCACGCTGGCGTAGGCTGCCGGCCCCGGTCGCCTTCGCGGCCCGGCTCGCCCGATTTGCCACGAAGGGCCGCTAACCGTCAGGTTTAGCGGCCCTTCGTGGCAAACGGGTGGCACTCGCCGTGGCTGCGGCGTCGGAAGCCATGCCGTCCTTGCTCAGAAGCCCTGGGCGTCGAGGATGGCGTCTTCCTCTTCCTCGGCCGTGGCGTTCTTTCGCTTCCGGGGAGCCGGACGACGGCGGGGCGCATTCGCGGCGGAGTGGTACGCCGCCTCGCCCCGGGCCTCTGCCTCCTCGGCGTCTTCGGCGTCGATGGCGGCGTTGCGCGCCTGCTGCCGGGCCGCATAGCCGAAGGCGAAGAACATCAGCACGCCGAACGCGAACCACTGCAGCGAGTAGGACAGGTGGGTGCCCTCGTCCGTGGACGGCTTCGGGAAGCCCAGCGGCATGGTCGCGGCAGCGGGACTCTCGCTGGCCACCTGTCCATACGCGCCGGTCAGCACCGGGTAGCCCAGCTGTCCGGCGTACGTGGGAAGGTCAATGGAGGCCAGCTGCCCCTCCGGGGCGCCGCGCTGCAGGGTCGGCTCCGAGGGCTTGAGCCGGGCGACGACGGTGACGTTGCCTTCGGGCGGCGCCGGCACCGAGTCCGGGCTGCCGGGCGTCTTGTTGCCGATCGGCAGCCAGCCGCGGTCGATCACCACGGTGTCGCCGGAATCGAGCTTCAGCGGGACCACCACCTCGTAGCCGGGCTGGCCGTTGAGCGGCCGATTGCGCACCACCCGCTGGCCGGCGGTGTCATAGACGCCGTGGAGCTCCACCTGGGTCCATTCGCGTTCCGCATCCAGCCGGACGAACTCGTTGCGTACCTCGGTGAACGGCAGCGGGGTGGCCGAGTAGTTCGAGACGACGCGGTTGATCTCGGCCAGCGTCTCGGCCCGGCGGTCCATCTGCCAGCGGCCCAGGAAGACGCACGCCGTGGCGAAGATGGCGGCCAGCAGCAAATAGCCCAGCCACTTGCTGGAAAAGAGAAAGCGGTACATTCAGGCGGCCCCGCCCGGGGTCGCGGGGGACTCGTCAGTCACGAGGGGGAGGGTTTCCTTCCAGAGGCCGCGGGTCCGGAGGTAGTCCTCCAGCCACTCGCGGTGGTCCCCGCACGCCAGCCAGGTTTTGCGCCGGTCGGGGGTGTGAATCTTCGGATTGTTCCAGAGCAGCCGCCACTCTGCTCCGGCACGGCACGCCTTGCGCGAGCAGATGGCGGTTTCCGGCGCGGCGGTCCCGCCGGCCAGGTCGAGGAGGTTCATGAAGCGGCCCGTCTGTGGTCTTCGTCGTCATCGTCGTCGTCGATGATCTCGCCCTGAAGCAGGGTGACCGGCCCGTCGTCGTCGGGCATGTCGCCGAAGGACTCCGCCGGCGGCGGTCCCTCCAGCTGGCCCAGCGGCACGTAGTCGATCAGTGACTCGCTGTGTACCTCCGTCTTGTCGTTGCCGTTGGCGACCACCACCGCAAACCAGGGCAGGAACACGGCCCCGATCACCGGGAGGATTTTGAACCAGCCGTCAACCACAAAGATCAGAACCAGGCAGACCATGCGGATGCCCATGGCCAGGGCATACTTGACCATCCGCGAACGCATCTCTTCCGAGTGGGCGGTGGCGGCGTCGGTGATGCTGTGGACCTCGGTGTCCTCGAAGTCCTCGCCGGGCGTGGTGCCGCCGGGCCGGTTCTTGTTTGTCACAGCTGTCAGATCACGCTCCATAGGCTCACCGTCAATTCTCGCACCATCGGCGGAAGCGCCCAAACGGCTCCGGCACCGGAACACTGGCTAAGATCGAAGGCAGGAAACCCAGCCCCGAGCGGCGCCACTGAGCCGCAGAATCCCGGAGACCACCATGACCGAAGCAAGCTCCACGGGACGCAGCGTCCTCATCACCGGCGGCAACCGCGGCATCGGACTGGCCATCGCCGAGTCCTTCCTCGCCAACGGCGACAAGGTAGCCGTGACCTACCGCAGCGAATCCGCCCTGCCCGAGGGCATCCTGGGCGTCAAGGCGGACGTGACGGATGAGGCCTCCGTCGACGCCGCCTTCGCCGAGGTCGAGGCGGCCCACGGTCCGGTGGAGGTGCTGGTGGCCAACGCCGGCATCACCAAGGACACCCTGCTGATGCGGATGAGCGAGGACGACTTCACCTCCGTCATCGACACCAACCTCACCGGAGCCTTCCGCGTCATCAAGCGCGCCTCCAAGGGCATGATCCGGGCCCGCAAGGGCCGTGTGGTGCTGATCTCCTCCGTCTCGGGCCTCTACGGCGCGCCGGGCCAGATCAACTACTCCGCTTCCAAGGCCGGCCTCGTGGGCATCGCCCGCTCGCTGACCCGCGAACTCGGCGCCCGGGGCATCACCGCCAACGTGGTGGCCCCCGGCTTCATCAACACGGACATGACCGCCGAACTGCCGGAGGCCACCCAGAAGGACTACCTGACCAAGGTTCCCGCCGGCCGCTTCGCCGAGGCGTCCGAGGTGGCCAACGTCGTCCGCTGGATCGCCAGCGACGAGGCCGCCTACATCTCCGGCGCCGTGATCCCGGTCGACGGCGGCCTCGGAATGGGCCACTAGCCTTCTTCGCCGGGCGCGTCCCGGGAGTTTAACGGCGGCGCCGGACCCTGCGGGGACCGGCGCCGCCGTCGGCCTTTTGGCCCTAGCCGCCCAGCCCGCGCCGTCATGTACTGGACGCACAGCCCCCACCACACCGAGGCGGGGCGTGCACCCAGGAGGAAAGATCGTGACCGAACTCAGCAAATGGGCTCCCTCGGACATGCTGGAACCCGTCCGCCGGTTCCTCGACGGTGACTTGTCCATGACGCCGTCCATGAAGGTCGAGCAGTTCCAGGACGGCAACACCCTGGTGGTCCGCGCGGAGGTCCCGGGCATCGACCCGGACAAGGACGTGGACGTCTCTGTCAGCGACGGCATGCTGCACATCCGGGCCGAACGCGAGGAAAAGTCCGAGCACAAGAGCAAGAACGGCTACCGCTCCGAATTCCGCTACGGCTCGTTCTCGCGCAGCGTCGCCCTGCCGGCCGGCGCGAAGGAAGAGGACATTACCGCCACCTACAAGGACGGGGTCCTCGAAGTCCGCGCCCCGGCCCCGGCAACGGCCGCCGCGGAAGCCAGCAAGAAGATCCGGGTGGACCGGGGTTAGGTTTCCAGCGGATTGGTCCAACCGGCTGCCCGTCTCCCGGGGCGGGCCGCCGTGCCTTGCCGGCTGCCCGTCCCCGGCACGCCGCGGACGGACCGCCGGAACTAGGCTGCTCCGGCTTCTTTGTGGGTCCCGTACAACCGCTTTGCCCGGCGTCGCTGGCATGATGGACAGCAGACCCCACGCAATTTGGATGGATGGAACAAAGGAGCTCGAATGGGACTGCTGGAGAACAAGACCGCGATCGTGACCGGTTCGTCGCGCGGCATCGGCGCCGACGTGGCGAAATTCCTGGCCGCCGAGGGCGCCGCCGTGATCGTGAACTACCGCCAGAAGGCACCTCGGGCCAACAAGGTCGTCGCGGAGATCGAGGCCGCCGGCGGCCGGGCCGCCGCGGTCGGAGCGGACCTGACCACCCAGGAAGGCGTCCAGGCCCTGGCCAGCGCCGCCATGGAAAACTTCGGCTCCCTGGACCTGCTGGTCCTCAACGCCTCCGGCGGCATGGAAAGCGGCATGGAGGAGGGCTACGCGCTCAAGCTCAACCGCGACGCCCAGGTCAACATGCTCAACGCCGCCGTGCCGCTGATGCCGGAGGGTTCCCGCGTCGTGTTTGTCACCAGCCACCAGGCCCACTTCATCGACACGGTTCCCACCATGCCCGAGTACGAGCCGGTGGCCCGCAGCAAGCGCGCCGGCGAGGACGCGCTGCGCGAGCTGGTCCCGAGCCTGGCCGACAAGGGCATCTCCCTGGTGGTCGTCTCGGGCGACATGATCGAGGGTACGGTCACCGCCACCCTGCTGGACCGCTCCAACCCCGGCGCCATCGAGGCCCGCCGCGCCGAGGCCGGCAAGCTGTACTCCGTCAACGAATTCGCTGCCGAGGTCGCCAAGATGGCCACAGCCGACGTCGAGAGCGGCCACACCGAGTACGTCGGCGGCGCCGACTACTTCGAGAAGAGTGGCAGCAACTAGCCGATTCTCCCACCGCGGAATTTCCCGCGGACACGGCAAAGGCCGGGGCAGGCGCCCCGGCCTTTGCCGTGTCCGGTGTGTCCGGAATCAGAGCCCGGTCAGACCCCGGCGATGTGCCGGACCGTGTCGAGGTAGGGCAGGTCGACGGCGGCATCCGCCGCGGCGCGGACGGCGGGCTTGGCGTTGAACGCCACCCCGATGCCGGCGGCGCCGAGCATGTCCAGGTCGTTGGCGCCGTCGCCGACGGCGATCGTGTGCTCCAGCGGGATGCCCTCGGCCGCCGCCCACTCGCGGAGGTATTTTTCCTTCGCCGCCCGGTCGATGACGTCCCCGAGGACGCGGCCGGTGAGGGCGCCGTCGACGATTTCGAGCTCGTTGGCGATCCAGTAGTCCAGCCCCAGGCCGGCCGCCAGCGGGCCGAGGATCTGGTTGAAGCCGCCGGACACCACCGCCACGGCATGACCGGCCGCCTTGAAGGCCGCCACCAGTTCTGCGGCCCCCTCGCTGAGGCTGACCTCGGCGCGGACATCGTCCACGACGGCGGCCGGCAGGCCGGCAAGCACCGCTACCCGGGCGTGGAGGCTCTGGGCGAAGTCCAGCTCGCCGCGCATCGCGGCCTCCGTCACGGCGGTGACCTCCTCCCGCTTGCCCGCGTAGGCCGCCAGCAGTTCAATCACTTCCTGCTTGATCAGGGTGGAATCGACGTCCATCAGCAGGAGCTTCCGCGGCGCGCTCCGCAGCCCGTCCGGCACCAGGGCGGTGCCGAAGCCGGCGCCGACGGCCGGGGAGACGGCCTTCCGCAGTCCGGCCAGTGCGGCGTCGGTCAGCGGTTCCGAGGTCGTGCACTCCGCGGTGTGGACCGTGTAGCGGCCGTCGCCGGCGGTGTCCTCGTCGGTGATGGCCAGCCCGGCGGCGGCCAGTGCGCCGCGGACCTGCCGGAGGTCGTCGTCGGACAGGGCGGGGCCGTAACTGACCGCGGTCACGTGGGAAATCATGGCCCCAATCCTATCGAGCGGGCCGGTGCCGGCCCGCATCCATGACGCCGCGAAGGGGTCGCGGTGACCCCCGTCACCGCCAGGACGCAGCGCCGCCGCAGTACTGGTCAGGCCATGGGGTCGCGCCCGGACGGTGGCGCCGGGGGAGGTGCGCCGCTCCGGTTATCAATCGTCAGCTTTTTTGTCCTAGTGTCTACTCCTATGAGTGAAGTTCTTGAATTGGCCGCCGTCAGCGTTGTCCGCGGGGCGAAGACGCTCCTGGACAAGGTGGATTGGCAGGTCAAGGAGGGCGAACGCTGGGTGGTCCTCGGCCCCAACGGCGCCGGCAAGACCACGCTCCTGCAGGTCGCCGCGGCCCGCCTGCACCCCACCTCCGGCAAGGCCGGCATCCTCGACGAGGTCATGGGCGCCGTCGACGTCTTCGAACTCCGGCCCCGGATCGGCCTGTCCTCCGCGGCGCTGGCCAACCAGATCCCCGAACATGAAAAGGTCCTCAACGTCGTCGTGACGGCCGCCTACGGGGTCACCGGCCGCTGGCGCGAGGGCTACGAGAAGGACGACGAGCGCCGCGCCTTCGCCCTGCTCAACGAATGGGGGATGGGCCCACTGCTCAACCGCCCCTTCGCCTCCCTCTCCGAGGGCGAACGCAAGCGCGTCCAGATCGCGCGCGCCCTGATGACCGATCCCGAACTGCTGCTGCTCGACGAACCGGCCGCCGGCCTGGACCTCGGCGGGCGCGAGGACCTGGTCCAGCGGCTGAGTGAACTCGCCGCGGACGAGGACGCCCCCGCCATCGTCCTGGTGACCCACCACCTCGAAGAGGTGCCGCCGGGCTTCACGCACGCCCTGCTGATCCGCGACGGCGGCATCGTCGCCGCCGGGCCGCTGCGCGAGACGCTCACCGCGGAGAACCTCGGCGAGACCTTCGGCGTCGAGCTGGACGTCACCGAAACCGGGGGCCGCTACACCGCCACCGCCCGCCGCTAAGCGGGGTCCCTGAACGCGCGTGGACCTTCTCGGCAGCATCTTTGTCTTCTTCGCCGGCCTCTGGGCCGGGACCATCAACTCCGTGGTGGGCTCCGGCACGCTGGTGACCTTCCCGGTGCTGATCGCCCTCGGCTTCGCGCCGGTCACGGCCTCGATCAGCAACGCCACCGGACTGGTGGCCGGCAACGCCGCGGGCGCCTGGGGCTACCGCAAGGAACTCGCCGGCCGCCGCAGCCAGCTCATCCGTCTGCTGCCCGCCTCCCTGCTGGGCGGCATCACCGGCGCCTACCTGCTGCTGCACCTTCCCGAGGTGGTCTTCCAGTACGCCGCCCCGGGACTGATCGTCCTGGCCCTGCTCATGGTGGCCTTCCAGCCGCGGCTGCAGCGCTGGGTGCAAAACCGGGAATCGGATCCGGAGACCGCCGCCAGGGACAAGAGGCACAGCGCCCTGCTCGTAGTGCTGGTCTACCTGGCAGGGGTTTACGGCGGCTACTTCGTGGCCGCGCAGGGCATCCTCCTGGTCGGGATCCTCGGCGTCTTCATGGCCGGAACCATCCAGAACGCCAACGCCATGAAGAACATCCTGGTCCTCGGCGTGAACATCGTCGCGGCGGCGTCCTACCTGCTCTTCGCGTTCGACCGGATCAGCTGGCCCGCCGTGGCGCTGATCGCCGTCAGCTCCCTGATCGGCGGGTTCATCGGCTCCAAGGTGGGCCGCCGGCTCCCGCCCGCCGTGCTGCGCGGCGTCATCTTTACCCTGGGCCTGGTAGCCCTCGGGTTCATGATCGCGAAGCTGGTGAACTGAGATGCCCCTGCACCACCTCGAGTCCGCGGACGATCCCCGCGTCGCCGACTACACCCAATTGACCGACGTCCACCTCCGCAAGATCCGCGAACCCGCCGAGGGCCTCTACATCGCCGAGTCCTCCCGTGTGCTCCGCCGGGCCCTCGCCGCCGGCCACCGGCCCCGGTCCTTCTTCCTCGCCGAAAAGTGGCTGGCGGACCTGGCGGACGTGTTCGAGCAGTACCCGGACGTCCCGGTCTACGTCGGCCCGGCCGCCCTGCTGGAGGAGATCACCGGATTCCACCTGCACCGCGGGGCCATGGCCGCCATGCACCGGCCGGCCCCGGTGCCGCTGCCGGAGCTGCTCGCCGGCGCCCGCCGCATCGCCGTGCTCGAAGACATCGTGGACCACACCAACGTCGGCGCCATCTTCCGCTCCGCCGCGGCCCTGGGCCTGGACGCGGTGCTGGTGACGCCGCGCTGCGGGGACCCGCTGTACCGCCGCAGCGTCCGGGTCAGCATGGGCACGGTCTTCCAGGTGCCCTGGGCGCGGCTGGAGGACTGGCCCGCGGACCTTGCCGTCCTCCGGGACCACGGCTTCACCGTGGCCGCCATGGAGCTCACTGACGACGCCGTCGACGTCGACGAGCTCGCCGCACGCAACCCGGAGAAGCTGGCGCTGGTCCTCGGCACCGAGGGCGCCGGCATGAGCCCGGAGACCCTCGCCGCCGTCGACCTCGCGGTCAAGATCCCAATGCGTCCCGGCGTGGACTCGCTGAACGTCGCCGCGGCCTCCGCGGTCGCGTTCTGGGAACTCCGCGCCCGCTGAGGCGGCGCCCTGGCCTGCGCACGTACCTGGCGCCGGCACCTGCGGCCCCGCGTTCGCGGGAGGCCCGTGACTGCGGTATCATTTACAGCTGGCCGTGCCGTGTGATCGGCACGCCAACTCCAACTCATACCTGGCAGCTGGCAAAATCCAGTTGCGCGAACAAAGGTCCAATTATGCAGGCAGATATCCACCCGAAGTACGAAGCTGTTGTTTTCAACGACCTGGCTTCCGGCGTCAAGTTCCTGACCAAGTCCACCGTTTCTTCCTCGAAGACCATCGAGTGGGAAGACGGCAACACCTACCCGGTCATCGACGTCGAAATCTCCTCCGAGTCCCACCCGTTCTACACGGGTAAGCAGCGCATCATGGACTCCGCAGGCCGCGTCGAGCGCTTCAACGCTCGCTTCAAGGGCTTCGGCGGCAAGAAGTAATTCTGCTCCAAGGTCTTGGGAGGCCCGCACCGGCAACGGTGCGGGCCTTTCGCGTTAACCGCCGCCCTGTCCCGCCGCCGCGCTCGTGGCAGGATTGAGGGTATGACTTCCTCCTCTTCCACCCCCGCAACGGCAGACGGAAACGGCGACGGCGGCCGCCGCCACGGCGAATACAAGGTCCCCGGCGGCAAGCTGGTGGTCGCCGACCTCGAGGTGGACAACGGCGTGCTCAGACACGTGTCCATCAGCGGCGATTTTTTCCTCGAGCCCGACGAGGCGCTGCCGGAGATCAACCGGGCCCTCACCGGGCTCCCCGCCGAGACTCCGGCGGCCGACCTCGCCGCCGCCGTCACCGCGGCGCTGCCGGAGGGCACCGTGCTGTTCGGCCTGTCCGCCGAGGCCGTCGCGATCGCCGTGCGCAGGGCCTTGGCCAAGGCCACCGGCTGGGGCGACCACCACTGGAACGTCATCGCCCCCACGGTGCTGCCCACGCAAGTGAACGTTGCCCTGGACGAGGTCCTCACCGAGGAGGTCGGTGCCGGGCGCCGCAATCCCACCCTGCGGTTCTGGGACTGGGAGGAGCCCTCCGTGGTGATCGGCAGCTTCCAGTCGGTCCGCAACGAGGTCCAGCCCGAGGGCGTCAGCCGGCACGGCATCAGCGTGGTCCGGCGGATCAGCGGCGGCGGCGCCATGTTCATGGAAGCCGGCAACTGCATCACCTACTCGCTCTACCTGCCGCAGACTCTGGTGGACGGGCTGAGCTTCGCCGACTCCTACGGCTTCCTGGACGCCTGGGTCCTCGCCGCCCTGGAAAAGGTGGGCATCAACGCCTTCTACGTCCCGCTCAACGACATCGCCACGGACCAGGGCAAGATCGGCGGCGCCGCGCAGAAACGGCTCGCCAACGGCGGCATGCTGCACCACGTGACCATGAGCTACGACATCGACGCCGACAAGATGGTCGAGGTGCTCCGGATCGGCAAGGAGAAGCTCTCGGACAAGGGCACCACCAGCGCCAAGAAGCGCGTGGACCCGCTGCGCCGCCAGACCGGCCTGAGCCGGGCCGACATCGTGGCGGCGATGATCGAGGTGTTCACCGACCGGTACGGCGCGACGCCGGCCGAGCTTACCGACGTCGAACTCGACGCCGCGCGGGCGCGGGTGGAGGCCAAGTTCGCCACCGAGGAGTGGCTGCACCGGGTCCCGTAGCCCGCACCCGCCACGTCCGTAAACGGCAGCCAGCCGGCTGCCGTTGCCCGCTGGAGGTAAGTTAGCGGGCGGGTGCGTTAGCCGGCGGCCTGCGCGGTGAGCGCCCGCAGCAGGTGGCTGCGCTGCTCGATGACGATCCGTCGGAGGGCCCGCGGCGCGTCCGCGTGTTCGGTGAGCCAGCGGTCCGTCCTGACCACCACCGGGTGCTCTGCCGGGGCGTGGCCGCTGAGATCCTGCCCCGCCGGGTACAGCCCGCGGACGATCCTGCTGGCGATTTCGATGCTGCGGCTGCCCCAGACCCGCTCCAGCGCCTCAAAGTAGGGGTCCACGAAGCCGGCCAGCAATTCCGCGCGCGCCGTGGTGAAGCCGGCGATCGTGGCGCTGAGCTGCTGGTTGGACAGGTCCGTGCCGTTGACAGCGGCCTCCCACGCCTTGGCCTTGACCTGCGGGTCGGGCCGTGCGGCCAGGGCCGTGGCGTGTCCCGAACGGCCGGAGGCGGTGTTGTCGCGGGAGAGTTCGGCGTCGAGCTCGTGCGGGTCGGCCTGGCCGTTGGCGGCGAGGGCGTGCCAGAGGTTCCAGCGGAGTTCGGCGTCGACCGCCAGCCCCTCAATCACGGTACTGCCGTCCAGCAGGCCGCGCAGCAGGGGCAGGCGGCTGCCGTCGTGGCGGCTGGCCGCGGCAACGGTGCGGGCCCAGGCCAGCTGCTGGTCCGAGCCGGGGCCGGCCTGCTCGAGCTGGGCGACGGCGGCGTCCAGGAAGGTGCGGCGCACGGCGTCCCGTTCCGCGGCGGGGACGTAGCGTTCGACGGCGGTGGCGGCGTTGCCCAGAATCGCGAGCAGCACGCCGATGCCGGTTTCCGCGGGACCGAACCGCTGCACCGCTGCCACGTAGTCCGCGGCGGGCGTGACGGCGTCCCGGGCCGAGTCCCAGAGCGCGGTCCAGCAGAGCGCGCGGGCCATCGGGTCGGTGATGCGGTCCAGGGATTCCCGGACCGTGGCCTCGGACACCGGATCCAGCCGGACCTTGGCGTAGCTGAGGTCCTCGTCGTTGACCAGCAGCAGCTCCGGCCGGGGCTTTCCGGTGAGGTCCGGAATGGCGGTGTGTCCGCCGTCAACGTCGGTTTCCACGCTGGCGGTGCGGACCAGGGCGCCGTCCGCATCCCGGTTGTAGAGGCCGATCCGCAGCCGGTGCGGGCGGGGTTCGGGGGAGCCGGTCACCGGGTCGGTGGCGTCCTGTCGCACGCCCACGGCGGTCAGCACCCCGTCCTCGTCGGTGATCTCGGGTGTGAGAGTGGAGATCCCGGAGGTCTGCAGCCACTGCCGGGCCCAGGGGCCCAGGTCCCGGCCGGAGGCGGCGCTGAGGGCGGCCAGCAGGTCGGCCAGGGTGGTGTTACCGAACGCGTGGTCGCGGAAGTAGCGGCGTGAGCCGGCGATGAAGTCCTCAAACCCCACATAGGCCACCAGCTGCTTGAGGACCGAGGCGCCCTTGGCATAGGTGATGCCGTCGAAGTTTTGCTTGGCGGCCTCCAGGTCCGGGATGTCCGCCACGATCGGGTGGGTGGTGGGCAGCTGGTCCTGGACATAGGCCCACGCCTTGCGGTTGTTGGCGAAGTTCACCCAGGCGGTGTCCCAGTCCGTGGTCCGGTCCACGCCCAGGGTGCCCATGTAGTCGGCGAAGGATTCCTTGAGCCAGAGGTCATTCCACCACTGCATCGTGACCAGGTCGCCGAACCACATGTGCGCCATCTCGTGCAAGAGGGTGTTGGCCCGGCCCTGGTACTGCGAATCCGTGGCCCGGGAGGTGAAGACGTAGCTCTCGGTGAAGGTCACCAGGCCCGGGTTTTCCATCGCCCCGAGGTTGTATTCGGGGACGAACGCCTGGTCGTATTTGCCCCACGGGTAGGGGTAGTCGAAGAGCCGATTGAAGAAGTCCAGGCCGTTGCCCGTCAACCGGAACAGCTCATCGGTGTCGAAGGAGGAGGCCATCGACGCCCGGCAGTACACGGCCAGTGGCACCTCCAGTGCGGTCCCGTCGGAGAGGGTGCCCTGCCAGCTGCTGTCCGCGCGGAAGTAGGGGCCGGCGAGGACGCTGGTGATGTACGTGGACACCGGCTTGGTCGGGGCGAAGTCCCAGCGGCTGGTGGCCGGGTCGCTGGTGAGCTGGGTACGGGCGGCCTCGACGCCGTTGGAGGCGACCTGCCAGCCCGACGGCGCCATCACATGGAAGGTGAACTCTGCCTTGAGGTCCGGCTGTTCGAAGTTGGCGAAGACCCGGCGGGCGTCAGCCGGCTCGTACTGGGTGTACAGGTAGCACTGGCCGTCGGCGGGGTCGAAGAACCGATGCATGCCTTCCCCGGAGGTGCTGTACAGCGCGGTGCCGGTGACGGTGACCTGGTTCTCGGCCTGCAGGTTGTCCAGCCGGATCCGGGATCCGTCGACGACGTCGGCCACGGGCAGGCCCTTGCCGTTGAGGAACACGCTGTGCACCTCGGAGCTGATGAAGTCCAGGAAGGTGCTGGACCCTGGTTCGGCGGCGGCGAAGGTGATGACGCTGCGGCTGGGGTAGCCGGCCACCGTGGGGTCCGCGGCCTGCCGGACATCGAGGGACACATCGTAGCTGTGCGTGGTGATCAGGGCCGAGCGGGCGGCCGCTTCTTCACTGGTCAAATTCTGGTTGGACACGCTGCTATCTAATCACGCAGGCGCCCCGCGCAGCTCAGTGCCCGGGCAGCATCAGGACCGCCGCGCCCAGGCCGAGGGCGGCGATCAGCAGCCACGCCGCGAGGGCCGCGAGCAGCGCCCGGGTGCCGGTCCGCAGCAGTTCGCGGACCCGGACGGCGGACCCCAGCCCGAACAGGGCCATGCCCAGCAGGATGTCCTGCAGCAGGGCGGCCGCCTCCAGCACGCCCGCGGGCAGCACCCCGGTGGAGCGGAGCGCGGCCATCGCGACGAACCCCAGCACGAACAAGGGCACCACCGGAGGCATGGTCCCGCCGGAATCATCGCGGAGCCGGTGGTGCAGCCCGGCGACGGCTACCATCGGGGCCAGCAGCAGCACCCGGGTCAGCTTCACGATCACCGCCACCGCCAGGGCCGCGGCGCCGGCGGTCTGCGCGGTGGCCACCACCTGGCCGACGTCGTGCACGGATGCCCCCACCCAGGCGCCGAAGAGCTGCGGGCCTAGTCCCAGCGGGCCGGTGAGCAGCGGCAGGACGCCGATCGCGAGGGTGCCGCAGAGCGTCACCAGGGCCACCGGCAACACCGTGTCCTGCTGCCGGATGCGGCGGACCGCGGCCATGGCCCCGATCGCGGAGGCGCCGCAGATCGCGAAGCCAGTGGCGATGAGCAGCGACACGCTCGGGGGCAGCCGGAAGATCCGGCCGATGCCATAGGTGCCGGCGAACGAGACCAGGACGACGCCGGTGATCAGCAGCAGCGCGGGCCAGCCGAGGCCCAGGACGTCCACCACGCTGACCTTGAGGCCCAGCACCACGATGCCGCTGCGCATCAGGTGCTTCCCGGCGAACCCCAGTCCCGCCCGGCCCGGCCCGGACGTCCAGGCGGAAATGCCCGGGAGATTCGCGGCGAGCAGGCCGAGCACGACGGCAACCGTCATGGCGGGCAGCGCGGGCACCAGCGCGTGGACGGCCAGGGCGGCAGCGACGGCGGCGGCGCAGGCCAGCAGCCCGGGAAGTAGCGGCGGCAGGCCGCGCAGGGAAGCGGTGAAAGGGTGAAGGTCTCGTGGCACGGGTCCACTGTGCCGCATCGGGCCCGGAATCCCCATTTCGGCGGGAAAACCCTGCCTGCCATGCCACCGGATCGGTCGCCGTCACCCGCCCCGGAGCCGGCGTGAGCTGTACCACGGCACCGCGTGGGCTGCAACACGCCAAAAGGGGTGCGCCGATATGAAATCGGGACCAAAAAATGGTTGGCTAGTGGGCATGTCTGACCTTTTTCAGGATTACTCCGAGGCCGCCGGCCGCAGCGGGGCGTACGACGAGATGTTCGCGCCCGGCCAGCAGGCCCGCCGTTCCTACGGCCAGGTGGCCGGGGCGCTCCGCGAACTCTCCCTCGCCGACGTCACCGCCCGCGCCGATTCGATGGCCCGCACCTTCCTGGACCGCGGCGTCACCTTCGACTTCGCGGGGGAGGAGCGGCCGTTCCCGCTGGACATCGTGCCGCGCGTCATCCCGGCGGACGAGTGGACCGTCCTGGAACGCGGCGTGGCCCAGCGGGTCAAGGCGCTCGAGGCGTTCCTGAATGACGTCTACGACAAGATGGCCGTCGTCTCCGACGGCGTTATCCCGCGGCAGCTCGTCACCACCAGCGCGCACTTTCACCGCCAGGTCCACGGGTTCGAGCCCGCCGGCGGCGTCCGCGTGCACATCTCCGGCATCGACGTCATCCGTGACGAGGCCGGAACCTTCCGCGTCCTGGAGGACAACGTCCGCGTCCCCTCCGGCGTCAGCTACGTCCTCGAAAACCGCCGCGCCATGGCCAAGGGCCTGCCCGAGGCCTTCGGCCAGCAGCGCGTCCGCCCGGTCGAGGAATACCCCCGCCGCCTGCTTTCGGCCCTGCGTAAGACCGCGCCCTCCGGCGTCGACGACCCCACCGTCGTCGTCCTGACCCCGGGGGTCTTCAACAGCGCCTACTTCGAACACACCCTGCTGGCCGGCCTGATGGGCGTCGAACTGGTGGAGGGCCGCGACCTGATCTGCCGCGGCAACCGCGTCTACATGCGCACCACCGCCGGTGAGCAGCGCGTGGACGTCATCTACAAGCGCATCGACGACGAGTTCCTCGACCCGCTGCAGTTCCGCTCCGACTCCATGCTCGGCTGTCCGGGCCTGGTCAACGCCGCCCGCGCCGGCGGCGTGACCATCGCCAACGCCGTGGGCAACGGCGTCGCCGACGACAAGCTGGTCTACAGCTACGTCCCGGACCTGATCCGCTACTACCTCAACGAGGAACCGGTGATCGCGAACGTGGACACCTTCCGGCTGGAGGAGAAGGAAGCCCGCGAACACGTCCTGGACCGGCTGGATGAACTGGTGGTCAAGCCCGTGGACGGCTCCGGCGGCAAGGGCCTGGTGATCGGACCCGACGCCTCCCGCGAGGAGCTCGACGCCCTGCGCAAGCGGATCATCAGCGACCCCCGCGGCTGGATCGCGCAGCCGGTGCTGCAGCTTTCCACCGTCCCCACCCTCAGCGGCGACAAGTTCGGCCCCCGGCACGTGGACCTGCGCCCCTTCGCGGTCAACGACGGCGACGACGTCTGGGTGCTCCCCGGCGGCCTGACCCGCGTAGCGCTGAAGGAGGGCTCCCTGATCGTGAACTCCAGCCAGGGCGGCGGGTCCAAGGACACCTGGGTGCTGGCCGATTCGGCGCAGGTGCCCGTGGAGGTCATCCCGAAGCCGGCCTTCGCCATCCGGGAGCGGGTCTCGGTCTGGCCGGTGGAAAGCAACTGGCGCGACAGCCAGAAGGAACAGCAACAGCAGCAGATGGCCGAGGCCCAGGAGGTACCCGAGCATGCTTAGCCGGATCGCGGAATCATTGTTCTGGATCGGCCGCTATGTGGAGCGGGCCGACGGCACCGCGCGCATTCTGGACGTCCACCTGGAGCGCCTGAACCACCTGCCGATGGAGGAACAACGCAGCGTCGCCCGGGAGCTGCTGGCCGTCATGGGCGCCCGTCCCCAGTCCGAGGACTTCGGCCTGGACGAGCTGCTGCACGACCTGGCCTACGACAAGCACAGCGCCACCTCCATCGCCGGATCGCTCGGCGCCGCCCGGGAGAACGCCCGCCGCGCCCGGGAAACCGTCTCCTCCGGCCTCTGGGAGAGCCTGAACACCACCTACTACGGGCTGAATCAGCACCGTAAGGACGTGGTGGGCACCTACCGGTTCTGCAACTGGGTGCTGGAGCGGACCGCCATGGTCAGCGGCCTCGCCGACACCACCGTCAGCCACGACGAGAGCTGGCTCTTCCTGGTCCTCGGCCGGTCGCTGGAACGCGCCGACATGACCGCGCGCATGCTCTCCACTCGCGACGTACTCTCCGCCGGCATGTCCTGGGTGAACATGCTCCGCTGCGCCGGCGCCTACGAATCCTTCCTCCGCACCCGCCGGGCGGCCTTCGGCGACCAGCACGCGGCCGAGTTCCTGCTGCTGGACCGGCTCTTCCCGCGCTCGATCGTGTACGCGCTGCGCGACGCGGACGATTGCCTGGCCAAGCTGGACCCGTCGGCCCAGCGTGTGGGCTTCATCAACGATGCGCGCCGGATCGTGGGCCAGGCCCGCACCTTCCTCGAGTTCCACCGGACCGATGACCTGATGTCCGAGCTCCCCGAGCACATGGAGCGCGTGCAGAAGGCCGTCTCGCAGGCCTCGGACGCCATTTCCCGTAAGTACTTCAATCAGGCAGACGAACTGGCCTGGGTGGGAGAAGTTTCATGACCCGGCTGAGCATCACGCACCGGACCGCGTACAAGTACAACAAGCGCGTCACCCTCTCCTACAACGAGGCCCGGATGACGCCGCTGACGGACCCCCAGCAGGTGGTTCTGGAGTCTTCCATGAAGGTCTCACCGTCGCAGGCAGCGCTCAGCAGCTACCGGGACTACTGGGGCACCCGGGTCACGGCGTTCGACATGCAGATGCCGCACGAGCACCTCGAGGTCCTCTCCACCACCACCGTGGAGGTGCATCGGGTGGAGCGGATCCCTTCGGAGGCCGACATCGTGGGCTGGGACGTGCTCACCGCCCCGGAGACGCTGGACCAGTTCAGCGACTGGATCCCGCAGTCGCAGCTGACCGGTCCCGGCGCGGAGGTCCTGGACATCGTCCCCGGCGTCGTCGCCGGCCGCAACCCGCACGAGGCGGCCATGGCCGTGTTCGAGTGGATGCGCGGGGAGATGACCTACATGAAGGGCTCCACCGGCGTTACCACCAACGCCGAGCAGGCCTGGAACCAGCGTCAGGGCGTCTGCCAGGACCTGGCCCACCTGGCCATCGGCGCGCTGCGTAGCTGCGGCATCCCCGCCCGCTATGTCTCGGGTTACCTGCACCCGCGCTCGACGGCGGCCATCGGCGAGACCGTCGCCGGCCAGTCGCACGCGTGGCTGGAGTGGTGGGACGGCGAGTGGCGCAGCTGGGACCCGACGAACCACAAGCCTGCCGGGGATTTCCACGTCACCGTGGCCCGCGGCCGGGACTACCGGGACGTGCCCCCGCTGAAGGGCATCCTCTCCGGCGGCGGCGGTTCGGCACTGTCCGTGACGGTGGAGATCACCCGCCTGGCCTGAGCAGGCACCGGATAGGGCAACGCCGTCCGGCTACTCCAGGCCGGAGCGGGTGGCGTCGTCCAGCGGCGTCCACCAGGTCAGGGGCGGCACGATCTTGAAGCGGCGTCCGGTCACGGAATCCGGGGTGATCCGGACGAAGTGTTCCTTCTTTCCCGCCTGCCACGGGAAGAGGAGCAGGCCCACGGTGTCCAGCACTTCCTCCTGGTTTTTCACCGGGGCGGCCTGGCCCTTGACCACCACGCTCCACGCGATCCCGGTGTCCGCGTCCACGCCGTCGGCCTCCACCGCCACCGGAGTGTCGCCCGTGGCGGCCTGGAGCTTGGTGCCGTCCGCGGTGCGGAACACCAGGGTGCCGTGGTCCACCTTGTAGTTGATCGGGAAGATATCCGGATGGTCATCCACCCAGACCGCCATCCGGCCGACGCTGACGCTGCGCAGCAGCCGCCAGCATTCGTGGTTGTCCAGGTTTTCGACGGCGTGCGGTCCTGATGCGGCGTCCTTTTTGTCCACGGGGTGCCCTGTCTGCTGCGGGTCAGTGCTCATGGCGGCGAGCTTATGCCAGAGGGCCCGGGGCAATCTAGGGACCAACGTCCCGCCGGGCCGCAAGTGGGGTGCTTCGGCTCTGGCCCCCGGCGCCCGGGAGTGGGAGTATTCTGACAGCAAACCATCAGCGTGGATGGTGGATGTCAGCATCTTGCACAGTTTGCGGGGGCACCATGCAGTCTCTTGATCAGGGACCGGACTCAATAGCGTCCGGCAACGCCAAAGCCGAAGACGTACTCAGGGATCTCGTCACCCGGGGCGGGGAACTGATGCAATCCCGGGAACGAATGGCCGGACTGCTGGAAGCGGTGGTGGCCCTGGCCGAGGACCTGAGCCTCGACGCCGTACTGGAACGCCTCGTCCAATCCGCCTGCACCCTCCTGCACGCACGTTACGGCGCCCTGGGCGTGATGGGAGAGGACAACACCCTGAACCATTTCGTCACCGTCGGCATCGACGCCGCGGCTGCCGCCCGGATCGGCCGCCAGCCCACCGGCCACGGGGTCATGGGCCTGCTGGTCAGCGACCCCAAGCCTCTGCGACTGCACAAGCTCGGCGCCCACCCGGAGGCCACCGGCTTCCCGCCGAACCACCCGCCGATGAACACCTTCCTGGGCGTCCCCATCCGCGTCCGGGACAAGGTCTTCGGCAACCTCTACCTGACCGAGAAGGCCGGGGGAGAGGACTTCAGCGATGAGGACGAGGCCCTGGCCGTGGCGCTGGCCGCGGCGGCCGCCGTCGCGATCGAGAACGCCACCCTGTACGACGACGCCCGGCGCCGCGCGCGCTGGCTGGAGGCGTCGATGGATGTCACGGGCACGATGCTCGCCGGCGACGGAGACCACCTCGAATCCGACCTCGATCCCATTGCCGAGCGGGCCCGGCTCGAATCGCGGTCCCGGCTCGCTCTGATTGTCGCCCCAGCCGACTCAGCCGCTGGCCACGTGGTGGTCGGCGCGGCGGGGGAGCAGGCTGCCGACTTCAGCGGCGCCCCGCTCCTACTGAACCATCCCGAACTGCAGGATGTCCTCGCCGGTGGCGAACCGGTCCTCTTTCCCTCGGCCTCCAGCGTGCTGGAACTATGCGATGACCACAGCACCGGACCGTTGCTGGCGGTCGGCCTCAGCGCCCGCGGCTCCCACCACGGACTTCTGTTGCTTGCCCGGGAGCCCGAGGCCGCCCCGTACGACCGGACCGATCGGGAGATGGGGGCCGTGTTTGGCTCGCACGTGGCGCTGGCCATGGAACTGGCGCGCGTTCACCGGCTCCGGGAGGAACTGCTCGTCTTCACAGACCGGGACCGGATCGCCCGTGACCTGCACGACCTGGTCATCCAGCGGCTCTTCGCCGCGGGCCTCAGCGTCCAGAGCCTGGCACGTTTCACCAAGGACGACCTCGCCACCGAACGGATCCGGAACATTACCGGCGAGCTCGACGAAGCTATCCGCAGTCTCCGGGATACCATCTACTCGCTCCGGCACAGCCAGACCGATTCCGACCCGCTCAGCGGACGGATCCGCCGCGTGGCCAGGAGTTCGGCGAAATCGCTGCCGTTCACGCCGCGGCTGACGCTGACCGGCCCGATCGACACCGTCCCGGCGGAGAAGGCCGACAATGTGGTGGCCGTGGTCTCCGAGGGGCTGAGCAACGCCATCCGGCACTCGGGCGCGGACGCGATTTCCGTTTCGGTGGCCGTGGTGAAGGGCCGGGTCACGGTGGTGGTGACGGACAACGGGTCGGGTTTCACCAACGCGGCGGCCCGCAACGGCCTGGCCAATCTGGAGGACAGGGCACGGATGCTCGACGGCGAGTGCGTGATCGTCTCAGCCCCGGACGAGGGAACCAGCGTGGAGTGGTCCGTCCCGCTCTAGCCCGGGCGCAGGCCGGCGTCGTTTTCAGGCCTGCGTGCCCGGGGACCTGTGGCGACCGGCTCAGGCGCCGTTGGCGTGCTGCGCGGCCGGGCTGGCGATGAACACCGCGGCCTGGGTCCGCCGCTCGAAGCCGAGCTTGGCCAGCAGCGAGGAGACGTAGTTCTTCACCGTCTTTTCGGCGAGGAACATCTCGGCGGCGATCTGCCGGTTGGTGAGTCCCTCGCCCACGAGCTCCAGCACGCGGCGTTCCTGCGGCGTCAGCGCGGCGGTCCGCGGATCGACTTCCTCCGGTTCCACCAGGCTCTCCATGACGCCCTCCGCCACGCCCTTTTCGTAGAGCGACTCGCCGGCCGCGGCGCGCCGCAGCGCCCCGATCAGGTCGGTCCCGCCGATCTCTTTGAGGATGTAGCCGGACGCGCCGGCGAGGACCGCGCCACGCAGTGCCTGGTCGTCGTCGAAACTCGTGAGGATGATGCAGTTCAACGAGGGATCGATGGAGCGGACGTCGCGGCAGACCTCGATCCCGGTTCCATCCGGCAGCCGGGCGTCCAGGACACAGACGTCCGGATGCAGGGCCGGGATGCGTCGGGTGGCCTCCACTGCGGAGCCGGAACTTCCGACGACTTGGAATCCCTCGCCCTCGAGGAGTTCCTGCAATCCGCGGCGGACCAGCTCGTGGTCGTCGAGGATGAAGACCTTGATCACCGCCGCGGTGCCCTCTGGTGCGGTGAGACCGGCATCTGCCCAGGCAATCATGTGTTTCCCATCCGGCCGCCGTCCGAGGCTGCCCGGGAGCCTGACGGACCCCGGCGCCCGGCCGGCGCCCTGTTCACGCGTCCTGCCGGCAGCGGACTGCGGCAGACTGACGATCCAACCTTCATGCAACTGTGGCTCCCCCCGAAGCCACGGCGGCGGCGGTGCGCCCGAAACCGTGTCCCCGGGTGGGCTGTGCCGACGGGATCTCCGCCGGTAAACCGCTGCCACGGCCATTCTCATCCCCCGTGCTCACCTGCGTAAAGGGCCGTTCGTCCCCCGGCGCGGCGGAGCCGGGAAAGGTGACCTTTGGCCCTAGCCGGGGAACGCCGTCGCCGTAGTGTTTGAAGCCATGCCCCACCGGTGCAACGGGTTCGGGCACGGCACAAGGCAACACAGGCGGGCAAGCGAAGGGGAACACAGATGAGCGAGGCACAGGGCATCCGCAGCATCCTGGTAGGCGTCGACGGTTCGGACGCCTCGGTGGAGGCCCTCCGGCAGGCACGGGTCCTGGCCGAGCCGTTCCATGCCCGCGTCACCGCCCTGGCCTGCTGGGACTTCCCGCCGGTCTACGACGGGTATGTGGCCATGGGCATCAACGACTTCGACGTCCGGGCCGGAGAGATCCTGCAGGACGCGCTGAACACCGCCTTCGGCGACACGCTCCCGGAGAACGTCGAATCCCGGTTGGTGCAGGGCAACCCGCGGCGGGTCCTCATCGACGAGTCCCGCAACGCGGACCTGATGGTGCTGGGCCGGCGCGGCCACGGCGGCTTCGGCGGACTGTTGCTCGGCTCGGTCAGTTCTGCACTCGTGGCCCATGCACACTGCCCGGTCCTCGTGGTGCACACGCCGGAGAAGCGGCGCTAGGAAGAGTTGCCGGCGCCCCCGAAGGCTCTACTCGAAAGAGGCTCGCCGCGGGTCCGCCAGCCGGGTCTTCCAGACATCGGGCTGGGTCACCTTGAACCGGCGGCCGGTCAGCGCCTTGGGCGGCACCCGCACGTAGAAGCTCTTCTCTCCCGGCTGCCAGGGTTCCAGCAGCAGGGCGTCCACCGCGTCCTTCTCGGCCTGGTCCTCGACCAGTTCCGCCTCGCCGCGGGCCATGACGCTCCAGGCTGTTTCCTCGTGCGCGTCGTAGCCGTCGATTTCGAACGCCACCGGCTTCGCGGTGATTGCGCCCCAGAGCTTCGTGCCGCCGGCGGTGCGGAAGACGATCGAGCGGCGGTGCAGGACAAAGTTCACCGGGAAGACCTCCGGATGGCCGTCCACGATCAGCGCGACCCGGCCCACCACCTCGCTGTCGAGGAGGGCCCAGCACTGGTCCATGGACAGGTTGAAATCCGGCGGAGGCGTCGTCGTAGTCACAGGTCCACGGTACGGAGGCGCCCCCGCACGGATCAGGGCCATTAGGCCCGTGGCGTCACCAGGGGCTGGGCTTGTAGTCCTTCAGGAACACCCCGTACTGGTCCTCCCCGGCCTCGCCCATGACGATCGGGTCGTAGACCCGCGCGGCACCGTCCACGAGGTCCAGCGGGGCGTGGAAGCCTTCCTCCATCAGCCGGACCTTGGTGTAGTGCGGCCGCTCGTCGGTGATCCAGCCGGTGTCGACGGCGGTCATGAGGATCCCGTCGGTTTCCAGCATCTCCTTGGCGCTGGTGCGCGTCATCATGTTCAGCGCGGCCTTGGCCATGTTGGTGTGCGGGTGGCCGGGACCCTTGTAGGCACGGGAGAACTGGCCCTCCATGGCGCTGACGTTCACGATGTACTTGCGCCGGGCGTCCGAGCGCCGCATCGACGGCCGCAGCCGGCTGACCAGCAGGAAGGGTGCGGTGACGTTGCAGAGCTGGACCTCGAGCATCTCCAGCGGGTCCACCTCGTCCACCACCTGGGTCCAGCTGTTGATGGTGGCCAGGTCCGGGACCAGGCCACCGGCGTCGATTGCGGTGCCCGAGGCGATGCGCTCCAGCGATGCCGAGCCGGTCGAGAGCGCCAGCGAGGTGATGGCGTCCCCGGCCAGCACCGGGTGGTCCAGCACGGAGGAGGCCAGGGCCAGCGGGTGCTTGTCGTGGGCGTGACCGAAGGTGACCAGCTCGGGGCCACCGTTCGCGGCCTGCAGCTCGGCCGGCAGCGGCTCATCCTCGGCGTCGACCAGGGGCTTGTAGGCGTTGCCGGAGCGGCGCACGGTCTGGGCGGCGTTGTTGATGATGATGTCCAGCGGGCCGGCGGCGTCCAGGGAATCGGTCAGGGCCATCACCTGGGAGGGGTCGCGCAGGTCGATACCCACGATCCGCAGCCGGTGCAGCCAGTCGGCGCTGTCCTCCATGGCGGCGAACCGGCGGGCGGCGTCCTTGGGGAACCGGGTGGTGATGGTGGTGTGGGCGCCGTCACGGAGCAGCCGCAGGGCGATGTACATGCCGATCTTGGCCCGGCCGCCGGTCAACAGCGCCCGGCGTCCGGTCAGGTCCGTGCGGGCGTCGCGCTTGCTGTGGCTGAAGAGCGCGCACTCCGGGCAGAGCTGGTGGTAGAAGGCGTCCACCTGGGTGTAGTGCTGCTTGCAGATGTAGCAGGGCCGGGACCGGATCAGGTGGCCGGCAACCTCCCCGGTGGCGGAGGTGGCGAGCTTGTTGCCGCGGGTCTCGTCGTCGATCCGGTCCGGGGCGGCGGTGGCGGTCTGGGCGATCACGGCCCGGTCCGCCTCGGCGATCAGGTCCCGCTTGGTGGTCCGCCGGTGCCGTTTGACCGCCTTGAACATCTTGCCGGTAGCGCGGCGGACGGCGACATAGTCCGGGTGCTCGTCGTCGTAGGCGTGGATGGTGTTCAGCACCTTGAGACAGGCGGCGATCTCTTCGGGGCTGAGGTCGGCCACCGGCACGGCCTCCGCGGGGGTGTCGCTGGCCGGTTCGGAGGGCAGGTCGGGGGAGCTCATTGTGCCAATTTTACCGGCAGCGCAGGGCTCCTCCCGACGCCCCCGTCGGTTACGGGGCCTGGGTGTGCGGGGCGGCCGGGGTCTCGACGCCGACGGCGGCGGCGTGCACCTCGCCCACCTTCTCCATCGACTCCCGGCCGGCCGGCCAGTTCTCGGTGGCCGTCCGGACAGCATCCGGCACCTGGTACAGGTTCGCTGCGGAGAGGGCGCGCTCGGCCTCACCCGGCTCCGGGACCTCCTGGCCCTTGGCGAGGACCGTGATGCCGGAGTCGGTGACCTTGAAGCCGCGGGCGCGGTCCAGGTCCGGGTCCAGGCCGATCGCCGCGCCGGCGGGGATCCGGACGTTCTTGTCCACGATCGCGCGCTTCACGACGGCGCCCGGGCCGACCTGCACCTTGTCCATCAGGACCGAGTCCAGGACCCGGCTGGCGGTGCTGACGTAGACGTCGTTGGAGAGCACGGAGCCCTCCACGATGCCGCCGGAGATGACGACGCCGCTGGCGACGATGGAATCCAGGGCAGTGCCGACGGTCTTGCCCTCGCCGCGGACGAACTTCGCCGGCGGGGAGATGCTCTGCCGGGTGTAGATCGGCCACTCGGAGTTGTAGAGGTTGAACACCGGGACGGGGGAGATCAGGTCCATGTGCGCGTCGTAGAACGAGTCGATGGTGCCGACGTCGCGCCAGTAGGTGCGGTCCCGTTCGGTGGAGCCGGGGATGTCGTTGGTGGTGAAGTCGTAGACGCCGGCCTCGCCCTTGTCCACGAAGTAGGGAATGATGTCCCCGCCCATGTCGTGCTTGGTGTCGAGCCGTTCGGCGTCCACGTGCAGGGCCTCCACGAGGGCATCGGCGTCGAAGACGTAGTTGCCCATCGAGGCGAGGAACTGGCTGGGGTCGGCGGCGAGGCCCGGGGTGGAGGAGGGCTTCTCGACGAACGCGGCGATCTTCTGGTGGTCGTTCTGGTCCACCTCGATCACGCCGAACTGGTCCGCCATGTGCAGCGGCTGGCGGACCGCCGCCACGGTGGCCTTGGCGCCGCTGGCGACGTGCTGTGCCACCATCTGGGCGAAGTCCATGCGGTAGACGTGGTCGGCGCCGACCACGACGACGATGTCCGGGTTGGCGTCGTGGATCAGGTTCAGGGACTGGTAGATGGCGTTCGCGCTGCCCAGGAACCAGCTCTTGCCCACGCGCTGCTGGGCGGGGACGGAGGCGATGTAATTGCCGAGCTGGGTGGACATCCGCCAGGTTTCGGAAATATGACGGTCCAGGCTGTGGGATTTGTATTGAGTGAGCACCACAATCTGCAAATAACGGGAATTCACGAGGTTCGAAAGAGCGAAATCAATGAGCCGGTAACTGCCGGCGAAGGGGACGGCCGGCTTGGCCCTGTCCGCCGTCAACGGCATCAGCCGATTCCCCTCGCCACCTGCGAGGACAATGGCCAAGACTTTTTTCTGCTGCGGCATGGTGATCGCTCCTGAACGCCTTCGTAACTCCCCAAAACAGTCCGGTGTGCCCGGACCTCTTCACACTAGAACAGATCAGCCCGAACGACTACCTTGGGGAATGTGCGAATAGACATAGTGACCAAGGAATTTCCGCCCGAAATCTACGGAGGCGCCGGCGTCCACGTGGCCGAACTGAGCCGCGTCCTGGCCAGCCACGTGGACCTGCAGGTGCGGGCCTTCGGCGCCCCCCGCGATCCCGACTACCACGGTGCCACCGTGACCTCCTACCCCGTCCCGGAGGACCTGGCCGGCGCCAACGCCGCCGTCCAGACCCTCGGCGTCGACCTCCGGATCGTCCCCGACGTCGCCGGGGCCGACCTTGTGCACTCGCACACCTGGTACGCGAACATGGCCGGCCACATCGCGGCCCTGCTGCACGGCATCCCGCACGTGCTCAGCGCCCACAGCCTGGAACCGCTGCGGCCGTGGAAGGCCGAGCAGCTCGGCGGCGGCTACGCCGTGTCCTCCTGGGTGGAGAAGACCGCCTACGAGTCCGCCGCCGCGATCATCGCCGTCTCCGAGGGCATGCGGCAGGACATCCTGCGCAGCTACCCGGACGTGGACCCCGCCAAGGTGCGGGTGGTGCACAACGGCATTGACGTCAGCCTGTGGAACCGGGACGAGAACGACGATGCCATTCGCGCCCTCGGCATCGACCCGGCCCGGCCCAGCGTGGTCTTCGTCGGCCGCAACACCCGGCAGAAGGGCGTCCCGTACCTGCTGCGGGCGGCCGCCGAACTCCCGGCCGACGTGCAACTGGTGCTCTGCCTCGGCGCCGCGGACACTCCGGAACTGGCCGCCGAGACCGCGCGCCTGATCGAGGACCTGCAGGCCCGGCGCAGCGGCGTGGTCCTGATCGAGCGGATGCTGCCGCGGCACGAGCTCATCCAGGTGCTCAGCCACGCCACCGCGTTCGCCTGCCCCTCGATCTACGAGCCGCTCGGCATCGTCAACCTCGAGGCGATGGCCTGCGGCGCTGCGGTGGTGGCCAGCGCCACCGGCGGCATCCCCGAGGTGGTGCAGCACGGCGAGACCGGACTGCTCGTGGTACTCGAACAGGTCACCGACGGCACCGGAACCCCGCTGGATCCCGAGAAGTTCGTGCGCGAATTCGCCGCCGCCCTCACCGAGGTCGTCTCCGATCCGGAGCGTGCCCGCGCCATGGGCCGGGCCGGCCGGCGCCGGGCCGAGGAGCACTTCTCCTGGGAGTCGATCACGGAGACCACGCTTGAGGTCTACCGCTCGGTCCTGCCGCAGTAACCTTGCCCGCAAGGCGGACCGGCCGGCAGTAGCCCGGCCGGTCAGCACGGCAGATTAACGACGGCGGCGCCGTCCCCATCCCTGGGGGCGGCGCCGCCGTCGTCGTATCGGACGCGGGGTGCGGACCTAGCGCTTGGCCTTACCCGCGGCCTTGGCAGCCTTCTGCTCCCGCGCCTCGCGGGCCAGGAGAGTCTTCTCATCCACCGGGGCCTGGCCGCTGGCGCGCTGATGCCGGAAGTACTCCCGCGCCTCATCCTGCCGGGTCTTCTCGGCGCCGGTGGCGATCGCGGCCCGGAGGTGCTCGGGGCCGAAGCCGAAGGCGTCCACCAGGTCCAGGGCGTGCGGGCGGATCTTCACCAGCAGGCGGTTGATGTATTCGCCCACGGTGCGGGCGCGCTGCATGGAGAGGCGGCCGTTCATCAGGTACCAGGAGAGGTGCTTCTCGATCAGGGAGAGACCGAACAGGTCACGCAGCCAGGTCAGCACGGTCTTGGTGCCGGGGTCGGTGACCCGGTGCAGGGCCTCGGTGAAGGCCTCCCACTGCAGCAGCTCGGCGTGCGCCAGGGCCGCCTCGATGAGTTCGTCCTGGTGGCTGTTGAAGAGGGCGGCGGCCTTCTCCTGCGGGAGCTTGTTCGCCCCGCGCAGCGCGGATCCGACCTCGGCCACCATGGCCTGGACGCGCTCGGTGAGCAGCGCGCGCTGGTTGGCCTCGTCCTTGATGGCGCTGGCGGCCTTCTGGACCGAGCCGGTGTCCACCACGAACTGTGCCACGCCGCGCAGGCCGGTGCGGTGGATCGCCGCGCCGCCGGCCTGGCCGACGACGTAGCGGGCCAGCACGCCGAAGTCGGCGCCGCGGAACTCCTTGGCGTAATCGGCCAGCAGGCGCTTGGCCACGAGCTGCAGCAGGACGGTGTTGTCGCCCTCGAAGGTGGCATACACGTCGAGGTCCGCATGCAGCGAGGCGAAGCGGTTCTCGATCAGGAAGCCGGCGCCGCCGCAGGCCTCGCGGCACTCCTGGATGGTGTCCAGGGCGTGCCAGGTGCTCAGCGGCTTGAGGGCCGCGGCCAGGGTTTCCAGGTCCTGGCGGTCCTCGTCCGTGTCGGCGCGGCCGGAGAAGACGTCGTCGAACTTCTCCAGCAGCTGCTCGCTGGCGAAGCCGGCCGCGTAGGTGGTGGCCAGGCGGGTGAACAGGCGGCGCTGGTGCCGCTGATAGTCCAGCAGCACCTCTTCGTCGGTGTGCGAGGAGGCGTTGAACTGGCGGCGTTCGGTGGCGTACTGGATGGCGGTCTTGAGTGCCAGCTTGGAGGCGGTCACGGCGGCGCCGTCGAGGGACACACGGCCCTGAACCAGGGTGCCCAGCATGGTGAAGAAGCGCCGGCCCGGGCTGCCGATTGGCGAAGTGTAGGTACCGTCGGCGTCGACGTTGCCGTAGCGGTTGAGCAGGTTGGTGCGGGGGACCCGGACCTGGGTGAAGTGCAGCCGGCCGTTGTCGATGCCGTTGAGGCCGCCCTTGACGCCGTCGTCCTCGCCGCCGATGCCGGGCAGAAACTCCTTGGTCTCCGGGTCGCGCAGCTCCACGTAGAAGGCGTGCACGCCGTGGTTGACGCCCCGCGTCACCAGCTGGGCGAATACGACGGCGGCCAGGCCGTCGTTGGCGGCGTTGCCGATGTAGTCCTTCCAGGCGGCGCGGAACGGCGTGTGCAGCACGAATTCCCCGGCGTCCGGGTCATACGTGGCGGTGGTGGCGATGCTTGCGACGTCGGAGCCGTGGCCGGTCTCGGTCATGGCGAAGCAGCCGGGGATCTCCAGGCTCATGATGCCCGGGAGCCACTTCTTGTGGTGTTCCTCTGTGCCCAGGTGGTTGACGGCGGAGCCGAACAGGCCCCACTGGACGCCGGCCTTGATCTGCAGCGACGGGTCGGCCACCACGAGTTCCTGGAAGCCGGCAATGTTGGCGCCGTGTTCGTCCGCGCCGCCGAGTTCCTTCGGGAAGGCCCGGTGCACGGCGCCGTTGTCCACCAGGATGCCGAGCTGGCCGAACACGCGCTTGCGGTGATCGGTGTGGGTCAGGCCCTCGATCTTGTGCAGTTCCTCGCGGCCGGCCAGTTCGCGGGCCTGGCGGCGGACGTCCGCCCATTTGCCCAGCAGCTGCTCACCGAGCGCGGCGACGTCGACGGCGGGGGCCGCGTCCCGGGTGGCACCCGCTGCGGGGCTGCCGGTGCCCTGCGGGCGGGCGGCGGCGGGGCGGGAGGAGCTGGTGGTGTCCGGGGTGCGGTCGGCTAGTTCAGTCATGTCGATTCCTTCGTTGGCACTGACATCGTTCAGGTGTTGCGGTTTCCGGCGCGGGGCCGGGTGGATCGTGGTGCTGGTGGGCGGGTGCAGGGGCAAGGGTTCAGGGGGAGGGCAGGTCGGAGAGTTCGGGGGCGATGCCGAAGCAGAGCCAGTCGGTGATCTGCCGCGCCATCGCCTCCTGCCCGGGTTTGGCGGGGGAGTCGGGGCTGGCCAGCCACTGTTCGCCGGCGTTGCGGACCAGGCCGATCGCGGCGTTGGGCCAATAGCCGATCACGGCCTCCTTGCCCGGGGCCGCGCGCAGCTGCTGGCGCATGGGGGCGGCGATCATCTCGCTGATGGCGTCGAAGAAGTGCCCGAGGGCGCCGGCGGCGGCAGGCCCGTTCTGGCTTTCGGGCTCGCCTGGCGCGGACCGGGTCACGAACGTGTAGACGTTGGGGCTGGTCTCGGCCATCTGCAGGTAGGCCGACACCATCGCGAAGAGGCCCTCCCGCGGAGTCTGTGCGGCCTGTGCGGCCTCACCGATCCGGCGCTGCATCTGGTTCAGGACAACCTCGCCAACGGCCTGCTGCAGGCCGGCCTTGTCCCCGAAATAGCGGTAAAAGACCGACTTGGAGGTCCCGGCGGCGGCGGCGATGTCCTCCATCGAAGCCTCGCTGCCCAGGGCATGGACCGCACGGCGGGCCGACTTGATGAGTTCGCGGCGGCGTTCCTCGCGGTGTGACTGCCAGCGGGAGGCGCGCCCGTCGACGGCGGCGCCGGGCGTGCCGGAGGACGCGCCGTGCGCGGCGGGGTCTGCTTCCAGGATGTTCACGATACCCAGCGTATCAGGTACGCTGGGTATCAGTAACCGTTCAGATCCCTAGGAGACAGCCCATGCCTGAAAACGGAACGCCCGCACCCGGCCCGCAGGACTCTGTAGCTCGCCCGGCGGCACCGGTGCAGCAGCTGCGCAAGGCCGTCGTCGTCGGCGGCAACCGCATCCCGTTCGCCCGCACCGGCGGCGCCTACGCCAAGTCCTCCAACCAGGACATGCTGACCGCCGCACTGGACGGTCTGATCGCCCGCTTCGGCCTGCAGGATGAACGGATCGGCGAGGTGGCCGCCGGCGCCGTGCTGAAGCACTCGCGCGACTTCAACCTCACCCGCGAGGCCGTCCTGGGTTCGGCCCTCTCCGCCGAGACCCCCGCTTACGACCTGCAGCAGGCCTGCGCCACCGGTCTGGAGACCGTGCTGGGCCTGGCCAACAAGATCAAGCTCGGCCAGATTGACTCCGCCATCGCCGGCGGCGTTGACTCCGCTTCGGACGCCCCGATCGCCGTCAGCGAGGGCCTGCGCGAAATCCTTCTGGACCTCAACCGCGCCAAGACCCTGCCGCAGCGGCTCCAGATCCTCAGCCGCATCCGCCCCAAGGACCTGGCCCCCGACGCGCCCAACACCGGCGAGCCGCGCACCGGCCTGTCCATGGGTGAGCACCAGGCCCTGACCACCGCGCAGTGGAAGATCACCCGCGAGGCACAGGACGAGCTGGCGTACAACAGCCACCGCAACCTGGCCGCCGCCTACGACGACGGGTTCTTCGACGAACTCATCACCCCGTACCGCGGCCTGAGCAAGGACTCCAACCTGCGCCCGGACACCACCCTAGAAAAGCTCGCCACGCTCAAGCCAGTCTTTGGGAAGAACCTCGGCGCCGAGGCCACCATGACCGCCGGCAACTCCACCCCGCTGACCGACGGTGCCGCCACGGTGCTGCTGGCTTCCGAGGAATGGGCCGACGCCCACGACCTGCCCAAGCTCGCCACCGTCCTGGACGGCGAGGCGGCCGCGGTCGACTTCGTCCACGGCAAGGACGGCCTGCTGATGGCCCCCGTCTTCGCCGTGCCGCGCCTGCTGGCCCGCCACGGACTGACCTTTGACGACATCGACTTCTTCGAAATCCACGAGGCCTTCGCCGGCACCGTGCTTAGCACCCTCGCGGCCTGGGAGGACGAGGAGTTCTGCCGGACCCGGCTGGGGCTCGACGGCGCGCTGGGTGCCGTGGACCGGGCCAAGCTCAACGTCAACGGTTCCTCCCTGGCCGCCGGCCACCCGTTCGCCGCCACCGGCGGACGGATCGTCGCCTCGCTGGCAACCATGCTGCACCGCAAGGGCACCGTGGACGGCCGCCCCGCCCGCGGCCTGATCTCCGTCTGCGCCGCCGGCGGCCAGGGCGTCGTCGCCATTCTGGAAGCACACTAGGGGGAACCGGATGACTGACAAATACACCCAGTTCGTGAGCCGCGGCCTCGGCCGGGACATCGCGAAGAAGCTCGGCCTGCCGCAGCCGGTGGAACTCCGCCGCTACCGGCCCGGCCAGCCGCTGATCGAAGGACCCATCCTGGTCCAGGGCGCCGGTGCCGGCGCGGACGAGCTCGCCGCGGCGCTGCTGGCGTGGGATCTCGACGTCCGCCGCCACGCCGTGCCCCGGGAGAAGCTCGGCGCCATCATCCTGGTCCTCGACGAGGCCGCCCGGCCCGAGGACCTTGAGAGGCCCGTCCTGACCGCCGCCGCCTCGCTGCGCGACCTCGCCTCCGGCGGCCGCGTCGTCACGATCTCCCGTTCCGCCGCCGAGGCGACGGATCCGGCCGCCGCGGCGGCCCGGCAGGGAGTCGACGGCCTGCTCCGGTCCCTCGCCAAGGAACTGCGCGCCGGGGCCACCGGCAACGGCATCGTCCTGGCCGACGGCGCCCGGACCACCAGTCCCGGAACGCTCGGCGCCCTCCGGTTCTTCCTCTCCGGCCGTTCCGCCTTCGTCGACGGCCAGTTCCTCACCGTCACCTCCGACGCCGGCGAACTGCCCGCGGACCCGGAGAAGCCGCTGACCGGCAAGGTCGCGGCAGTTACCGGCGCCGCGAGGGGGATCGGCGCCGCGATCGCCCGCACCCTGCACCGCGACGGGGCCACCGTGATCGTCATCGACATTCCCGCCGCCGGGGACCACCTCGCGGCCGTCGCCAACGAGGTCCACGGAACTGCACTGCAGCTGGACATCACCCGCGAAGATGCCGGCCAGCGGATCATCGACCACGCCGTGCAGCGCCACGGCCGCCTCGACATCGTTGTCCACAACGCCGGCATCACCCGCGACAAGCTGCTGGCCAACATGGACCAGTCCCGCTGGAGCTCGGTGATCGGGGTCAACATCGCCGCGCAGCTGCGCATCAACGAGGCCCTGCTCGCCTCCGAGCACTTCCGGACCTCGCCGCGGATCGTTTCCGTGGCTTCCACCAGCGGCATCGCCGGAAACCGCGGCCAGACCAACTACGCCGCCTCCAAGGGCGGCGTGATGGGCATGGTCCGGGCCACCGCACCGCTGCTCGCGGAGCACGGCGGGTCGATCAACGCCGTCGCCCCCGGCTTCATCGAAACCGAGATGACGGCCAAGATCCCCTTCGCCACCCGCGAGGTGGCGCGCCGACTGAACTCCCTGCAGCAGGGCGGCCGGCCCGGCGACGTGGCCGAGGCCATCGCGTTCCTGGCCAGCGACGCCGCCGGCGGCATCTCCGGAGAGGTGTTGCGGGTCTGCGGCCAGAACCTGGTGGGAGCATGAGTCCGGCGCCTGTGCTGCTGGCGGAGATGCCGTCGCTGTCCAAGTTGTACGTCAACGCTGCCGCGTCTGCGGCGCGTAGACGGCTGCTCGGGGCCCACGGCGGCACCGCGCTGCCGGCCGAGAGCCACGAGGTCCGCGGAGTCCGAGCCGGCGTCGACAACCTGACCGCCTACCAGCACCTGATCGGTGAAACGGCCAGCGACATCCTGCCGGCCGGTTTCATCCACGCCCTGGCGTTCCCGCTGGCGATGTCCGTGATGAACCGGGACGATTTCCCGCTGCCGCTTTTGGGCATGATCCACCTCGAGAACACGGTGGAGCAGTCTGCGCCGGTGCTGTTCACCGAGCCGCTGGACATCCGGGCCTGGGCGGAGAACCTGCGCGGCCACCGCGCCGGCACCCAGCTGGACCTGGTGGCCGAGGTCCGCGGGGCGGCCGAGGACGGCAACGCCGCTGACACTGTCCGGTGGCGGGGCGTGTCTACCTACCTCGCCAAGGGTGTTTTCCTGCCCGGCATCGACAAGCCCTCCACGGCCCAGGCGCCGGCCGCGTTCACCGCGCCGGACCCGACGGCGCTGTGGCAGCTGGGCGTGGACACCGGGAGGGCCTACGCCGCGGTTTCGGGTGACTTTAACCCGATCCACCTGAGCGTGCTCAGCGCCAAGGCTCTGGGCATGCGCCGTTCGATTGCGCATGGGATGTACCTGGCGTCCCGCGCGCTGGCCGACGTCGGTGCCGCCAAGGGCGACGCGTTCCGCTGGGACGTCCGCTTCGAGGCGCCGGTGTTCCTGCCGGCCCGCGTGGCGCTGGACATCAGCACTACGCAGGCCGAGGAGGGCACCTGGCTCGGCTCGGAGTACGTGGCGTGGAGCCCGCGCTCGGGCCGGAAGCACTTCAGCGGTTCCGTCACGCCCCTGTCGTGAGGGTCCTGGAGGGCTGGGCCTGAGGGTTCATCAGACGACGACGGCGGCCGTCCCCGAGGTGGGGGCGGCCGCCGTCGTTCGTTAAGGGCTCCCGGGCACTTAGTCCCGGGCGGAGGACTTAACTACCCGCAGCATGCGGTGCAGGCTGAGCAGAACGGACTCGACGGCGTTCGGGGCCCCGGGGGTGTGGTCGCCGTCGGAGACCTGTTGCGTCAGCGTGTCTACGGCGGCGTTGGCCTCGGCGATGCGCTCGGCCTGCCGTTCGCAGTCCTCCTCTTCCGTGGACCGGAGGACGTCGCCCACGCGGGCCATGGCGGCGGCGAGCGGTGCTTCCTGGCCGGACGGGATCACGAACGGGTGATCGCTGGCCCAGATGACGTCGGAGAGGACCTGGGTGACGTCCTGGATGTGGAAGGTCAGCCGTTCGAGGTCCCGCAGGTCGCGGTAGTCCGCGTCCACGTCGCGGGGGTGCAGCCGGCGCCGCGGATTGGCGCGCCGGCTCGCGTCCGCCTTCTGCACCGCGGCGCGGACGGAGCGGGTGTGGGCGGCGAGCGCATCGGAGCGGCGGGCCCAGTCCTCGTGTTCGGGCGGCCAGTTCTCCTCCAGCGCCGTCGCCATGTCCCACAGCTGCCGGGCCAGGGCCAGCCGCAGTTCGGCGAGGCTCAGGGCGGCGGCCTTGAAGTGCAGGGGCGGGAAGACCAGCAGGTTCACCACGATCCCCACGGTCACGCCGACGCCCATTTGGACCAGGTAGCCGAAGGAGAAGCTGTCCGGGTTGTGGCCGCCCACCAGCAGCACGAGCAGCGCCGCCGTCGGAATCCAGTCGCTGCCCGAACCGATCTTCGGCAGGCCGGCCAGGACCACGCCAAGGCCCATCACCAGGGCAACGGTGAACGGGGACGGCTGGCCGAGGCTGAAAAGCATGAAGGCCAGGCCAATGCCGATCGCCAGGCCCACGAGGGTCTGCACCCCCTGGCGCATCGAACCCGACACGTTCTCATACATGGCCACGAGGGCGCCCAGCGGAGCGTAGTACGGGTAGTCCGCGGCGGAGCCGGGCATGAACGGTGCGATGGCGAAGGCGATACCCGCGGCCAACGCCGCCTTGATGGCCAGCTGCAGCCGCGGCCACAGCAGGGCCGCGGACACGCTGGCCCGCACCGCGCGAAGCGCCTTGTCGAACCGGGAGGGGTGGCTCGCGCCGTCGGTATTCTCGTCACTAGCCATCCGGCCCACCCTAGGGTCCGGGGCGGCCTGCGACAACTGGACTAATCGTCGTCGCGGCCGGAACCGCCGGCGCCGGGGCGGGCTCCACCCTGGGATTCCAGGTCGGCGGCCTTACACGTCGGCGGAGGCGCAGGCCTTCCGGATCGCCGCGGACAACCGCTGTGCCCTGCCGTTGGTGCGGCCCTCCTCGGCGCGGTGCGGGACATAGCCGAAGCCGATCCCGTAAGCCGGGTCCGCGTAGCCGAGGGCTGCGTTGGCGCCCTCGTGCCCGAACGCGAGGGCGCTGCCGAAGTCGCGCTCCGGCTGCGGTTTCATGAAGACGACGGCGAACGCGTTGCTTTGCGCCGAGCAGCGGTCCAGTCCCCACACCTGTTCCTCTGCCATGATGCCGACCGTGGCGGGGGTGAGGAAGGCCGGGCCGCCTTCGACGCCGGTGAGCGCCGCGGCGTAGAGGCGGGCCAGCCCGTCCGCGGAGCCCACGCCACCGGCGCTGCTCATGCCGCCGGCGCGGATGGTGCGGTGGTTGGGAAGCTCCATGATGGTGCTCACCGGCGCGTTGCTGGTGATCCCCTCCAGGCTGAACGGGTCCGCCGGCGGCTCTTCGTCATAGGGGACGTCCACGTAGCGGGGTTCCTGGTCCTCGGGAAGGCCCAGGAAGAAGTCCACGCCGTGGGGCCGCCGGATCCGTTCGTCGAAGAGTTCCTGCAGGCTGGTCCCCGTCACGCGGCGGCAGAGTTCCTCCATCAGGATCCCGATGGTGAGGGCGTGGTAGCCGAAGGCCGTCCCGGGCCGCCAGAGCGGCGCCTCGGCGGCGAGGCGCCGCCCGCCCTCCGCCGTCGGGAAATCGGCCAGCGTCAAGCCGCCGCGGATTCCCGGGACCCCGGCCTGGTGCGAGAGGGCCTGGCGGACGGTGAGCGTGTCTTTGCCGTGCGCCCCGAAGTCCGGCCAGTAGCTGACCATCGGTGCGTCCAGGTCCAGGACACCGTCCTGGACCAGCAGGGCGATGACCAGTGCGCCCGCGCCCTTGGAGCACGAGTAGGTGCCGGTGATGCTGTCGGCGGCCAGTCCCGGCCCGCCGCTTAGCCCGAGGACCCTGGTGCCGTGCCGGTAGACGGCCAGCTGGGCGCTGTAGGCGGGGTCTGCGGCCAGGAACGTGTCGAAGAGCTCCCGGACGGCCGCGAACTCCGGCGCGGCGTGGCCAGTTGAAGCGGAAGAGCCGGATGTCGAGGCGTTAGCTGACGGGTTACCGGATGGGGGCGCGGTGGGTGAAGGGAAACTGGGGCGTTGTTCCGCCACGGTCAGGCCGCGCCGTGGCCCGGGGCGACCTCTTCGCCGGCCTTGACGGGTCCCGGTGGCGTGCCGTTGCCGAACGGGCGGCCGCCCAGGGCCTCCCGGCCGTGCGGGGTCAGCCAGACGGAGGTGTCCGGTCCCTTCGGCACGATTCCGGTGGGGTTGATGTCCTCGTGAACGATGTAGTAGTGCTGCTTGATCTGGACGAAGTCCGTGGTGTCGCCGAACCCGGGGGTCTGGAAAAGGTCGCGGGCGTAGCCCCACAGGGCCGGCATCTCGCTCAGCTTCTGCCGGTTGCACTTGAAGTGGCCGTGGTAGACGGCGTCGAAGCGGGCCAGCGTGGTGAAGAGCCGGACATCCGCCTCGGTGATGGTGTCTCCCACCAGGTAGCGCTGGCCCGTAAGGCGCTCCTCGAGCCAGTCCAGGGCGGTCCAGAGCCGGTCGTAGGCGGCGTCGTAGGCCTCCTGGGAGCCGGCGAACCCGCAGCGGTAGACGCCGTTGTTGACCTCGGTGAAGACGCGCTTGTTGACTGCGTCGATCTCCTCCCGGAGGGCTTCCGGGTAGAGGTCCGGAGCGCCGTCGCGGTGGAACTCGGTCCACTCGGTGGAGAAGTCCAGGGTGATCTGCGGGAAGTTGTTCGTGACCACCCCGCCGCTCGGAATGTCCACGATCGCGGGGACGGTGATGCCGCGCGGGTAGTCCGGGAAGCGGCGGAAGTAGGCGTCCTGGATCCGTTCGATGCCGAGCACCGGGTCCTTGCCGTCCGGGTCCAGGTCGAAGGTCCAGGAGCGGGAGTCGTGGGTGGGTCCGGGCTGGCCCAGGGAGATGACGTCCTCGAGCCCCAGGAGGCGGCGGACGATGACCGTGCGGTTCGCCCAGGGGCACGCCCGGGCGGCGATCAGCCGGTAGCGGCCCGCCTCCACCGGCCAGCCCGGTTCGCCGTTGGCGCCGGGGGCACCGTCACGGGTAATCCGGTCCTCGATGTAGTTGGTGTCCCGGGTGAACTCTGCCCCTCCGGTGACATAGGCGCCCTTCGTGCTGAAGGCCTGGTTCGTCGTCGTGTCTTCGCTCATGCCCCCAGCCTAAGCCCGGGAGCACCGCGTTCCGGCAGCCTAGCCGGGCAGCGCCGCCAGCACCGGACCCATGGGCTGCCAGGCGGCCCACCACGCCGCCGCGACGACCACCGCGAAAAGCACCAGCCACACGGGCGCCGGGATGCGGGTGGCGCGCGCCAGCAGGTACGCGTCCGACGTCGACAGCCGGCTGCGGTGCCGGGTGTGGACAGCGGCAAGCTTGCCGAGGTCCCGGACTGAGGCGACCAGCAGGGCCAGCCCCAGCCCGATCATCACGTGGCCAATGAGGGACGGGGGAACGAAGAGCACCAGCAACACCGCGGCCAGGACGGCCACCGCGGTGATCAGGATGCCGATCCCGTTGCGGAGGAAGAGGAAGGAAGCAATCAGGATCAGGGTCCCCACCGACATCGCGGCCGGACCCCAGCCGGTGAACCCGCAGCACACCATGGCGGCGCCCACCACAGCGGGGACCGGGTAGCCCCAGAACGTGGACCACACGGCGGCGAGCGGCCGGCGGCTGTAGCTGGTGGTGGTGCCGGAGTGATCCAGGCTCAACCGGATGCCGCCGAGCCGCTGCCCGGTCATCAGCGCGGCGAACGCGTGGCCGAGTTCGTGGGTGACGGTCGCCAGCAGGCCGAAGTAACGCCAGCTGGCCCGGGGGATGGAGACGGCGACGGCGACGCCGATCACCAGCCACAGTTCGGTGGCGGTCACGACGGGGGAGGGGGCGTGGCCGAACCCGGCGATGATGCGGTCCCACCAGGTCCCGGCGGCGTCGGCTGCCGTCAGGTTCAACTGGGGGTTCAGTAAGGGGGCGGCAGCGGCGGCTGTCGGGTGCATAAAGGGGCTAGGCCTTTCCGGAGGAATGGGTGATGCAGTACGGAGTCCACGGCCGGGCCTCGAGCCGGCCCTCGGCGATGGGGCCGCCGCAGACTTCGCAGATTCCGTAGCGGCCCTCGTCCATCCGCAGCAGCGCGGCCTCGATCTGGGCGAGGCTTTCGCGGCTCTGCGCCATGAGGGCCGAGGCCTGGGAGAGCTCGAAGGCGATGGTCGAACCCTCGGGGTCGTGCTCGTCGTCGACGTTCGCATCCTGCCGGGCCGCGTTGACGGAGCTGATGTCCCGGCGCAGTGCCGGGAGTAAAGCCAGTTTGCGGTCCCGCTCCTCGGTCAGGAGGCGCCGGAAGTGTTCGAGGTCAACCATAGGCAGTAACGCTAGCGCGGCCGGCCGGGAACAACCCAAACACGGGCCCAACGGTCCTGTCCTCCGCGCGGGCGCCGGACCTACAGTGGGCGCACCGTCCCGGATCGTCCTACCGGAGAGGGAGATGCCATGACCACCGACGACGACGCGGCCCTCGCTGCCGTCACCGCCCACCACGCCGGGATGCACCGGCGCCTGGAGAAGCTCACGGAGGCTCTCATCCATGCGGTGGCTTCCGGGGACACGGTAGGGGAGCACGAGGCACATGCCGTCCTGGTCGAATGGTGTGAGGACGAGCTCCTCCCGCACGCGCTCGCAGAGGAGGACGCACTGTACGCGGGGGCGGCTGCGCTGCCGGAGGGGACGCTGCTGGTCGACGGGATGCTCGCGGAGCATCGGGTGATCGTCGGCCTGCTGGAGGAGCTGAGGGCCGCCCACGGCGTGGCGGCCGCCGTCGTCGCCGGTGCCCTGCAGCGCGTCTTCTCGTTGCACCTGGACAAGGAAAACCGGCTCCTGCTGCCGTTGATCGCCGCCACTCCGGGCCTCAGCCTGGCCCGCAGCGCCGCGGGCCTGCACGAGCTGCTCGGCGAGGCTCACGGGGCCACCTGAAACCCTCACCGGAGGGTCCGCCAGCGTGTCGTTGCGCACGGTGCCACCGGGGTGATAATTTCTCTTGCCGCCGCAATTCTGCACATAAAAAACGGCCTTCGACACCATCCTCCCCGTCGCTTCACCGCGCACGAGAAAGGCCGCAATGGCGCTGCTCATCCCCGACACTCTGCCGAGCCTGGAAACAGTCTCCGGCAGGTTCGTCCTTGCACCGTTTACCGCACTGGACATCGAGCCCCTGGCCCGGCTCCTCGGCCAGGAGGTGATCTGGTCACAGGGCTTCAGCGACAGCGAGGCCCGGCCCGTGGGGGATGCGGAACTGACCGCCTTCGTGGAACGCCGGTTCTCCGGACTGCAGATCTTCTCGGTGTACCAGAAGCTGCCCGAGGGCCAGTCGCGGTTCGTCGGCACCACGGGCATCACTTCATACGACGGCGGCACCGAGTGCGTGAAGATCGGCCGCACTGTGCTGGATCCGCAGCTGTGGGGTGCCAAGGTCAACCACGAGGTCAAGATCACGTTGCTGGACTGGCTGTTCTCCTGCGGTGCGGGGCGGATCGAGTGCGACGTCGATGCACGCAACCAGCGTTCCCTCTCCTCCCTGGTGCGCTTTGGCTTCACGGCCGAGGGCACCCGGCGCCGGTCCTCCCGCAACCTTGACGGGCTGTGGCGCGACTTCGTCATCCTGTCGCTGCTGACCGAGGAGTGGCCCGGCCTGCGGCCCCGCGTGCTGGCCGCGCTGTCCGGTCAGGACGCGGCGGGGTTGCTGGGGGTCTAGGGGTTCTGGGCGCCTGTGGGCCGTGGCCCGTCGGCCCGAAGGCCGCGCACGCGAGGGTGCGCGGCCTTTTCCATGCCCTGACACTGTCGTTGCACCGGGCTCTCATGTTTGCCGCCGTGTTAAACAAAGAAATGCCCCGGAATTCGCAGTGAATTCCGGGACATTTCCCTTTGTGCGCGGAGGGGGACTTGAACCCCCACCCCCTTTCGAGGACTAGCACCTCAAGCTAGCGCGTCTGCCATTCCGCCACCCGCGCAGGTGGTATTTCCGGGAAGATTTCCGCCTCTCAGCGTTTTGCTTTTCTCGGAAGCAGCGAGAAAGACTCTAGCACGGGGATTCGGAAAACAAATAATCGGGGCTTGTGGGTAGGCTGAACGGAGCACTGAGCCACTGCCACGAGGAGCGAGATGACGAACATTCGGCCCGAAGATGAAGTCGTCCGGATCTGCCAGGAGCTGATCCGGATCGACACCTCGAACTACGGTGACGGATCCGGTCCGGGCGAGCGGGCCGCGGCCGAATACACCGCCGGCCTCATCTCCGAGGTAGGGCTGGAAGCCGAGATCTTCGAGTCCGCCCCGGGCCGCGCCAATGTCGTCACCCGCATGGCCGGCGAGGATCCCTCCGCGTCCGCCCTGGTGGTGCACGGCCACCTCGACGTCGTGCCTGCCCTGCGCGAGCAGTGGTCCGTGGACCCGTTCGGTGCCGAGCTCAAGGATGGCCTGATCTGGGGCCGCGGCGCCGTGGACATGAAGGACATGGACGCCATGATCCTCTCGGTCCTTCGAGACTTTGCCCGCACCGGCCGCAAACCCAAGCGCGACATCATCTTCGCGTTCTTCGCCGACGAGGAGGCCGGCGGCGCGTACGGCGCCCGCTACGCCGTCGACAACCGCCCCGAACTCTTCGAGGGCGCCACCGAGGCGATCTCCGAGGTGGGCGGTTTCTCTGCCACCATCGGCGGCCAGCGCACCTACCTGCTGCAGACCGCCGAGAAGGGCATCTCCTGGCTGCGCCTCGTGGCCCACGGACGCGCGGGCCACGGCTCGCAGATCAACACGGACAACGCCGTGACCCGGCTGGCCGCCGCCGTCACCCGGATCGGCGAATACCGCTGGCCGATTGAGCTGACGCCCACCACCCGCCAGTTCCTCGATGGCGTCACCGAGCTCACCGGCGTCGAATTCGATCCCGACGATCCGGACAAGATCCTCAAGGAACTCGGCACCGTGGCCCGCTTCGTCGGCGCGACGCTGCAGAACACCACCAACCCCACCCTGCTCAAGGGCGGCTACAAGCACAATGTCATCCCCGAGTCGGCCGAGGCCCTGGTGGACTGCCGCACGCTGCCCGGCCAGCAGGACCAGGTCCTCGAGATCGTCCGCGAACTCGCCGGCACCGGCGTTGACGTCAGCTACGTCCACAACGACGTCTCCCTGGAGGTCCCGTTCGCCGGGAACCTGGTGGATTCCATGATCGATGCGCTGCACTCCGAGGACCCGGGCGCGAAGGTGCTGCCGTACACGCTCTCCGGCGGCACGGACAACAAGTCGCTGAGCCGGCTGGGGATCACCGGCTACGGCTTCGCGCCGCTGATGCTGCCGGACGAGCTGGACTTCACCGGCATGTTCCACGGCGTCGACGAGCGCGTGCCGGCTGATTCGCTGAAATTCGGCGCGCGAGTGCTGAACACCCTGCTGACCAACTACTAAACGCCACCGCCGCCCCCGACAGAAGGCCACTGCACGCCATGACACCCGAAGACATCCTCCCCGACGCGCTGCTGGAAAGGATCCGCGCCCGGGCGGCCGGCTACGACCGCGACAACGCCTTCTTCACCGAAGACCTGCAGGACCTGGCCGACGCCGGGTACTTGAAGATCTTCGTGCCGGCGTCCGACGGCGGGCTGGGACTCGGGTTGTCGGGGGCGGCGCAACTGCAGCGGCGGCTCGCGACGGCGGCACCGGCGACCGCACTGGCGATCAACATGCACCTGGTGTGGACCGGCGTCGCCCACGTCCTGGCCGCCCGCGGGGATTCCTCCCTGGACTTCATCCTGAAGGAGGCGGCGCAGGGGGAGATCTTCGCGTTCGGGAACTCGGAGGCCGGCAACGACTCCGTGCTCTTCGACTCCCGCACCGAGGCCGCCCCTCAGCCCGATGGCGGCTACGCCTTCACCGGGCGGAAGATCTTCACCAGCCTCTCGCCGGCCTGGACCCGGCTGGGGATCTTCGGCAAGGACGCCTCGGCCCGGGACGGCGAGGGCGAACTGGTGCATGGTTTCATCCACCGGGATACGCCCGGCTACCGGATCCTTTCCGACTGGGACACGCTGGGAATGCGCGCCAGCCAGTCCAACACCACGCTGCTCGAGGGCGCCGTGGTGCCGCCGGAGCGGATTTTCCGGAAGCTGCCGGTGGGACCCAACGCGGACCCGCTGATTTTCGCCATTTTCGCCTGTTTCGAAACGCTCCTCGCGGCCGTGTACACCGGCCTGGGGGAGCGCGCGCTGCAGTTGGGCGTGGAGGCGGTCAAGCGGCGCACCTCGTACAAGAACGGCGGCCGCAGCTACGCCCAGGACCCGGACATCCGTTGGAAGGTCGCGGAGGCGGCGATGGCCATGGATGCCCTCTACCCCTACCTCGCCACGGTGGCGGCCGACGTCGACGCCCTCGCGGACCACGGCGGCCAGTGGTTCCCCAAGCTGGTGGGAGTCAAGGTGCGTGCCACGGAGACCGCCCGCACGGTGGTGGACCTGGCGATCCGCGTTTCGGGCGGGTCCAGCTACTTCCGCGGCTCGGAGCTGGAGCGGCTCTACCGGGACGTGCTGGCCGGGATGTTCCACCCGTCCGACGACGAGTCGGCGCACAACACGGTGGCGAACTCGTGGCTGGGACCGGTGGAGGAATAGCAGGTTCCTTGGGGGCCGCTTAGGGGTTTTTGGGGTCTAGACGGTCCGCTGGACCTGGATGACCTTGCGGCGGAGCCAGAAGCGCCGGCTCCCGCCGACGTAGAGGACGCTGCGCTCCAATTCCCACTTGCCGTATTCGGAGTGGGCGGCCAGCAGGCGGCGCGCCTCGGGCAGGGAATCCTCAGGGCTGACCGTCAGTACGAGGTATTCGTACTGCCGTGCGTAGTCCCGTTCCCGACGGACCGAGCTGTTCAGAAAATGTTCCCTCATCGCTCTCCATTTTCGTCTTTTTCGGGCTAACGTGAAGTCATGAGCATCGATCCGCGTGTCGCGCTTCAGTCACTCACTTCCGCTTTGGAGGAGCATCTGGCCGCCGCAGCGTCGAAGCGCAGCGACGGTGATCCGGCGGTGGAGGCAGCGTTTTTTGCCGTTGCCGATGCTTTTGAAGTCTACGACGACTCCCTCTACGAAGCGTACGGCGAAGTCACACCGTTGGAGGTCCTCGACGAGGACGATGACGAGGATGACGACGACGAGCGTGAGGCCGTCGACGACGAGGAAGACCTCGAGCTCCTCCAGGACTAGGGGAGCCCCTTAGCTCATTTAGCCGGTTCCGCCGGTTCCGCCCTTTTTCGCGGTCAGCGGCCCATAATGTCAGACCCCCTTGGCATTGTTAGTGCATGGGAACTCCCTCGGCGCTTTCGCTTCTTCCGGCTTACCGGCCGGTCGCTGGCGGGTGCGGCGGTATTACGTTGGGGGATATCGCCGCCTCGCTGCGGGAGGCCTGCACGTCTGCGGTCGACGACGCCGGTGTCCTGGGTTTCACTGAGGCGGCGGCTTTCGCCGGGGACGTGGAGGAACTCGCCCGGGCGGTGGAGTTCTTGCAGGTTGTTGCGGCGGGCGCGGTCGACCGGACGCGAACCCAGGCCGCCGCGGCCGATGATTGTGATCGCTCAAAGCCTGGGCCGGTGGGTGACGGGTATCGGCGGACCACGGACTTCCTGCGGGACCGCCTACGGATCAGCGCCGCCGAGGCGCACCGCCGCCTCTGCCTTGCCGGGGAACTTCTGCCCCGGGTTGGGCTGACCGGCCAGCCGATCCCGGCCGTTCACGGGGAACTGGCCGCGGCGTTCGCGGGAGGGGAGGTCCCGTCCCGGTCCGCGACCATCATCACCCAGGCCCTGGACCGGGTCCGGCTCCTGACCGACCCTGCCACCGTGACCCGGATGGAAGAAGTCCTGACCACGGTCGCGGCGGTTCATGACCCGGACTTCCTGACCCGGGTCGCCCGCCGCTGGGTCGACGG